>CALHWR010000208.1 GCA_938036665.1 uncultured Collinsella sp. | reverse complement strand
TAAAGCCGCTGATGTCCTTGATCTCCTTAGCCTGGACCCACTTGCCCTCTTCGGGGATGGGTGCGGGGCCGTGGTATGCACCCTTGGCAACGGGGCACATGTTCTCCACTTCCTGTGAGTACTGCATGCCTCTCCTCTCTATCGTGTTGGCGTCCCGTCTGGGGGTCGTGGCTGGCGATTGCCGGGCGACCCTTCGAAAGGGACATGACATGCAGCCCCTATAATACCGCGAAATGCACGGAATATTCGGCGAACGGCTCAGTTTTCGTAGCGAGAAGTCCGGAAGTTTTAATTGAAACGGTTTAACTATATGTTCTGTGGTCGCGAACTTCCGTAGAGGGGGTTCGTCTTGGGCAAGCTTTTGGTCAGCTCTTGTAAGCGTTGCAGGGGTTGACCTGTTGCAACGGTGCCGTTCGCCGCCCGTTTACTGCCTTTGGCCGCGCGAGTGTATTGTTTTGCGTGAATGTTTTGATGGCACGCTTCAATCGTGCTGTATTGGATGGCAATCAGATCCCGGCGAAGGGAGCGCCATGCAGCGCGTTTGGAGAACGGTTACCGGCTTTTACCATGTCTGTGCCCGCGGTGTGGGCAAGCAGCTCATCTTTGAGGGCGATGAAGACCGGTGGGAGTTTTTGGAGCTGATGCGCGAGTGCTGCCGCGAGGCGGGCGTGACGGTTATCGCCTGGTGCCTTATGGGCAATCACGTGCATCTGGTGCTTGCAGATTACGAGGACGCGATGAGCGCGGCGATGCACCGGCTGCTTTTGACGTACGCGCGGCGGTTCAATAAGCGCACGGGGCGCACGGGTCATCTGTTCCAGAACCGTTTTGACCGGCGCTCGCTCGATACCGACCGTTATCTAATGGCTGCCATTCGCTATGTTCACGCTAATCCGCAGGAGGCGGGTATCGCCCTGATCGAGCGTTATCCCTGGAGCAGCTTTGCCGAGTATCTGAGAGCGTATGACAACGATACGACGAGGGGATTTTCGGACCCTTCTTGTGTGCTTGAGCTCTTTGAGTCTGCCAAGGGGTTTCTGGATTATTCTCTGTCGATGCCCGATGGTTCCGATCCGGTGATTCACGATATGGATGAGACAGAGTGGGAGCGGCGTGCGTTTGCCGACAAGATGGCGAAGCGCCTGGGCGTGCCGCTCAACGAACTCAAGACCGTAGCGCCCTCGCGGCGAGATGGAATCATTTTCGCCCTGCACGATGTCGGCTACACGGTGCGCGAGATCGAACGATATACGGGAATCAGCAAGAGTACCGTCTCTCGTATCGTGCGCGCTTATGTTCGGGTGAATGCTCAGGCTGAGGGCTCGGAATAGAAAATGGCCGAACCACTCTTGTCAAGCGATTCGGCCAACAAAATTCTTAAGATTTGGGACAAATACTACTGATTATTTTGTCCCGTGAGCATGCCGTCGAGGGTGCGCCAGGCGAGCTCGGCGCATTTGACGCGGGCGGGCATGTGCGAGATGTCCTGGAGCTGGGCGGCCTCGTCCAGGTCTTCCAAGTCCTCCTCGGAGAGCTGCTCGCCGCGGATCATGGCGAGGAAGAGCTCTGCCAAGCGGCGAGCTTCCTCGACGGTCTCGCCGGTGATGAGGTCGGCCATGATGTCGGCGCTGGCCTGGCTAATGGCGCAGCCGTGGCCGGTAAAGGACGCCTCCTCGATCACGTCGTTCTCAACGCGCAGCTGCAAGGTGAGCTCGTCGCCGCAGCTGGGGTTGATGCCGTCGTGCTCGTGCGTGGGAGCATCCATCTCGTACTTATAGTCGGGGTGCGAGTTGTGCTCCATAAATGTGGTGGAGGTGTACAGATTACCCATTGAACGTGCTCCAAACGTGATGCAGGCCGGCGATGAACTTGTCGATGTCGGCCTTGTCGTTGTAGAAGGCCACGCTGGCGCGGCAGCAGGCAAGGTTCTCGACGCCCAGCCAGGTGAGCAGCGGCTGCGCGCAGTGGTGACCGGCGCGGATGCAGACGCCGTCCATGTCCATGATGCTCGCGACATCGTGCGGGTGGATGCCCTTGACATTAAAGCTCACGACACCGTGGTGGTTATCCCAATAGATTGAGCCGATGATCTGGACAAAGTCGAGCTGCATGAGCTCGCCCATCAGGTAGTGGACGAGTGCCTGCTCGCGTGCCTGGATGTTTTCGTAGCCCACCGTGTTGACGAGGTAGTCGAGGGCGGCGCCTGTGGCGAAGATGCCGGCGGCGTCCTGCGTGCCGGCCTCGAACTTCTCGGGGACGGGAGCCCAGACGGCGTCCTGCTCAGTAACCGAGTCGATCATCTCACCGCCGGTAAGCATGGGCGGCATGGCGTTGAGCAGGTCCATCTTGCCCCACAGCACGCCGATGCCCATGGGGCCCATGGCCTTGTGCGCGCTAAAGGCAAAGAAGTCGGCGCCCAGATCGGCCACATTGACTGGCATGTGCGGCAGCGACTGTGCGCCGTCGACGACCAGATAGCCGCCGTACTTGTGCACGAGCTTGCCGAGATTCTTGACCGGGTTCTCGACGCCCAGCACGTTAGAGACCTGACCCACGGCCAGGATCTTGGTCTTGGGGCCCACCTTGGCCAGAACCTCCTCGGTCGTGAGCTGGCCGGTCTTGGTGGGGTAGAGGTAGACGAGCTTGGCACCGGTCCCGCGGCAGACCTGCTGCCACGGAATCAGGTTGGAGTGGTGCTCCATGATGGTGATGACGACCTCGTCGCCCGGTTCGAGCACTGTGGGCGCAAAGCTCTTGGCGACCAGGTTGAGCGACTCGCTCGTGTTGCGGGTGAAGACAATCTCGTTGGCGTTGGGGGCGCCGATGAGGTCGGCGATCTGTTGGCGGACCTTCGCGATGGCGTCGGTGGCCTCGACGGACAGCGAGTACAGGCCGCGCAGAGGGTTGGCGTTCATGCGCTGGTAGAAGTCGCGTTCGGCGTCGAGCACACAGGCAGGGCGCTGCGCGGTGGCGGCGCTATCGAGGAAGGCGATCTCGGGGTGCTGCTGGAACAGCGGGAACTGGCCCTTGTAGGGGTTGGTCTCGATATCTACGGTGGGCCAGCCGCGCGAAGCCTCGTCGCTGGCGTCGAGCTCCATAGGCTCCGGTGCGGTACAGGTGTCACATTTAACGTGCTCGGTATCGATCATGCGAGCTCCTCCTCAAAGTTGTCGATCAGGTTGTTGCCCAGGCGGACGACGGCGGCGCGGGTGCGCTCGTCGGTGGCGGAAAGCGCAGCGTCCTCCAGCTTGGCGCGGATGAACAGGTCCTCGGCTGCGTTTTGGTCAAGGCCGCGGCAGGCGAGGTAGAACAGCTGCTCGTCGCGGACGTGGCCGATGGTGGCGCCGTGGTTGCCGGCGACGTCGTCCTCGTCGCAGAGGATGACGGGAACGGTTTTGTTGTCGACGCCCTTGTTAGCCAAGAGCACCGTCTCGCGCTCGGTGCCGGTTGCACCCTTGCAGCCGTGCACGAGGTCGATGGTGCCGCGGTAGACCTTCTTGGACGTGCCGGTCAGCACGCCGTTGGCGTCGATCTCGCACTCGGTCTTGCGACCGCGGTGGCGCAGCTCGTAGTTAAAGTCGCGCACCTGCTCGCGGGCGCCCAGGTAATCGGTATCGATGGTCACCTTGGCGGTGTCGCCCAACAGGTCGCCGGCAAGGCCGGTGGCGCTGGCGCCGGCACCCAGGACGGTGTGCTGCACGTTGACGCGCGCGCCCTCGTCCAGGAACAGGCCGGTGTCGTCGAGTGCGATCCAGCTGTCGTCGAGTGTCTGCGTGCAGGTCACGTTGACGGTGGCGTACTCGTGGGCGCACACGCGTAGCACGGAGCCCACGACACCCTCGCCGGTAACAGGAGAGTCTAGGGCAATATGCAGGTCGAGCGTTGCCTGCGGGCGAGCGACGATGTCGATGGCGGCGATGGCCGCGGCGGCATCGACACCGCTCACACGCACGGTAACCGTGGCGTGCTGGTATGCGGGCACATCGATGACGATGCGCTTGGTAGCGTGCTCGGCCAAGTAGGCGTAGGCAGCCTCGCCCATGCCGGTTTCGAAGGCTTCAGCAGGGGAGAGCTCCTCCTCGAGCTTAATGGCACCGGCCTGGTAGACGGAGGTGGCGGGGACATCGAGCTCGGTCTCGGGCGTGATGCGGGCGCGGTCGGCGGCATCACCGGGGGCGGAGGCACGGCGCTCGGGGAAGCGCTCGGCCATGGCGTCCATGGCGGTGTCGAAGGCGTCGGCCGCGCCGGAGAACTGCTCGTCCAAGCCCTCGACCTCAACGGCCTCGGCGGGAGTGGCGGCAAGCTCGTCAGAGAGCTCGAGCTTGGTCTGGTTCATTTTCAACCAGCCCCAGGTTGCTGCGGGCATCGCGTTGACCTGCTCGAGCGTGGTAGCAGCGGCGTTGGTTTCCTGTTTCATTATCCGATCGCTCCTTCCATCTCGAGCTTGATCAGGTTGTTCATCTCGACGGCATACTCCAGCGGCAGCTCCTTGGAGACCGGGTTAGCAAAGCCGTTGACGATCATGGTGCGGGCCTCTTCCTCCGAGATGCCGCGGCTCATCAGGTAGAACACCTTGTCGTCGCCGATGCGGCCGATGGTGGCCTCGTGGCCGATGTCGACGTTCTTGGCGCGGATGTCCATGGCGGGGATGGTGTCGGAGCGGCTCTGGTCATCGAGCATGAGCGACTGGCAGCTCACGGTTGCCTTGGAACCCTCTGCCTTGGGCGTGGCCACGATAGAGCTGCGGAAGGTCTGAATGCCGCCGCTCTTGGAGATACCTTTGGTCTCGACGGTTGCCGAGGTATCGGGCGCGTTGAGCACGACCTTGCAGCCGGTATCCAGGTTCTGGCCGGCGCCGGCAAAGGTGATGCCGGTAAAGCTCGAGCGGGCGCGGCGGCCGTTGAGCACGCTCATGGGGTAGAGGTAGCCCACGTGGCTGCCGAAGGAACCGCTGATCCACTCGATATCGCCGTCCTCGTCCACGCGCGCACGCTTGGTGTTGAGGTTGTACATATTCTTGGACCAGTTCTCGATGGTCGAGTAGCGCAGATGTGCACGCTTGCCCACAAAGAGCTCGACGGCGCCGGCGTGGAGGTTGGCAACGTTGTACTTGGGCGCGGAGCAACCCTCGATAAAGTGCAGGTCGGCGTCGTCCTCGACGATGATGAGCGTGTGCTCAAACTGGCCGGCACCCTTGGCGTTAAGGCGGAAGTAGCTCTGCAGCGGAAAATCGAGCTTGGTGCCCTTGGGCACGTAGACAAACGAGCCGCCCGACCACACGGCACCGTGCAGGGCCGCAAACTTGTGGTCGGTGGGCGGGATGAGCGTCATAAACTTCTCGTGGATGAGCGGCTCCCACTGCGGGTCGTGCAGGGCCTCCTCGATGCCGGAGTAGACGATGCCCATCTTGGACGCCGTGTCCTGCATGTTGTGGTAGACCAGCTCGGAGTCGTACTGCGCACCGACGCCCGCCAGGTAGCTGCGCTCGGCCTCGGGGATACCCAGGCGCTCAAAGGTGTTCTTGATGTCGTCGGGCACCGACTCCCAGTCGTGCTTTTGGTCGGTGTTGGGCTTGACGTAGGTGACGATGTTGTCCATGTCCAGGCCCTCGATCGAGGGGCCCCACGTCGGGTCGGGAAAACGATTGAAGATCTCGAGGGACTTTAAGCGCAGATCGAGCATCCACTGTGGCTCGTCCTTCTTGGCGCTGATCTCGCGCACGATGTCGGGCGTGATGCCGGCGTCGAGGCGCTCGAATCCCTCCTCGCCGTAGGTGAAGTCGTAGAGGCTGCGGTCGATGTCCGCGACCTCGGTGCGGTTCTTGGTCATTGCGTCGCCCCTTTACGCCTGCTGCTCGGCAGCGGCGGCCTCGGCCTGGGCGCGCTGCTCGGCGGCCTCGCGCTCGAAGGTCTCAAAGCCGTTCTTGTCGATCCAGGGGATCAGCGAGGCATCGTCCTCGCGCACGATGTGGCCCTTGACCATAACGTGGACGCGGTCGACATCCAGGTGCTCCAGGATGCGCGTGTTGTGCGTGATGATGAGCATGGAGCCGTCGCAGCTCTTGCGGTAGGCGTCCATACCGTGGCTGACGGTGGACAGGGCGTCGACGTCCAGGCCGGAGTCGGTCTCGTCCAAGATGGCGAGCTTGGGCTGCAGCAGCAGAAGCTGGAGCATCTCGACCTTCTTTTTCTCGCCGCCCGAGAAGCCCACGCCCAGCTCACGGTTGAGGTAGGCGGTATCCATGTTAAGCTCGGCCGCGAGCTCCTTGACGCGACGACGGAATTCCTTGCCCTTCATCTCCAGGCCGGGGCGGCCGGCGATGCTGGCGCGCAAAAAGCTCGACAGTGGCACGCCGGGGATCTCGACAGGGGCCTGGAAGCTCAGGAACAGGCCGGCGCGCGAGCGCTTGTCGGTGGTGAGCTCGGTGATGTCCTGGCCGTCAAAGACGATGCGGCCGTCGTTGACCGTGTAGACGGGGTCGCCCATGACCAGGTGGCCAAGGGTGGACTTGCCGGCGCCGTTGGGTCCCATCAACACGTGGGTCTCGCCGGCGGCGACGTTAAGGTTGACGTTGTGGAGGATGGTCTTCTCGTCCACGGAGGCGGTCAGACCTTCGATGGAAAGCAGCGGATTTGCGCTCATGCTGTCCCTCTCTGTATATGGTGTACTCATAGGTGTGCTAAACCCTAGGAATCTTCTCGGAATAAAGTTACTATGGGTTCGGCGTTAGTCAAGGGAAAACCCGACTAATCCACTCGACTTTTCTAGATGTGGGACAAAATAACCTGTTGTGTTTGTCCCACTTACTTAAGATTTGGGACAAACAAACCTGGTTATGTTGTCCAAGATGCGATGGGAGGGTAGGTATGCTCATTTCTTCTAAGGGCCGCTATGCCCTCCGACTGATGATCTATATCGCAGCGCTTGGTGACGCCGAGGGCAAGATCGCCCTGCGCGAGGTCGCCGACCGCGAGCGTATCTCGCAAAAGTATCTGGAACAGCTGGTTCGTCCGCTCATGAAGGCGGGCCTGCTTAAGAGCGTACGCGGCAAGGGCGGTGGCTACATGATGGCCAAGGACCCGGCCGAGGTTCGCGCCGGCGACATCCTACGCGCCGTCGAGGGCAGCACGGCCCCGGTGGCGTGCGATGGCATCGACAACAGCTGCGCCCGCAGCGATCTTTGCTCGACCGTCAAATTCTGGCGTGGTCTGGACGACGTGATCGAAAAGTACGTCGACGGCGTGACGTTGGCCGACCTGGCCGCCGTCCCCGAGATCAACTTCGACATTAAGCTGTAGGATTTCAAATGGCATCTCTCGACAAGGTGTACAAGCAAATCGAGGTTTTTGCTCGGGAATGTGACGCCGAGAAGGTTGTGCTGTTTGGTTCTCGTGCCCGCGGTGACAATTTGCCTAAGAGCGATATTGATATTGCTGTAGCAGGTTGCCGGGATTTCGACCGTTTCTCATATCTGATAGAGGAGCGTCTTGATACTCTTTTAGATATAGACGTCGTCAATCTGGATGAGTCCTTATCGCAGCAATTGCTCGATGAAATTGCCAGGGATGGTGTGATTCTGTATGAAAAAATATGAGAACTTTGCCAGCGCCTTGGCGAATCTTGAGGATGCACCCAATCAGGATCTTAGCAATGATTTTGTTCAGAGTGGATTGATTAATAAGTTCAACCTTCAGTTTGAACTGAGCTGGAAGCTCCTTAAACGTCTGCTCGAGTATGAGGGCGCCACGCTTGCTGCATCGGGGTCTCCTCGTGCCATCTTGAAGGAAGCCTACCGATTCTACGATTTTATTGATGAGGCGGCATGGCTAGATATGCTCAGGGATCGCAATACGAACGTTCATATCTATGACAACAAGCTCGCTCAAGATTTGATTCAGCGTATCTTGAACGTCTATATCCCCGCTTTCTGTCAGTTGAGAGACGGGCTGATGGGGCGCTACGGCGATCTTCTTCTGGTGCCCGACGACCAGTTTGTTTAATTCCTTTAGATTTCGCGGAGGGTTGTTGCCGTTTACCGAGGGGTTGTTGTGCAACAACGGGCGAGCTGCAATACTTATTTTTATCTTTGCAAACTGCACTTTAACTACACCAATGCAGGGAGGATCTTATGCAGCCCAAGCATTCTGCTATTGTCGCGGGCCTGACGCTGGCGCTTTCGTTTGGCGCCGTTTCCGTGCCGGCACCCGCCGCTGCCGAGGAGCCCACGCCGGGCGTTGCCTCGGATGCCACCGATATCGATAAGGGTCTCTACACCCAGCAGTCCTTCTCGGGCGTGCTGAGGTCGGTCCAGGGCGTTTCGTTTGTTAACGTGACTCCCGAGATGAAGTACTTCACCAAATACGAGAGTCACGGCAACTATAACCAGGGCTTTTCGTACGGTGACGGTTATAACGCGCTGGGTTATTACCAGTTCGACCGTCGTTGGTCGCTCATCCCGTTTATGAAGCAGGCCTACAACTACAACCCCGAAAAATACAGCATGCTCAAGGATGCGATTGATCGCGGCAGCGAGATTTCCAACACGAGCAATGCCATGTACGAGAACGGCCAGCTCACCGAGTTGGGCCGTATTGCGCAGGAGGCTTTCCAAGGTGCTTATAACACCGACCCTGTTGAGTTCTCGGCTCTGCAGGATGCGTATGCGTACAACTCGTACTATGCGGTGACCGAGGCGTGGCTCAAGAGCGGCCTGGGCATTGATATTTCGGGCCGTGCCGATTGCGTTAAGGGCATGGTGTGGAGCATCACCAACATGTGCGGCACCGGTGGTTGCAGGGACTTCTTCCGTTGGGCAAACCTTTCTAACAGTATGACTGATCGCGAGTTTGTGACGGCGCTTTCCAACAGTGTGGTCAATAACGTGGCGACCAAGTATTCGAGCCAGCCCCAGTATCATGAGGGCTGGAAGAACCGCTACCGCAACGAGCTGAAGGACTGCTTGGTTTATATCGCCGAGGACGAGGCCGCTGCCGCTGCGACGCCCGTGCAGCCCGAGCCCACGCCGGCGCCCTCGCCGACGCCTGATTCGAATGACGACTCGAGCGACGATGCCAACGATGACAGGATGGATGCGCCCTCGACCGGTGCTGACGGTGATGGCTCTGCTGGTGGCACTACCAACAACGGCTCTACCTCGAACGGCTCCGATTCAAACGGCTCTGCTGCGGGCGATTCGTCTTCAAGCTCTGCCGGCAATACGGACAGCGACGCTTCTGGTTCGACCGGCGCTGGCACCTCTAACTCATCCACCGGCTCGAGCGATTCGTCCGTTGGCACCGGCTCTAACAACGGCTCCGGCTCTGACGCAACCCCTGGTTCCGATGCTTCCAAGGATGACTCGAATAAGGCGCCGGACGTTCCCGTTGCTTCGCCGGACAAGAAGCCTTCTTTCTCCGAGCAGCTTGGTTCTACGCTGGGCTCTTCGCTGATGGCTGGCGTCAATAACGGCTCGACCCAGAACAAGGGCAACTCTGATCAGGTTTCCACGGAAAAGATCGAAGCCGCAAAGGGCGACTCCAAGGACAAGGCTCCCGAGAAGACCAAATCCGATAAGGGTTCTAGCTCTGAGGAGAAGAGCGACAAGTCCGAACAGAAGAAGGACGAGGACGAGAGCAAGACCGAGGGCGGAAAGCAGCAGGGCGAGAACAGCGGTAAGGGCAACCCCGATGACCAGGTCCAGGGGCAAAATGACTCCAAAACGGTGACCACCACGACCACGACGACTACAACTACCAAGTCTTCGGGCGGTAACATGCCCAAGACGGGCGATCTGATTGTGATGGCGAGCCTTGCCAGTGCGAGCTTGGCCACGCTGGGCGCTACGTCTATCGTAAGTGGTAAGCATAAGCTCGATCAGCAAAAGAAGGCTTCTGGGGAGGACGGCTTGGAGGAGTAATCTTCCAGATCGTTTTCTATAAGAGTTTGGGACGGGGTCCGGTGCGGCGGCATCTGGCCCCGTTTTTGTTGTGCAACGATTTGTTATGCCCCCTCGGGGGTCTGTTGCTACCGCTGCCCGAAACGTTTTCATGTCAATATTGTTGCGCTCTACCCGCTCGCTACAATGGGCATCGTGCTGCGTTAGAGGGAGAGTTTACGGTGTCTGAACAGGCGAATTATGGTGTTGCTCATGCGTTTGGCGCGCGGTTGCTCAATTATGCGGATAACGCAGCTCTGCCGGTTGAAGTGCACGACTTTTCTGATGCAATCAATTGGTGTTTACTCGTCGATAAGACTATGTTTATTGCCGATATATTGGACAGCGAAGCACCTGTTGCGCTTTGTTGTCGGCCCAAGGGTTTTGGCAAGAGCATGAATCTATCGATGCTCAAATGCTATTTGGAACGATCTGATCACCGACGGCCGGATCGAAGCCCGTTCGTCGGCACCCAGATTTGGCAGGCGGGCGGTGGTCGCTATCGTGATGAGTGCGCGTGTTACCCGGTCATCATGCTCGACTTTTCAGCTGCCGCTGCGAGGCGCGACACCGATGCTGCGGCGGCTATTCGCAGCGCTGTCGCGCACGAGTGCGCCCGATTGCTGCCGCTGCTTGACGCGCCTGATCTGTCAAGACGTGAGGTCCGTCTTATCGAGAGGGCGGCGCGTGGGGTGGCCGGCGATAAGGAGATCGATGCGGCGCTTGGCGTGCTTATTAAACTGCTTCAGACAGCTTTCGATGAGCAAGTTGTTCTTCTGATAGACGACTACGACGCAGTATGTCCAAAGCGTTTGGGCGCTAAGGACGACGGTAGCGTGGATCCCCTAGAGTCGCTCAGCCGAATGTTGTTCGACACCATTGCCGACGCCGGCGACTCGTTGCGATTGACGTGTCTTATGGGCGAGCGCCCCGGTCCTGCCGAGTTCGCGTTGTCCCAACGTGGGGTTTCCTATCGGTCGGCGACACCGCTGTCGAGCTGGTGTGATCGATGGTTCGGTTTTTCGGACGACGAAGTCCAGGTGCTGTTGGATCGCATCGGTCGCAACGGCTGTCTGGATGACGCGCGTGAGTGGCTTGAGGGCTATCTGTTTGGTGGTTTTTATTGCTCGATCCCGGAGCGCGTGGTGGACTACGCACATCGCGGTTGCGTCGCGCCCGTTCGGGCAGATCTGTATGGTTACGCCGACCGTCTGAGCGCATGCGTCGGCGACTGGAATCTTATGCGCCTGTCCGCACTGTTCGATTTGGTTGAGCCGCATGGGTTTATTGAGGCGCCAGTGCATATGCATGCCGAGAAGGTCGATGTCGCCAAGCCCGAAGATATCTGGACTGCGCTGTATCTGTCTGGATTTCTTACGACGGACATGACGGGGCATTCGGAGGACGGCGCGTGCCTTCGTTCCCTGCGCCTGCCTAACAACGAAGTGCGTCAGGCGCTCCGTCTTGTAATTCTGGAATGGTTTGAGTGCGCCGTTGAGGACGTTGGAGTTATCGACTCGTTCCATGACGGGTTGTGTCGAGGAGACGAGGACGCTGTAAAGCAAGCTTTGAGCTGTGCTATCGGCGATCTGGGCATCGATGTGGACAAATCAGATATGACGACAGCCTATCATCTGGCGCTGCAGGGGCTTTGCTTTGGACTGTCCGGCTATTGCAATCCCAGCTCCAAGCGAAGTGGCGTCTCGGATCGCTGGGATATCCAGGTGATTCCCACCGGTCGGGTGTTTGACGTGGCCGACACGCTCGGCATGCTCGATGAGCGACCGCTCATTACGATCAACATGTTGTATGACCCTGGCGTCGATGCCCTGGGCCTGGAACTGTTAGCGGTTCAGGCGCTGCTCGACATAGAGCGCGACGGCATCGATGATATCCGCGTGCCGCGCCCCGCCGTCGGGCGCATGCGTTGGGGCTTTGGTTTTGACGGTCAGCGTGTGTCCGTGGTGTGTCAACGACTGTAGCGGCGGGCGAAAGCCCTTTACTACTCGGCGTCCTTCAGGGGCGGCATGGGCTTCCAGTTGGGATCCTTAACGATCTTGCGGGCGTCCTTCATGCCGCGACGCAGCGCCGGAATGCCGGTCTTAAAGCATTTGTCGACTGCTGCCAGACGAATGAACTCCTTGCAGAAGGTCGCGGCATTGCCCAGACGGAACAGCACGGGGTGGTAGTCGCCGTAGATCTGCATGTAGCGTGCCAGATAACCGCGGTTGCGCATGATGTAGTAGCGGTTGGTGTCGCTCGTGGAGTTGAGCTGGCGCTTGCCGGCGATATCCCAGTTAGAGACGGCGCGGGCGCGCTTGAGCACCACGTCGGCAACCACGGCGGCGGGGAAGTGCTGGCTGGCCACGTAGCCGTAGCAGGCATCGTCGCCGTAGATAAAGAAGCGCGCGTCGGGCAGGCCAATCTTGTCGACCACGCGGCGCGAGAACATGCCGCCCTCAAAGCACAGTTGGTTCATGGTGCGGTAGCCCTCGGGTCCCAAATCCCACTTGGCGATGGGGTTAGGGATGCCGAGCGAAAGGATGAGCTGGTACTGCCAAAAGAAGGCGCCGCCGTCAAAGTCCAGGCGCGAACCCTGAATGACGTCGTAACAGTCGGTCCACTTGGCCAAGCGCTCGATGCCTTCGGGGATGACGAGCACGTCGTCGTCCATCACCCAGAACCACTGGGCGCCCAGGTCGTAGGCGCATTTGGTGCCGGCGGAGAAGCCACCCGCGCCGCCACCGTTTTCAAGCTGCGGCGCGTATATAACGCGGTCGGTGCCACCCTGCGCGTCGGGCTGGTCGGTGTCGATGCCCCACAGGTTGGCGAGGCGCTCGTTAAATGCGGTGCACATGGCCTCGGTCTCGCGCGAATTCTCGTTATCGACAATCACGATGCGCCAGGGCGTTGCCGTGAGCTCGGTCATGGAGTCGAACAAGTTGGCCAGGAGTTCCTGGCGCTTGTACGTGACGACAACGATGGCGAGCTTATCGATGGGGGCGGGAAGGGTTGAAGGCATGGGGCAATATATCCTTTCACGCGCGGCGCGCGAGCGCTGCGCGGAAGCTATCGAATACGTCCTTGGGACTGTCCTATTGTAAAGGCTCGGCGCACCTTGACGGCAAGCTTTGAATAAAACGCAGGAACCTGCTACGGGCCCGCCGCATGACGTGCGGCTACTTTGCCCGCAAGAGGCTCCATAGATTATATAAACGTCCGCTGGCGCGCTGACCCTTTGATACCATGAAACGACAGGTATTTCCTAAGGAGCACATTTGTCTACTAACGCCTCTGGCAGCCCTGTTCTGTCGCTGCTTATTCCCATTTACAATGTTCAGCGCTACCTGCGCGAGTGTCTCGATTCCGCCCTGGCGCAGACGCTCAAGGATATTGAGAT
>CALHWR010000207.1 GCA_938036665.1 uncultured Collinsella sp. | reverse complement strand
CGCCCGATCGGCGGCCCCTCGGGGCTTGCCCGTATCGTAGGCAATGCGCCGAATGATCGCCATCGAAATTTATCGATGGCCTATTTCAGACTGTAATGGGGGTATCTCCTAGAGGTATCCGCCTTCGTGGGCAATCTATCATCGAGTACGTCCTGATTATCGCGGTCATCGGCCTGGTGTTCGTGTTCGCGGGACCCAGCGTGGCCGGGGCCATCCGAAACCAGTTCAACCTGGTCGGCAACACGGTGAACAGCGGGGCGACCGGTGGCGTCGAGGACGGTGGAACATCCGGTGGCGGCTCCACAGGGGCCGATTCCGCGACCGTCCAGGCGGCCATCGCCAAGGACGCGAAGGACTGGACGCTCGGTGAGCAGAAGGCCGTGGCAGAGGACATCGCCACGAAGGGCAAGGCGTCTCCCGCCTACGCCAAGGCGAAGGCCGCCATGGATGTCGGCACCAAGTTCAAGATGAAGCTCACCGATGGGAAGACGCTCGAATACCGCATCATCGGCATCAACCATGACGATTTGGCCGACGGCTCGGGCAAGGCGGGGCTGACGTTCCTCACCACCTCGACGGGTATTTCGCCCCGCATGAACGCCACCGACACCAACGCCGGTGGCTGGGAGAAGTCGGAGCTCCGTGCGAAGATGAACTCCGGCGAGATCTGGAGCCTCATGCCGCCCGATTTCCAGTCCAAGGTGAAGACCGTCAGGAAGCTCACGAACAACGTCGGCGGAATCGATAAGAACGCCGCCGTAACCGCGACCTCGGACAGGCTGTTCCTTCTCAGCTACTCCGAGATCGCGCCCTGCACCTCCCATTGGACCTCCGACTTCACTTCCCTTTGGGCCTCTGACTACCCCTGGAGTTCCTCCGAGGGTAGCCAGTACGAGGCCTTCAAGGGCAAGGTGACGAATAACGATAATCCCAACTCTGCCATTGCCATTAGCAGCTTATGGTGGGAGCGTTCGGTGTTACCGAAACTTTCTGCGTGCTTCCTCGACGTCACCGGCACTGGCAGGCCGTCGCGTGGCGACGACGCGAGCGCTTCGCTTTGCGTCTGCCCCGCTTGGTGCTTCTAGCCTGTCTTCTAGCTTGTCTAGCGAAAAGCCTGCGCAACTTCGCGCGGGCTTTTCTTTTGACGGTTACTCGAACGGTCTGATGTTCGTGGCACAGGTAGTCGGGTTGAGGGGAAATGGGGTCATGCAGCGGCTCTCAGAGCGCCCGCCGTACTCCCCTGTCATTACCTTTGCGGCGCCCTCGTATAGAGTTCATCCCGCTTGGCGTTTCGTTGCAACAGCCCACTTGTCCACCGATCAAGTGACCTACTGGAATAAATACAGCGACACGCTTGTTCGTTACAATCGCTATATCTGTGTTAATCGCCGCGATAAATACAGCCAATACTCGGCTGTATACCAGCTACGCGTATGTAGATTCATATCGCGTTAATAAATCGGCTCAAGCGTGTGCAAAACGCGCAAGTAGCCGCAAAAGGTGATTATCGCGCAGGTAGATTTTTGGCACCCTGTTGCTTAATCAAAATTAAGCAATTGCTTAAAACAAAAAAGGTCAGGCACTAAGTGCCTGACCTGGAAACTTCTGGTCGGGACGACTGGATTCGAACCAGCGACCCCTTGACCCCCAGTCAAGTGCGCTACCAAGCTGCGCCACGTCCCGAAGCTTTTGTTTGTTGCTCTGCTCTCGCTCGCAACAGGGAGTATATTAACCCGAAACTTTGGACTTGTGCAAGAACTTTTTTAATTATTTTTGAGCAAGTCCAAAATTGTATCTGCGAGCTGGGGTTTTGTTAGCACGGGAAGTTCCTGCGTCCCTGATGTGCTCACGATCCAAGCCTTATTGGTATCAGTTCCAAAGCCCGAATCGGCGCGCGAAACATCGTTGGCGATGATCGCATCGCAGCCCTTGCGGGCCAATTTACGCTCAGCGTACTCCACAACGTTATCGGTCTCGGCTGCAAAGCCAATCACGCACCGCCCTCCCTTTTGGCGCGAGAGCTCAGCCAAAATATCAACGGTCTCGACGAGCTCGACGCGATCCAGGCGCTCGTTGGCCTTTTTGAGCTTATGGTCGGCAGGGGCCGCGGGCGTGTAGTCGGCGACGGCCGCAGCGCAAATGGCAGCGTCGGCCGTCTGGAAGGCGTTTAACGCCGCCTGCAGCATCTCTGCGGCGGTCTGCACGCGCACGCACTTTACGCCGCGAGGAACATCGAGCGATGTCGGTCCCAGCACGAGCGTGACCTCGGCACCGCGGCGAGCGGCCTCCCCCGCCAGGGCGATGCCCATCTTGCCCGACGATCGGTTTCCAATAAAACGTACGGGGTCGATCGGTTCGTGCGTAGGACCGGCAGTGATGACGATGCGCTTGCCTGCAAGGTCCTGGGGTGCGGGGTTGAATACCTCGCAGACGGCCTCGACGACTTCCTCGGGCTCGCTCATGCGCCCCGTGTCCACGTCGCCGCAGGCAAGGTAGCCACTACCGGGCCCAACCACGTGCACCCCGCGGTCGCGCAGCGTGGCCATATTGGCCTGGGTTGCCGGCGCCTTCCACATGCCATTGTTCATGGCCGGCGCGATCACAATGGGTCGCGGCGTGGCGAGCAGCGTCGTAGAAATCAGGTCATCGGCAATGCCGTTGGCCATCTTGGCGATGATATTGGCCGTCGCGGGCGCCACGACCACCAGATCGGGCTCCTGGGCCAGTGAAATGTGGTGGATGGGGTCGGAGGGGTCGTCGAACAGGCCCACGGCGACGGGCTCGTTGGTGAGCGCACGGAAGGTGAGCGGGCCCACAAACTCGGTGGCATGCTCGCTCATAACGACCTTGACGCGCGCGCCGCGCTTTTGCATCAGGCGCACGATATTGCACGACTTATAGGCGGCGATCCCGCCGGTAATGCCCAACAGGATCGTTTTTCCCTCAAGTTGCATTGAATTGTTGGGCGCCGCCATCGTTTACGCTTCCTTGCTCGGGAGCACCAGCAGGCGGTGGCAGTATGGGCAGTGCGTAATTGACCTACCGTCGTGGTTGAGGTCGCTCATGGACGAAGCCTGCAGCGCGGTGTGGCAGACCGTAGGGATGTTACCCTGGATGGTCTCAACAGCCAGGCCGCGGAACTGCTTGAGCAGGCGCTCGTAGTCGGTGAGCACGTCGGTCGGCAGCGTAGCGGCAAGGGCGGTGCGCTCCTTGGTGGCGGCATCGATCTGGGCCTGCAGGTCGGCGGCCTTGGCGCGGGCGGCCTTGGTATCGGCCTTCACGCCCTCCTCGAACTTGGCGATGATGGCCTGCGCGCGAGTCTCGCGGTCGAGCGCCTCCTTATGGGCGACAACGACGTCCTTGCGGGTGTGCTCGACCTTGTCCAGGCGCTTGGCCAGGGTGGCAAGCTCGTTCTCCAGGTCCTGCACCTCGCGGTAGTCAGAACCATCGACGTGACGCTTCTTGGCGGCCTCGATGGCGTTATTGGTCTGGATCTCGGTAGTGTTGAGATCGTCGAGCTCAATGTCCAGGTCCTTGCGCTGGGCGTAGAGCTTGGTCATCTCGGACTTGAGCTTCACATAGGTCTTGCGCTTGGAAGCGAGCTCCTTGAGCTCCGGCATATTGGCAAGTTCGCTCTTGTTGCGGGCGAGCTCCAAATCGATCTGTTGCAGCTTGAGTAGCGTAGCGCCGGCGCTCATAAGTTCTCTCCTTTTGTCACAGTCCACCATTGGCAAGGGTTCAGTATTTTAATCGTATGACGGGGGTCGACCCCGGCGTCAACTGCAGAGTTCATCAAGATATCCACGAACGGCTCTTCGGAGCGGTCGTGGCCGAGTAGTATCACGCCCAGGCCACGCAAGGCAAGGTCCTGCGCCACGTGGTAGCCAGCTTCTCCAGTCACAATAACATCTGCGCCTGCGGCGATGGCAAGCTCACCAAAATCGCCGAGGGAGCCGCCCAGAATGGCAACGGTGCGGCACGGGTGCTCGGCTTCGCCCCATACGCGCGGGTCACTGCCATAGGTCGTGGCGGCACGATTGGCGAGATCGCGCAGGTTGCAGGCGTCATGGAGGGTCGCAAGTGCGCCCAGACCGGTGAGCTCAGGCTCGTCCACATGCTCCAGCGAGCTCATGGGCTCTGCGCCCAGCAAATCGCTCAGGCGAACGCGCGCTTCGTGCGAGCGGTCCAGGTTGGTGTGAAGCGAGATGATGCTCACGCCGCAACGAGCCGCTTCGTACAGCGCAGCGCTGCACTGGGGACGTGCGGAATCGGCCGGACAAAAGGCCTCGGGCGCCTTGATATAGATGGGATGATGAGTCAGCAGCACGTTGGCGCCCGCCTCGAGAGCGCGGTGCACGTTGGCCTCGGTCGCGTCGAGTGCGCAGGCGACGCCGGTGATCTCGGCAGCAGGATCTCCCACAGATAGCCCTACATGATCCCAGCCCTCGGCGTCCGCCTTGGGGTAGCGCGCCAGCAGCGCACGTTCAAGCTCGGAGACGATCATGCGGCACCTACGATCGAGAGCAGCGTCTGGGCGAACTCATCCAGGTCGGAAGGGTTCACGCGGTCATCAAACGAGATACGCAGCGAGCCCAATGCTTGCTCGCGACCAATGCCCATGGCGCTGAGCACGTGGCTCGGGTCCATGCTGCCGCTTGAGCAAGCCGATCCGGCCGAAACCTCAAAACCGGCGGCATCGAGCTTGATGATGAGCTCCTCGGAGTCCATGCCGTCGACGTAGATCGAAACCATACCTGGCAGACGATCGGCCTGCGCGTAGTCGCCCATCGTGGCGTGAATGCGCGGATGGGCCGTAAGTGTGGCGTAGAGTTTATCGGACAGGGCCTGCAGCGTCGCGCGTTCCCGGCCCACATTCGGCAGCAACACAGAAGCGGCAGCGGCAAAAGCCAGCTGCGTGCGCAGATCCTGCGTACCGGCGCGACGGCCGGCTTCCTGGCCGCCGCCAAAGATGCGGGGGCGCAGCGGCGTGCGGGTCTTAACGTAGAGCGCGCCGGACGCCACGGGACCGCCAATCTTGTGTGCGGCAACGGACATGGCGTCGACGCCCAGCTCGGTGACATCGAGCGGAATATGCAAGTAGCCCTGGATGGCATCGGTATGAAACAAGGCGCCAACGGTATGCGCGGCAGCGGCCAGCTCGCGGATGGGCTGCACTACGCCGGTCTCGTTGTTGGCGACCATAATGCTCACGAGCGCCACGTCGTCGCCGAGCAGCTCGACAAGCGTGGCAGGCTCAACGTAGCCCGCGCGGCAGGGCTGCACCAGGTCGACGGAAAAGCCGGCGGCACGCAGCAGCGGCAGGTTGTCCAGAATCGAATCGTGCTCGATGGCCGAAACGATGACACGATTGCGCTTGCGATCGCGCTGACGAGCGCCCTCGGCAAGACCGAGCAGCGCCAGCTGGTTAGCCTCGGTGCCGCCGTTGGTCAAGATAATCTCGGACGGGCGAACGCGTGCGCCAAAGCTACGGGCTATCTCGCGACGGGCGACTTCCAGGCGTGCGGCGGCCTTGCGGCCGAGCGAGTGCAGCGAGTTGGGGTTGACGCCGGCAAGCTCACTGTCGTCATATTCGCGCTGCGCAAGGCGCGCCTCGGCGCGCATGGGCGTCGAGGCGGCATAGTCAAGATTCACGGGTATGCGGTTTTGACCTGCGGTCATAAGGGTTTATGCCTCCTGTGCGGCTTCGTTGCCCAGCTTTTGCAGCAGCGCAACCTCGGCGGCGGGATCTTCGGACTTAAATACGGCGGAGCCGGCTACGAGCACGTTGGCGCCGGCCTTGACGACCTCGGCGATGTTCTTGGAAGAGATACCGCCATCGACCTCGATCAGGGGCGACACGCCGTGGCGCTCGCACATGGCCGTAAGCTCGTGCAGTTTGGCGATGGTACCAGGGATAAAGCTTTGCCCGCCAAAGCCAGGGTTCACGCTCATGAGCAGCACCATATCGACAACGTCGATGATGCTCTCGAGTACGCACACGGGGGTAGCGGGGTTGAGCACCACGCCGGCCTTGACACCGCGCTGCTGCAGATGGGTGAGCGTGCGGTGCAGGTGCGTGGAGGCCTCATAGTGCACGGTGATCATGTCGGCACCGGCGTCGGCGTACCAATCGACCGTCTCGTCGGGATTCGACACCATCAGGTGCGCGTCGACCGGTACATCGGTGGAGCGCTTGACGGCCTTGAGGATGTCGACGCCAAAGGTCAGGTTGCCGGTAAAGTGACCGTCCATGACGTCGAAGTGCACGTAGTCGGCACCGGCGATCTTGTCGAGCTCGCCCTTCAGGTTGGCCATGTCGGCCGAAAGGACGGATGGAGCGATTTTGATGGAACCCATGGTAGTAGCCTTTCTGCGCTAGTCGGCGAGTCCGTAGAACTCTTGAGAGGGGACGCGGTCGGTGAGAATCTCGAGCGCCCTATCCAAAGTAACACCGTTGTAGAGCGTTTGCTCCACGGCAAAGGTGAGCGGAATGTCTACGCCCAGTGAACGGGCGAGCTCGCTCACGCTGCGGGCCGCAACGGCACCCTCGACCACCATATGTGTGCGCTCTTGGTACTCGTCGAGCGACACGCCGTGGGCAAACTCGTAGCCAAAGGTGCGGTTGCGCGAATGCTCCGAGGTACAGGTGGCGATGAGGTCGCCCATGCCGGCAAGTCCCATGCAGGTTATGGCCTGCCCGCCGCGAGCGTGCACCAGCCGGCTGATCTCGGCCAGGCCGCGCGTCATGATAAGGGCGAGCGTGTTGTCGCCCGCGCCGGTACCGGCGGAGATACCGCACACGATGGCGATGACGTTTTTCATGGCACCGCAGACCTCGACACCGGTCATGTCCTGCGACAGGTAGATGCGGAAGGCGGTTGACAGGAGCAGGTCCTTAAAGGTCTCCCCTACCTGCGGATCTTTGCTGGCGATGACGGCGGCGGAAAGCCCACCGCGGCAGATCTCCTCGGCATGGTTGGGGCCCGAGAGCGCCGCCACGCGCGTCTCGTTGCCGATCTCGCTGGCGATGACCTCGCTCATGAGCAGGCCGGACTCGGGCTCAATGCCCTTGGTGAGGCAGAGCACCGGGGTGTCGGCGGCGATAAAGGGTGCTGCATCGTGGCATACGCTTCGCAGGTGCGTGGAGGGCACGGCAAAGATAATGGCGTCGGCGCCGTCGAGCGCCTGGGCCAGGCCCGTCGTGGCGACAACGTTTTCCGGCAGCACGTAGTCCAATAGATAGCGGGGATTACGATGATCGCCGTTAATGCCGGCGGCCGTCTGCTCGCTGTGGGCCCACATGGTCACGCGCTCGGCTCGCGCGGCGGCAAGGCCGGCGACGGCGGTTCCCCAGGAGCCGGAGCCAATCAGCGCAACATTCATGACTCTCTCCTACTTATCGTCGAGCTCGGTGACGCGCTTGGTAAACGAGAGCTTGGACTCCTTACCGCACGTGAGCTTTTTGATATTCGAGCGATGGGCCCACACCACGGTGATGCCGATCATCGCCATGCAAAACTTAAGACCCAGGCTGCTGTACGGAAAGACCGCGCAGGCGGCGATGGGAAGACCGATGGCGGCGGCAAGCGAGCCCACCGACACATACTTGGTGATGGCGACGGCCACGATAAACATGCCCAACAGCGACAGGCCAATGGGCCAGTACCAGGCAAGAATCACACCCAAGCCCACGGCGATACCCTTGCCGCCATGGAAGTTGAGATAGGGAGAAAAGATGTGTCCCCACACGGCAGCGAGGCAAATGACGCCGAGCATCCAGTCGCCGGGGGCTCCAGGCGCCATGATGTTCTGCGGAAAACCATGGCCCAGATCGGCGATAAGCGGACGGGCGATAATGACACAGATGGCGCCCTTTAGGCAGTCGAGCAGCAGCGTGAGCGCGGCCACCTTGGGGCCGGCCACGCGCAGCGCGTTGGTGGTGCCGATGTTTCCGGAGCCCGCCTTGCGAATGTCGGTGTGGTTGAACACGCGGCCCAGGATCAGGCCAAACGGAATCGCTCCGATAAAGAACGAGACCACGGCGCAGATGGCGGTCAGCAGAATCGGATTATGCATCCTTTTGCTCCTTCTTCCTAAAGAAGAGTCGAATGGGCGTGCCGGCAAAATCGAAGGTCGAGCGCATGCGGTTCTCCACGTAGCGCTGGTAGGTGTCGTTGACCAGGTCGCTGTGGTTGACGAAGAACGTAAACGTCGGCGGGTTGATGCCCGTCTGAGTCACGTAGTGCATGCGCAGGCGGCGCTTGCCGTCCACCACGGTGTGGCCGAACTCGCGCAGGTCGGTGAGGAAGGTGTTGAGGCGCGAGGTAGTGATCTTTTGCGAGCGCGTCTTCTCAGCGGCGTCGACCATCGCCCAGATCTTCTCGACGCTGCGGCCAGTGAGGGCAGAGATGCGCAGGTACTGGGCCCAGGGAGCCATGACGCCCAGACGGCGGTCGACGGTCTCCATGCAGGCCTCGCGCTTGCGGTCGTCATCGAGCAGGTCCCACTTGTTGAGCAGCACCACGATGGCGCAGCCACGCTCGATGGCCAAGCCCATGACCTTCTGGTCCTGCTCGGTGACGCCCACGGAGGCATCGACGACGAGCAGTGCCACGTCGGCGCGATCGATGGCGCGCAGGCCGCGGACCATCGAGTAGTACTCGATGTTCTCGTACACGGTGCTCTTCTTGCGAATACCCGCGGTGTCCACCATGCGGTAGTGCTTGCCGTTGCGCTCCACGACGGTATCGATGGCGTCGCGCGTCGTGCCGGCAATGTTGGACACGATAGAACGGTCGGCGCCCAGAATGCGGTTGAACAGCGACGACTTACCGGCATTGGGGCGGCCGATGATAGCGACGTTCAGCGCATCAGGGAACTCATCGGCGACCTCGTCCTCTTCCTCCGGAAGCAGGGCCACGATATCGTCGAGCAGGTCGCCCGTGCCATGGCCATGCAGGGCCGAGAGCGGCGTGGGCTCACCGATGCCGAGCGAATAGAACTCCCAGATGCTGTCGTTCTCGCGATCGGGGTTGTCGAGCTTGTTCACCAGCAGAAAGACCGGCTTGTCGCAGCGCTTGAGCATGCGAGCGACCGACTCGTCCTCCTCGGTGACGCCGGTGCGGCCATCGACCACAAACAGGATGACGGCGGCTTCCTCGGCGGCGGCGAGCGCCTGGTCGCGGATGGACGTGGCAAAGACGTCGTCGCTCTTGAGCGGCTCGATACCGCCCGTGTCGACGATGGTGAACTCGCGGCCGTTCCAATCGGCCGTGTGATATGAGCGATCGCGCGTGACGCCGCGAGACTCGTGGACGATGGCGTCCGAGGTCTGGGCCAGGCGGTTAACGAGCGTGGACTTGCCCACGTTGGGGCGTCCGACGACGGCGACGATAGGTTTCATCTGCTCTCCTTTAATGGGTAGGGTCAGCGGAATTAGTAGAGTCGGCAGGCACAATGCCAAGGATGTGCTCCAGGGTATCGAGCAGCTCATGCGGCATGGTCGACACCACATGAACCTCGGCGCCGCGACTGGTAAGGCTTGCGAGTAAATCGTCACGATGATACTCGTCAAGCGTCATGCCGTCAGCGTTGAACATGAGCTTAGGCACAAAGAGCATAACCCCCGACAGATCTTGCGGCAGCTGCTCCAGGATATCGCTCGCGACGATGAGTCCGGTCACGTCCACGTTGCCGCCAAAGTAGCGGTTTTTGATGGCTGTGACGGTGCCGGCGAGGCCGTGCGGCGATTCCACAAAGCGCGCGACCGTATCACGCGCGCTGGCGCCCGAGAGGCACAGCAAGCGCTGGCCACGGGCGGCGATTCCCTCGCGAACGCGGGTCAGGCGCTCGGCATCGGCGGCGAGCACGTTGTCGGTCTCGTCCAGATAGGAGCGGATCATGCCGATGCCGTCATAGTACTGCGGGTAGCCGTCGTAAAAGTCTGCCTCGGGCGGCTCGATGCCGGCGTCCAGATAGAACTCGTCGCTCATCTGGAAGGTGTGGCGGCCAAAGCGCTCGAAGGCACGGTCCTGGAAAGGCCGGATCATGGCAATGGTTTCGCGTGCGAGCTCGGGCTTATCGCTGTAGGACCAGCTAAAACGGTTCTGATGCTTGGTAAAACCGAGCGGCACAATTCCCAGGCTCGTGATCTGTTCGTGATCCTCGCAAAAGCGAAGCGTCTTTAGCAGTTCTTCGCCGTCGTTCATGCCGGGGCACAACACGATCTGCGCGTGAATCTCGATGCCGGCTGCCATGATGGCCTCGAGCACGTCCATGCCGCGCTGGGCGTTGCGGCCCATCATGCGGCGGCGAATATCGGGGCTCACGGCGTGGACCGACACGTTCATCGGACTCATGTTGCGGTCGATGACGTTTTGCACGTCCTCGTCGGAAAGGTTCGTGAGCGTGACAAAGTTGCCCTGCAAAAAGCTTAGGCGGTAGTCATCATCGCGAATGTAGAGCGTGGAGCGGCCGCCCTTGGGCAGCATCGTCATAAAGCAGAACACGCAGGCGTTGACGCAGGTACGCATGCCGTCAAAGATGGGTCCATCGAACTCAAGGCCCCAATCCTCGCCGGGAAAGCGATCGAGCTCCACGGGGGTGACGGTGCCGTCGCGCGGGTCGAAAACCTCCAACTCGACGGTGTCTTCGTCGGCCTCCCAGAGCCACACGATCATGTCGGTGAGCCGCTCACCGTTGACCGTGAGCACGCGCATGCCCGGCTCGATACCCACATCCCATGCGGGCGATTCGGGACGCACGTTCTTAACGAGCGCGCCCTCACCCGGCTCGGGGTCGCGGCTGCGCCCGTAATCGGCCACCTCGGTGGCGTATGCGGGTACGGTCTGGTCCATAACTAGCGGCAAAGCTCCTTGATGCGCGCAACGGCGCGTTCGATGTGTTCTTGCGGGGTGGAGGCTCCGGCGGTGATGCCGATGTGGCGCGCGTCGGCAAACCATTCGGCCTCGAGCTCGGAAGCTTCCTCGATGTGATGCGTGTGCTCGCAGGCATCGGCACAAATCTGCGCCAGGCGACGCGTGTTGCCCGAATTTTTGCCGCCCACGACGACCATGCAATCACAGCGGTTGGCGAGGGCTGCAGCTGCCTGCTGGCGCTCGCTCGTGGCGGCGCAGATGGTGTTGATCACGCGCAGTTCCTGCACGCGCGGGGTGATGGAGGCCACAACCTCGGCCAGGTTCTGCGCAGTCTGGGTGGTCTGCACAACCAGACCCACCTTGCCCTTGAGTGGCAGCGCGTCCGCATCGGCAGCACAACTCACGACTTGAGCGTCATCGCCAGCGTGGCCCAGAATGCCCTCGACCTCGGGGTGGCCCGGCTCGCCCACGACGATTACGCGGTAGCCCTCGCGCACCAGGCGCTCGGCCGCCACGTGGACCTTCTTCACGTAGGGGCAGGTGGCATCGACCACGGTAAGGCCACGCTCGCGAGCGGCTTCGATCACCTGCGGCACCACGCCGTGCGCGCGGATGATCACGGTGCCCGTCGCGGCGTCGTCCAAGGTGTCTGCCAGACCAACGCCTGCCTCGGCAAGCTCGCGCACCACGATGGGGTTATGAATGAGCGGACCCAGCGTGTGGACCTGAGTGCTCTCCCCCGCCTGCGGCGCGGCGGCCAGTGCCATGTCGAGCGCGCGCTGAACGCCGTAGCAGGTGCCGGCATGCGCGGCGATCTCGATGGTGGATACGACCTCCTCAGCGGCGGCCGCAGCGGTATTCATGACGTTCTCACCCATGGCTAGAACCTGCCTGGGTGCTCGGCGCACAGGTCGTCACGCATGGCGTATACGCGGCTCATGGCCTCGGACTCAAACCATGCCAGGCGCTCCTTACGCTTGAGCTCGGCCGGAGCATCGGATAGCGAGATGGCCTTGCCGGCGCGGATCCAGCACTTCTTGGGGCGCATGAGCCTTTTGCCCTTAGGCGTAATGTCGGACCAGCCACAAATGGCGAGCGGGTTGACGGGTGCCTTACCCATCTGAGCGATGAGCGCAAAGCCGCCATGGACCTCGGGCTTGATCTCGCGCGAGCGGATGCGCGTGCCCTCGGGGAAGATCAGGACGTCCTCACCGCGCTGCAGTGCATGCTGGGCGGCACGCAGACACTTCATGTCGGCGGTGCCACGCTCGACGGGAATGCCACCCACGCGGCTAAAGGCCCAGCGCACAATCTTGCTCTTGGCGAACTCGGACTTAAAGATGGGGCGCACATGGCGGCCGCCAAAGAACAGTGCCGTCTCCACTGCCAGCAACTCGGCCATCGAGGTGTGGTTGCAGATGACCACGCTGCCGCGGCCTTCCTGGCGCTCAAACAGCAGGTCGACGTCTTCGACCTTCCAGCGCCACATGAGCTTGGAGAAGACCCACAGGATGCCCATGACTACGGCGACAGTGCCGCGGATGAGCGCAGGGAACTCGGCGTAGGGGGCGTTGTAGTAATCCTCGGGCGTCTGCTTAAACAGGCGCATGGGCTACCTCCTTTGGTTGATGAGGTCCTCGATTATCGAGACGACCTCGTCGATGGTGTGGGCGGTGGAGTCGACGTGCACGGCGTCCTCGGCGGGCACGAGCGGTGCGACCTCGCGGCTGCTGTCGAGTTTGTCGCGCTGCTTGAGGGCGTCGAGGGTTTCGTCGACCTCGGTCTCGAGCTGCTCTTCGGTGAGCGGCTGGGCGTCGTTTTGATGGCGCTGCAGCACGCGGCGACGGGCGCGCTCGCGGGGGTCGGCGGTCAGGAACACCTTGACCTGCGCGTTTGGGAACACGACGGTGCCGATGTCGCGACCCTCGGCCACGATATCGCGGTCCTCGGCGGCGCGGCGCTGATGGATGAGCATGGCGGCGCGTACGCCCGGGTAGGCCGAGACCTTGGAGACGTTGGCGTCCACCTGCGGGGTGCGGATGGCAGCCGATGCGTCCGCACCGTCAATGGTCAAGCGCGTGTCCTCGCCGGTGCCGTTGGTAAAGCGGATCTCGATCTGCTTGGCGAGGGCGTCGATGGCCGCCTCATCGTCCAGATTGATGCCGCGGTCGAGCGCGGCGAAGGTGACGGCGCGATACATGGCGCCCGTGTCGAGTTTGTTAAAGCCCAGCTGGCGGGCGATCTCCTTGGCGATGGTGGACTTGCCGGAACCGGCGGGGCCGTCGATGGCGACGATCATGCAATGCTTCCTTTCGATAGTTGATGTGCTGGTATGGGACGCGGGCGCTGGGGGGGTTGGCGGACTGGCTAGCTCGTGTAGCGCTCGCGGTAGGTGTTGCGCTTGGGTGCGGAGCCGTGGCTACCGTGGTGGCGCGTGCGGCTCGCAGTGTTGGCC
>CALHWR010000206.1 GCA_938036665.1 uncultured Collinsella sp. | reverse complement strand
GCTTCCGACATGTCCGAGGACGATTGTGGGGCTAACGGGCAGGGGCCCGCCGAACCAAGTTAGGCAGCCGGGCAGATCTTCTTGAAGAGCTCGATGACGTCGTCGAGCGTCGCCTCGCGCGGGTTACCCGGGAAGCAGGCGTCAGCCATGGCGTCCTTGGCCAGGACCTCGATCTCGTCAGCCTTCATGGCCTCGCAGACGTGCGGAATGTTCACGTCGGCAGAGAGCTGCTTGACGGCGGCGATGGCGGCGTCGGCAGCCTCGTCGGTGCTCATGCCCGTGGTGTCAACACCCATGGCAACGGCAACCTTGGCCAGGCGCTCGGCGCAAACCGGCTTGTTGAACTCCATAGCGATCGGCAGCAGCATGGCGCAAGCGACGCCGTGCGGGGTGTCGTAGTGGGCAGACAGGGTGTGAGCCATGGCATGGTCGATGCCCAGGCCGACGTTGGAGAAGCCCATGCCGGCGACATACTGGCCAAGAGCCATACCCTCGCGGCCGGAGCCGGGCTGACCGGACTTGGCCTCGGCAACGGAGTCGCGCAGGTTCTCGCTGATCAGCTTAATGGCCTCAAAGTGGAACATGTCGGAGAGCTCCCAAGCACCCTTGGTGGTGTAGCCCTCGATGGCGTGGGTCAGAGCATCCATGCCGGTAGAAGCGGTCAGGCCGGCGGGCATGGAAGCCATCATGTCGGGGTCGACGACGGCGACCTCGGGGGCGTCGTTGGTGTCGACGCACACGAACTTGCGGACCTTCTCGGGGTCGGTGATGACGTAGTTGATGGTCACCTCGGCAGCAGTACCGGCGGTCGTCGGCACGGCGATGGTGAACACGGCGTGGTTCTTAGTGGGAGCAACGCCCTCGAGACTGCGGACATCGGCGAACTCGGGGTTGTTGATGATGATGCCGATGGCCTTAGCGGTGTCCATGGAGGAGCCGCCACCGATGGTCACGATAGCGTCAGCCTCGGCGGCCTTGAAGGCCTCGACGCCGTCCTTGACGTTCTGGATAGTGGGGTTGGGCTTAATCTCGGAGTAGAGGCTCCAAGCGATGCCGGCGGCGTCGAGCTCGTCGGTCACCTTAGCGGTAACGCCAAACTTGACCAGGTCGGGATCGGAGCAGACGAAGATCTTCTTGTAGCCGCGACGCTGGAGCTCGCCGGGGATCTCCTTGATGGCGCCGGAACCATGATAAGAAATGGTATTGAGAACGAAACGATTAGCCATTGATAGCCTCCCATCGTGTGCGGGGCACCCATTACGCCCCACGCTATGAGTCCCATCCTAACGCTTTTGAAACAAAAAACACGTGAGAACATCAAAATTGTTAAAGCGTTTCAACAGAAGATGAAAATATATTGCGGCAAAGGGGCTGTCCCTTTGCCGCATTCGGTTACTTTCGACAGCCCTCTTTCCAAGCCTCGGCCGCAACTTTCCAGCGAAAACGCAAGTCGCGCTCGCGGTCGATGAACATGATGGCAAACGCGACAAACAGCAGCACGCTCGCCACGACGATGGCGTGCAGGCCCATGCGCTCAATACACCAGTTGCCCAGCACGGCGCCAAACACAAAGGTAAAGATCACGCCAAAGTACAGCAGGCCGTTTTCCAAAAAGCCACGCTTGTGGGTGATGATGTAGTCGTCCACGTTTTGTAGCGCGTTGCGCAAGTTGCCGATGCACATGGTCGTAGCGATGCCGTGACCGTGAATCTTGCGGAAGCTCTCGACCTGCATGCCGCAGGCAAACGAGGTGAGGCAGTTGGCGAGCAGGTTGAAATCGCCGCCGGGAATAAAGCTCACGCCCAGCAAGATGACGGCTTCAAAAAACACCGTCACCTGGCGCCAGTGAATCACGCTGCCAAACCGCTCGTGTACCAGGTCGGCAAGCATAATGCCCACGGCAAACGACACCACGGGGAAGAAATAGCGTCCCGCCAGCGCCCAGTTGCCCTCCGAGATGCTTACACCCACGAGCAGGATGTTGCCCGTCTGAGCGTTTGCGAAAACATGGTCGCGCCCAATGTACGAATACACATCCATAAAGCCACCGGCGAGCGCCAGGATAATGCCCAGTTCGATGGACTCCGATATCTGCTTGGCACGTTGCATCGTCGTGCATCCTCCTTGTTGACGACCCTCTCGTGCGTTGGCGGAAACATAGCCGCCGTTCATACTGTAACCCATTGACAACATGGCATGCGCGCGAGACGGGCTCCCCAACGCGCAGATACACAGTCTGGAAACAAACGGCGGGCGCGGCGCCACACCCGACGCCCGACGCCTCGTGTACTCCACCAGTCTTTTTAGCCCCGTCCCAAAAAGACTGGTTACAATTACGTGCAGCATACAAACACCGGGAGGGATCGTGGCAAAAAAGCCTCAGCACGCTCAGAACAACCAGCGCAGTCAGCAGGGCAAACAGGGCCAGCAGCGAAAGCGCGGCGGTAAGGCACAGGCCACAACCGTCAAGGCGACACCCGTCCGCCCCTGGCGTCCGGGCCGCGACAAGTTCCTCCCCGTCAGCCGCGCCGATATGGACGCGCGCGGCTGGGACCAGTGCGACTTTGTCTACATCTGCGGCGACGCCTACGTGGACCACCCTAGCTTTGGCATGGCCATCATCAGCCGCGTGCTCGACGCGCACGGCTACAAAGTGGGCATTATCTGTCAGCCCGACTGGACCGACCCCGCCAGCA
>CALHWR010000205.1 GCA_938036665.1 uncultured Collinsella sp. | reverse complement strand
TCCTCGTCCACCTGCGTCAGGCTCACATCCTGAAACACAGGCCGCGAACTTTCGACGAATTGCCGCAAGTCCTGCTCAGTCCATTCATTCTTCATGCGTTTTTCCCCATTTTATACACCGGGTCTTCCTTCCCGGTGCTCTGCCTTTTCACAGTCGAACCTGTTTTCATGGCCAGTGTATCGCTGTGAAAACAGGTTCTTATCCCTGACTGCCTCTCATGCGATTATACCACGACGGCGGGACGCTTACCAGCAAAACGCACAATTTTCAAAAAGATTTTTTACATTTCCGTCAAATTGAGGTTTTTGCCTCTTTTTCGACCGGCTCCTCGGCGCGGCAGTAGACCTCGCACTCGGCGTGGATGCGGCTGGCCAGAGGCTCTGCGTCGAAGCCCTCCGCGGCGCGCCAGGTCCAGTTGCCGCCCAGCGTGGCAGGGGTGTTGATGCGCGCCTCGTTGCCCAAGTTGAGCAGGTCCTGCATGGTGTAGACGCACGTGTCGCTCACGCTGGCTGCGATGGTTCGGTTGAGCGCGTCGGCGATGGGTTCGCCGGCCTGCTGATGGGTGTACAGGGCTGTCTGCTCGCGCTGACGCGGGGTAGCCGTTCCTTCAAACCAGCCGCGTGCCGTCTCGTTGTCGTGAGTGCCCACGTAGGCGACGGTGTTGGCAATGTAGTTGTGCGGCAGGTAGTACGAGTTGGTGCCCTCAAAGGCAAACTGCAGGATCTTCATGCCGGGGAAGCCCGAGTTGTCGCGCATATCGATGACGCCGGGGGTGAGGAAGCCCAGATCCTCGGCGATGATGGGCAGCGTGCCGAGCTTTTCCTCGAGTGTCTTGAAGAGCTTGAGGCCGGGACCCTGCGTCCACGAACCGTAGGACGAATCAGGCGAGGAGAACGGCACCTCCCAATAGGCCTCGAAGCCGCGGAAGTGATCCAGGCGGATGACGTCGTACATGTCGAGGGCGGCGCGAATGCGGCCCTCCCACCAGGAGAAGCCGTCGGCCTCCATGGCGTCCCAGTCGTAGATGGGGTTGCCCCAGTACTGGCCGGTGGCCGAGAACTGGTCGGGCGGCGTGCCGGCGACGCTCACGGGATTGCCGGCGGCGTCGATCTTAAAGAGCTCAGGTGTCGCCCACATCTCGACGGAGTCACGCGAGACATAGATGGGCAGGTCGCCGATGATGAGAATGTCGCGCTCGTTGGCATAGGCCTTGAGGCGGCTCCACTGGCGATCGAAGAAGTACTGCGTCATCTGGTGGTAGAGCATACGCGCCGGATGGTCGGCGCAGACCTTGGCGGAAGCCTCGCCGCGGGTGCGGAGCTCCGCGGGCCACTCCCAAAACGCCTTGAGACCGCACTCCTCTTTGACGGTCATGAACTCACAGTAGGGGATGAGCCAGTCCTCGTTGGCCTGGATAAAGTCATCGAAATCGGCCGGCTTGTCGGCAGCAAAGCGCTCGGCGGCGCGGTCGAGAATCTGACGGCGGCCGCCAAAGATAGCACCGTAGTCGACATTGCTGGGGTCGGATCCCAGATACACGCCATCGATATCGCGCTGCTCCAGATACCCTGCCTCGATAAGCTCGGCAAAGTCGATAAAGTTGGGGTTGCCTGCGCGGGCCGAGAACGACTGATAAGGCGAATCGCCATAGCTGGTCGTCGTAAGGGGCAGAATCTGCCAGTAATGTTGTTTGCACGAGGCGAGAAAATCGACGAAGTCGTAGGCATTCCAGCCAAAGCCGCCGATTCCGTATGGTCCGGGCAGAGATGAGACGGGCATGAGGACGCCGCTTGCACGCTCCATGAATGCGCTCACCAACCTTCTTGTTGTGGGGTCGGCCTGCCGATGGGTGTGCAGTCCGCCTCCGATGTTCTGATTCGATACGCCTATTGTAAAACATGTTGTTTAAACATGTACAGGCAAGATAAAAAAGTTGGTCGATTTTCGGCGAATGGCTACATGCCATGAAAAAGCCCCGACCTCACAACGTGAGATCGGGGCAAGAACGGTATGTAGGTTTTTGCTACTCGGCGTCGGTGAAGCCGTTGGGGTTGTGGCTCTGCCAGTTCCAGCTATCGCGGCACATGTCCGCGATGTCGTACTGGGCCTTCCAGCCCATCATGCGCTCGGCCTTTGAGGCATCGCACCAGTTGGCGGCGATATCGCCGGCGCGGCGCTCGCGAATCACATAGGGCAGCTCCTTGCCGCAGGCCTTGGAGAAGGCGGCGACGACCTCGAGCACCGAGGTGCCGGTGCCGGTGCCCAGGTTGAAGATCTCGACGCCGGTCTTGCCGTTCATCCAGTTGAGGGCGGCAACGTGGCCCGAGGCCAGGTCACAAACGTGGATATAGTCGCGCACGCCCGTGCCGTCGGGAGTGGGGTAGTCATTGCCAAAGACCTGAACGGCCTCGAGCTTGCCCACGGCAACCTGGGCGACATAGGGCACCAGGTTGTTGGGGATGCCCTTGGGGTCCTCGCCGATCAGGCCCGACGGATGAGCGCCGATGGGGTTGAAGTAACGGAGCAGCACGACGTCCCACTCGGGGTCGGCGGTGTGGACGTCCATAAGGATCTGCTCGATCATCCACTTGGTCCAGCCATAGGGGTTGGTTGCGGGCTTCTTGGGGTCTTCCTCGGTGACGGGCGGGTTGTCCGGGTCGCCGTAGACGGTCGAGGAGCTCGAGAAGATGATGGACTTGCAGCCATGGTTGCGCATGACGTCGATGAGCACCAGGGTGTTCTCGATGTTGTTGTGGTAGTACTCGACGGGCTTGCTCACCGACTCGCCGACGGCCTTAAAGCCGGCAAAGTGGATGACACGGTCGATCTGATGGGTATCGAAGATCTTGTTCATCGCATCGCGGTCGAGCACGTTGGCCTCGTAGAAGGTGAGGTTCTTGGCGGCCTCGTCGCCCACGATGGTCTTGACGCGGTCGACGGCGACGGCGCTGGAGTTGGAGAGATCATCGACGATGACGACCTGGTAGCCACCCTCGAGCAGCTGAACGACGGTGTGCGAGCCGATAAAGCCGGCGCCACCGGTAACGAGGACGCAGGTGTCTTTGGGGTCGAGTGCTTTGGACATGTAGTCTCCTATCGAATCAGGAACACTTCTAGAGGGGAGTATAGCGCAGGCGGGGACGCCCAAATGGTGCACTGTAGGAAAAGCAGAGGATTATGTTAACGTACTCATATAAGAGCTTGCTCAATTGTTACCTCAAATTTGACAATTGCTTACGAGCCGCCGACCTTGTAGTTTCCTGCCGTTCGTGGAAATCGTTGGGACGCGCCATATGTACGCTAATATGTATGAGTTGAGCGACATATAAATAAGCATGTAACGGAGTACATATGTCACCAAACAGCGATTCCATCCTTTCCCAGGAGCTCTCGCGCCGCACTGCCCTTAAGGCCCTATTCGGCGCCGCTTCTGCGGCAGTTCTTTTTGGCCTGCCCACTCGCGCCCATGCGGCGGAGGCTTCCAAAGAAACCACCGATAAATTGAATGCCGCCCAGGCCCAACTCGACGAGGTTCAGGCCCAGCTCGACAGCATCGCAAATGAGTATGCGGCGCTGGCCAACAAGAATGCCCAGACCCTCAACGACATCGAGAATGTCCAGGGCAAGATTGACGACACGCAGGCCCAGATCGATGAAAAGAAGGCCGAGCTCAAGAAGAAGCGCAACGACCTTTCCGATCGCGTGGCCGCCAGCTACAAGTCCGGCGGCACGAACATCCTGTCGCTGCTGCTGGCCTCTGGCTCGTTTGAGGAACTCGTTGCCAACGCGCATTACGTTGAGAAGATCAACAAGAGCGACCGCGATGCCATCGAGGATATCCAAACGATTCAGGCTGAGCTCGACGCACAGAAGACCGAGCTCGAATCACAAAAGGCCGACCTGGAGAAACTCAAGGACCAGCAGACGGCTCAGATGCAGGATATGCAGGCCAAGCAGCAAGAAGTCCAGACCGTGCTGAACGGTCTTTCCGACGACGTCAAGGAACTCATGGCTCAGCGCGATTCCGAGATCCTCGCTGCCGCCCAGGCTGAGGAGGCTGCCAGGAAGGCCGCCGCTGCCGCGGCCGCCGCGAACAAGAACAATTCCTACTCGGGTGGTTCGAGCTCGGGCGGTGGATCGTATGCGCCCGGAACTCCGCAGCAGAATGCCGGCTCGGGCAAGCAGCAGGCCGTCGTCAACGCGTGCTACTCCACGCCTTCGCCGGGTCAGAACTGGTGCGCGGCGTGGGTTACCAATGTCTTCCGTAACGCCGGCGTTGGCTACTTTGGCGGCAACGCGTGTGACATGTTCAACGCCTGGTGCTATAGCTCCGATCGCTCGGCGCTGCAGGTGGGCATGATCGTGGCCGATTCCTCGCACAGCGGCACGGGTGCTCCGGGCCTTATCTACGGTCATGTGGGTATCTACGTTGGCGGCGGCATCGTAATGAGCAACGAGGGCGCCATTACGTCTAAGTCGCTTGATTCGTTCATTAGCTTTTATGGTACTGGCTCTGGCGTGCGTTGGGGCTGGCTTGGCGGTATTGCGCTGTCGTAAAGCCGACTGGGCCGCGTGCCCGCCCGCAATATATTTGATTGCCTGCTCGGGCAGTCCTGCGCAAGACGAAGGCCACATTAAGTGGCCTTCTTTGCGTGCGGAACTCGCGATCAATCAAATATATTGCGGGCGGGCACGCGGCCCTCTCGGGTTCGGGGCGCTACGCACCGGATTGGTTGTCTGAATAAAAGAAAGTGAAGGCCCCTTTCGGGGCCTTCTTTTTTAGAGGAATTCGCCGACTCGGTGGACTTCGGGTTCTAGGTCTACGTTGAATTGGTCTTTGACGGTTGCTTGGATGTGGCGGATGAGTTCGTCGACATCGGCTGCGGTGGCGTGGTCGGCGTTGACGATGAAGCCGCAGTGCTTTTCGCTCACCTGCGCGCCGCCGATGGCGTGTCCTCGCAGGCCGGCGTCCATGATGAGCTTGCCGGCAAAGTAGCCCTCGGGGCGCTTGAAGGTGGAGCCGGCACTCGGCATGTCGAGCGGCTGCTTGTCCTCGCGGCGCTGGCGGTAGTCGTCCATGTCGGCCTTGATCATCGCGGCGTTGCCCGGGGCGAGATTGAAAGTGGCCGAAAGCACGATGAAACCGTCGTCGGCAATGCGGCTCTTGCGATAGCCCAGGTTGAGCTCATCGACATCGAACTCGATAATGCTGCCGCTACCGCGGGTGCCGTCGTCGAGCATGCGTGCGGGCTTGTAGACGCGCACGGACTCCAGCACATCGGCCATGCAAGCGCCGTATGCTCCGGCGTTCATGTAGCAGGCACCGCCGACCGATCCGGGAATGCCCGAGATGGGCTCCATGCCGGTAAGGCCGGCCTCGGCTGCCGCGGCTGCGACATCGGAAAGCAAGGCGCCGGCTGCCGCCGTGACGTGCGTGCCGTCGACCGTAATGCCGGAGAGGCCCTCGCCCAGCGCTACGACGACGCCGCGGATGCCCTTGTCGCCGACGAGCAAGTCGGAGCCGTTGCCCACGATGGTGAGTGGTAGATTGCAGCGATAGCAGGTATCGAGCGTGGCGACGAGGCCCTGCTCAGTATCGGGCGTGACAAAGACGTCGGCCGGACCGCCGATCTTAAACGTGGTGTGCTCGCGCATGGGCTCGCTCATCAGCACGTTGTCCTCGCCGGCAACGCCAGCGAGCGCGCACAGCAGGTCCTCGTTAAAAAAATCGTTCTCGTGCATACGGATATCCGCCTTTTGGTGGTCGTTGTCATCAATCGATTGCAATATACCCCACCCGGACGGATTTGGTGCGCTGGCGGCGATAAAACAGCCGTCCACCGGATTGGTAAAGTGTTTATCACCGAGGTAGAGGGGTAGTCGCTATACTTTCAAGAGATTGCGCGTAAACCCGGAAGGAGCGAGATGGCCAACAAAGTCACCCTCAAGCAGATCGCCCAGGAGGTGGGGCTTTCCCCCTCGTCGGTCTCGCTTGTTCTCAATAATCGGCCCTGTCGCATCTCGGAAGAAAACCGCAAGCTCATCAAAGAGGTCGCGGCGCGCAACCACTATGTTCCCAACCAGATTGCGCGCAGCCTGGTCATGCGCGAGTCGCGCACGCTGGGCCTTATCGTCCCTAACATCGAGAGCCGCTTTTTTGCCTCGCTCGCCGGTAGCCTGGAAAAGCGCTGCCGCGAGGACGGCTATGCGCTCTTCATTACCAGCTCGGGCGGAAGCGCCGATGACGATCTGGAGCTGCTGCGCCAGCTGGTGACGCGCGGCGTTGATGGCGTCTTCCTGGTGGTGGGTGACGAGTTCTCCGATGATCGCGCCCTGCGCGAAGAAGTCAGCCACCTGCCCATCCCGGCCGTAATGGTCGACCGTGCCATTGAGGGGCTCGAGTGCGACAAGGTGATGTTCGACCACGAGATGGGCGGCTATATGGCCACCCGCTATCTGATCGAGCAAGGCCACCGCCGTATTGCCTGCCTGGTTAATGCCCGCCGTTCCAATACGGGTCGCAAGCGACTTGCCGGCTATGAGCGCGCGCTGCGCGAGGTTGGCCTGCCGATCGACGCGCGTTTGGAGTTTGAGAGCGAGTACTACATTCCGAGCGCATACGAGGCCTCGGAGGCAGTGCTCGCAACTGACGCCACTGCCGTGTTCGCAAGCTCAGATAACATTGCCCTCGGTTTGCTCAAGCGCTTGCACGAGATGGGGAAGAGCATCCCGGGCGATATCTCGGTGGTGAGCTATGACAACTCGGCGGCCGACGTTCTCTTTGAGCCGGCACTGACCGCGATTGAGCAGGACCCTGGTGTCCTTGCGGAGCATGCTTTTGGCTGCATGTCCAAGCGTCTTGCCGGTAGGGGCGGCAGGCGTGCCGAAGAGGTCGTTCTGGAGCCGGAGCTTATCGTTAAGGACAGCGTGCTCGAGCTTACTAAACACAACTAAACACGTTTACCAATTTGCAGAGACCGAATGTGGAGCACCTGTGACAATCAACGCCGCAGGTGAATGTCGCGTTTTGCTAATCGATGGGATTGATAAGGGTGGTAAAACGTTTTTTCACCATGATAAAACGTTTTAGCAAATATACTGGTCCCAACGAAAGGTTGCCGTATTGGAGGGTGACCGCACAGCGAAGGGACATAAACAATGGCTAAAACACTGGGGACGCCGTGGCAAAAGCTGGGCCACGAGGTGCCGGCTTCCGAGCTCGAGGGCGTCGACCTGTATTGGCGCGCATCGAACTATCTGTCCGTCGGTCAGATCTACCTTCGCTCTAACCCGCTAATGCGCCCCGACTTTGTCGACGAGAAAACCGGTGAGGTGCGCGACTTCGGTCGTCCGGACGTTAAGCACCGCCTGGTTGGCCACTGGGGCACCACGCCCGGCATCAACTTCCTGTTCGGTCACGTCAATCGACTGATCGCCGACCACAACCAGAATGCTATCTTCTTGATGGGCCCTGGTCACGGTGGCCCCGCCGGTACTGCTCAGTCGCTGCTCGACGGCACCTACCGCGAGATTCGCCCCGACATCACCAATGACGAGGCAGGCCTGCAGAAGTTCTTCCGCCAGTTCTCCTATCCCGGCGGCATCCCGAGCCACTTTGCGCCCGAGACGCCCGGTTCCATCCACGAGGGCGGCGAGCTCGGCTACACGCTCAGCCACGCTTACGGTGCCGTCATGGACAACCCCAGCCTGTTGGCCGTGGCCGTGGTGGGCGACGGCGAGTCCGAGACCGGCCCGCTCGCGACCTCTTGGCAATCCAACAAGCTCGTGAACCCGGCAACCGACGGTATCGTTTTGCCGATCCTGCACCTCAACGGCTACAAGATCGCCAACCCCACCATCCTCGCCCGCGTGTCCGACGAAGAGCTCACCAAGTTCTTTGAGGGCATGGGCTATAAGCCGCACTTCTTTGTCGCCGGCTTTGACGACGAGAGCCACGCAAGCATTCATGCGCGTTTCGCTGCCCTGTTTGAGCAGGTCTTCGATGAGATCTGTGACATCAAGGCAACCGCGCAGGCCCAGGCCGCCGCAGGCGAGACCGTGGTCCGCCCGGCCTACCCCATGATTGTGTTCCGCACGCCCAAGGGCTGGACCTGCCCCAAGCAGATCGACGGCAAGAAGACCGAGGACTCCTGGCGCGCGCATCAGGTGCCGCTGGCGAGTGCCAAGGACACCCACGAGCACTTCCGCGTGCTGCGCGAGTGGCTGCGTTCCTACAAGCCCGAGGAGCTCTTTACGCCCGAGGGCCAGGTGCGCCCCGAGGTGACGGCCTTTATGCCGACCGGCGAGCTGCGCATCGGCGCCAACCCCAACGCGAACGGCGGTAAGGTGCGTCGCGAGCTCGAGCTGCCCGATATTCATGCCCACGAGGTCCCCGTCGACACTAATGGTCATGGCTGGGGCTCCACCGAGGCCGCCCGCGTCTTTGGTGAGTACACTGCCGACGTTCTGGCCAAGAATATGGATGACTTCCGCATCTTCGGTCCCGACGAGACCGCGTCCAACCGCCTGCAGGCTGCCTACAAGGTGACCAAGAAGCAGTGGGACGCCGGCTTCTACGAGGACGAGGCCAACGACGAGCTGCTGGCAGGCTCCGGTAAGGTCGTCGAGCAGCTGTCCGAGCACCAGTGCGAGGGCTTCCTCGAGGCCTACGTGCTCACCGGCCGCTCCGGCGTGTGGAGCTCCTACGAGAGCTTTGTCCATGTGGTCGACTCCATGGTCAACCAGCACTGCAAGTGGCTCGAGGCTACCAAGCGCGAGATTCCGTGGCGTGCCCCCATCAGCGGCCTTAACATTTTGCTGTCGAGCCACGTCTGGCGTCAGGACCACAACGGCTTCTCGCACCAGGACCCCGGCTTTATCGACCTGCTGCTCAACAAGGCCAACGACACGCACATCGTGAATGCCTACTATCCGGCCGACGCCAACATGGCCCTTGCCGTTGCCGAGCGCGTCTACCAGTCCACCGACTGCGTCAACGCCATCTTCTGCGGCAAGCAGCCTGCTCCGACCTTCCAGACGGTCGACGAGGCCAAGGCGGAGCTCGCCGAGGGCGTTGCGACCTGGGAGTGGGCATCGACCGCCGATTCGCTCGCCGAGGCCGATGCCGTGGTCGCCACCTGCGGCGACGTGCCGACGCTCGAGGCTCTGGCTGCAACCGACATGCTGCGCGAGCTGGGCATCAAGGTATGGTTCGTCAACGTGGTCGATCTGCTCAAGATCCAGAACGTCTGCGAGAACGACCAGGCTCTCAGCGACGAGCGCTGGGCTGAGCTGTTCGGCTGCGGCGAGAAGCCCGTCCTCTTCGCGTTCCACGCCTATGCCGGCACGATTCGCCGCCTGATCTGGAACCGCCCCGGCCACGATGCCTTCCGCGTCCACGGCTACGAGGAGAAAGGCTCCACGACAACGCCGTTCGACATGCTGCGCCTGAACAACATGGACCGCTGGACACTGGCCGCCGACGTGCTGCGCATGGTCGACGCCGATAAGTTTGCCGAGCAGATTGATAAGTGGGAGGCATTCCGCACCGAGGCCTTTGAGTTCGCGTGCGATGAGGGCTACGACCACCCGGCCTTCACCGACTGGGTCTGGCCCGACGCCGCAGCCGCAACAGCAGCCGACGGCGCGCTCTCCGCAACGCCGAGGCCAACGAGCTTCTCGAGTTCGAGAACGGCACTATGGCTA
>CALHWR010000204.1 GCA_938036665.1 uncultured Collinsella sp. | reverse complement strand
GCCCGCCTGCGCGGCGCGACCTCGGGCTGCATGTTTGTGGGAATTAGCTAACCGAAAGGCTTACACGTGAACGAAGAACCTCAAGTCCTCTACTGCGACGCCTGGCTCATGGCCATCGACAAGCCCGCCGGCATGATCGTCCACGGTGACGGCACCGGCGAGCGCACACTTACCGACTACGCCAGCGACCTGCTGCTGGCGATGGGCGACGGCTTTGCCGCGACCGACATGCAGCCGCTCAATCGCCTGGACCGCAACACCACCGGCGTGGTGCTGTTCTCGCTCGACAAGCAGACGCAGCCCGCCTTTGACCAGATGGTCATCGACCACGCATTCGAAAAGCACTATCTGGCGCTCGCCGAGGGCAAGATCGACTGGAACGAGAAGCTCATCGACAAGCCTATCGCCCGCGACCGTCACGACAGCCGCAAGATGCGCGTCGGCGCCAGCGGCAAGCCGTCTCAGACGCGCGTCAAGGTACTCAAGCGCCTTAAGAGCCGCCGCGGCCTGCCCACGCGCTCGTATATTGATGTCGAGCTGCTCACCGGCCGCAAGCATCAGATTCGCGTGCACCTGGCAAGCGAGCATCATCCCCTGGTTGGCGACGACCTGTACGGAACGCCGCGTCCCTGCGGCCTCATGCTCCATGCCCACAGCGTGTCCTTTACGCATCCCGTAACCGGCGAGCACATCCACATCGAAGCCCCCTGCCCCTGGGAGCCCTAAACCACCACAAAGGGGACAAGCACCTTTATGGTGGTTTTGCCGCAATGGCTCAGCCGCGGTCCCAAAACGTCTCGATCTGTAACAGTTAGAACCCATTTTCCGGTCTATCTGTTACAGATCGAGACATTCGAATCCCCCTTAAGGGAAAACCTCAATCTGTAACAGTAACTCGGCAAAATCGATCCCAGATGTTACAGATTGAGACAAAGGGACGGCGCGGTTCGGAAGCATCTCAATCTGTAACACCTATCCCACTTTTAACGGTCCAGTTGTTACAGACTTAGACAGAAAC
>CALHWR010000203.1 GCA_938036665.1 uncultured Collinsella sp. | reverse complement strand
TGGCACGGCGCTCGCCCTTCACGCGTTCGTGCGGCGCCGGCTCGTTGCCCGTGCGGCGTCGACCGCGCGAGCCCGATTGCGAGAATTGTTCCATAAAACATCATCCAATGACGAGAATAATCAGCACGTATTCATTGTAGCTGCCTGCCCCTGTGAATGCTTGCTGCTGGCGTAAGCTCAAGCGCGCGTCCACATCAAAGTGGACTAAAGTTATAGGGGGTGCGAGAGTGCACAATCGTTGGTCGACGGTGGGCGCAAAGCCTGAAGACGAGGAGGTTTCCATGGCGGATCACAGCATCGTTGCGGTGTTCGGCAGCATGAACATGGACCTTTCGGTGGCGTGCGAGCGCATGCCGCGCGCGGGCGAGACCGTCGGTGGCAGCGGTTTTATCACCAACGCCGGCGGTAAGGGAGCCAATCAGGCCGTTGCCGCTGCGCGCATGGGTGCGCGCACGTGCATGATTGGCGCTGTTGGGCGCGATACCTTTGGCGATGCGCTTGTGGCAGGGCTCCAGGATGCCGGCGTGGGCGTTGAGTTTGTGGCGCGTCGCGATGACGTGGAGACCGGTACCGCGACTATCATTCGCTGTGAGAGCGACAACCGCATCGTGCTGTCGCCGGGCGCCAACCATGCGCTTGCGGGCGAGGACGTTGCCCGCGCACTGAGGCGCTTGGTGGCCGACGAGCTCGACGGCGATGCCAGCGAGATTGCCCCGGCTGCTGGCGGCGTCTTTATCGCCCAGGGCGAATGTGACCTTGCGGCGACGGCCGGGGCGCTTGCTTGCGCTCACGAGCTGGGGTTCTATACGATCTTTAATCCGGCGCCCGCCTGCGACCTGCCGGCAGGAGCGTGGCCAGCGGTCGACCTGGTCTGCCCCAACGAGACCGAGTGCCAGGTGCTGACGGGCATTCTGCCCACGGATGATGCGAGTTGCGTCGCCGCGCTCAATGCGCTGCTCGACAAGGGCGCCGGGGCTGCGGTCATCACGTTGGGCGGCGCCGGCTCGGTTACGCTCGGCGATGGCGGTGAGCCGCTGCGCATGCCGGCGCTTTCGAGCGCGGTGGTCGATACGACGGCCGCGGGCGATACGTTTATCGGCGCGTTGGCG
>CALHWR010000202.1 GCA_938036665.1 uncultured Collinsella sp. | reverse complement strand
GTCTCCGAAAACCTCATCGAAAGCCCTGTGCTTGGGTCCATTTCCCCACTCCAGCTTTCTGGTGGCGTGAAAACGCTGCTGCTTATGAGATTTGATCGTAAGCATATTTTTAACGCTTCTACCTGTGGTGATAACTGTGCCAAGTGGATTCTCGATATGGCGAAAGACCGCAAGCTCGTTGTGAATCTCTATCATGTGATGGACTTTGGTCGCGAGGATTTTAAAATTAAAGTCGTGAATAGCGGCCGAATCGTTCACAACATGGCCGAATTGATTCACGAGTCGATTCCGTATCTGTAGGTGCTGCTTATGAACGGTTCGCATCTCGTTAAGATTTCCCGCCGCAGGGGAACCAAGTACACATTTACCATCAAGCGGAACATCACTATTGTGCGTGGCGATAGCGGCACGGGTAAGACGACACTGTTTGACATGGTCGCAGACTACATGCGAACGGGCGAGCAGTCGGGTGTTTCCTTGCAATGCGATTGTCCCTGTGTCGCCCTGACCGATTATGATTGGCGAAACCAGCTTTCGTCCGTCCATGACTCGATCGTATTTGTGGATGAGGGCTTAAAAGAGATTCATTCTGATGAGTTTGCCCATCATGTGCTGTATTCCTCTAATTATTTTGTGCTGATCTCAAGGGCTGATTTCCCCAATCTTCCGTATAGCGTGGATGAGATTTACAAGATTAAGACGAGCGGAAAATACCATTCTTTCGTCCCTGTTTATCAAGATCGCGGGAATCATCGTTATGCTATTTCCCGGTCGGCGCCAAAACAGGACTTTTCTATCCTTCTATGCGAGGACAGTAAGTCTGGTTTCCAGTTCTTTGAACGGCATTTCGCTGACAGTGAACTTGCCTGTGCTTCGGCCATGACGAACAGCGCGATTTTGGGTTGGTTGGATCAGCATCTCGACGATTGCGTGTTTGTTGTCGCGGACGGAGCGGCATTTGGGTGCTATGCCGACCGCGTCCTTAAGCTGCAAGACATTCACCGCGATACTGTTACGGTTTGTCTTCCCGAGTCGTTCGAGTGGCTTCTGCTGAGCTCCGGCGTTATTTCAGGGATAGATGCCAAAGCGGTTTTGCAAGAGCCGGAAGCGTTTGCAGACAGTGAGAAGTTTAAAAGCTGGGAGGACTTCTTCTACAAGTACTTACGCGATAAAACTGGGAATTCGGTCTTCCGGTACGACAAAGACTTCATTCCGGAGGCGTTTTGTAGGGGAAGTAATTCTGCGAAGGTTATGGCTCTTATCGCATGCCGAAATGTCCGATAGTTTTGTTGAATAGTGTCGCGGCGTCACTTCCTGCGGCATACTAAAAAAGCTGTACTTGCTTCAGATTGGAATTTTATGTCTGGGTTTTTCGAACCGAAGAACATCATCGTCACGGGCGGCTGCGGCTTCATCGGCAGCAACTTTGTCCACTATGTCGTGAACAACCACCCGGGCGTCCACGTCACCGTCCTGGACAAGCTGACCTACGCCGGCAACCCCGAGAACATCGCCGGGCTGCCCGAGGATAGGGTCGAGCTCGTCGTCGGCGACATCTGCGACGCCGGGCTGCTGGACAGGCTGGTCCCCGGCCACGACGCGATCGTGCACTACGCCGCCGAGAGCCACAACGACAACTCCATCGCCGACCCGGAGCCGTTCCTACGCACCAACGTGGAGGGCACCTTCCGCCTGCTGGAGGCCGTCCGCAAATACGGCGTCCGCTACCACCACGTCTCCACCGACGAGGTCTACGGCGACCTGGCGCTCGACGACCCCGCGAAGTTCACCGAGGAGACGCCGTACCACCCGAGCTCGCCGTACAGCTCGACCAAGGCTTCCTCCGACATGCTCGTGCGCGCATGGACCCGTACCTACGGCCTTCGCGCCACGATCTCCAACTGCTCCAACAACTACGGACCCTACCAGCACGTGGAGAAGTTCATCCCCAGGCAGATCACGAACATCATCGACGGCGTCCGCCCCAAGCTCTACGGGAAGGGCGAGAACGTCCGCGACTGGATCCACACCGAGGACCACTCCAGCGCCGTCTGGGACATCCTCACCAAGGGCCGCATGGGGGAGACCTACCTTATCGGCGCCGACGGCGAGAAGAACAACATCACGGTCCTGCGCATGATCCTCGAGGCGATGGGCCGCGACCCCGAGGACTTCGACTGGGTCGCCGACCGCCCCGGCCACGACCGCCGCTACGCCATCGACTCGACCAAGCTCCAGCGCGAGCTGGGCTGGAGGCCGGCGCCCACCGACTTCGCCGAGGGGCTCAAGCAGACGATCGACTGGTACGTCGCCAACGAGTCCTGGTGGCGCCCGGCCAAGGAGGCCACCGAGGCACGCTACCGCGCCCAGG
>CALHWR010000201.1 GCA_938036665.1 uncultured Collinsella sp. | reverse complement strand
ATTACCTTTAGCTGTTTTCTTTTCTTGTCTTGTTTGTTGAGCAATTCTAGTCGCTGGCTGCCCGTATAAGACTGCTGAGGCTCACCTTCAGGACAGACAGCCTCGGCCCAAGAAGGGCCACTCAGGCAGAACAGTCCGAGCAGCATCAATACCAACAAAAGAAAACCCTTAGTTCTTTTCATCTATATCCCCAATGCCTCTCGACATTTGTATATTGTGACTATTTTAGATCTATATGGCCAATTCGAGCCCTCACCATGGCAATTGTTGCAGCTGGGTTTCTTTTCATTAAAATTTCACTTTGGTAAATCCCCGCCCCTAAGCATTAAACCCGAAGTCCACCGAGTGGGCCGCTGTTGACGTGGCGATGCTTGGATTGGCGCGCACGCACTCAAAATCGGCAACAAAAAAGCCGCCCGAAGGCGGCTATCTTGTTCAATGGAGCCAGCGACCGGGCTCGAACCGGTGACCCCCGCTTTACGAGAGCGGTGCTCTACCAACTGAGCTACGCTGGCGGCCATATGATGACGCAACTGAGGCGTCAACGGCTGTCTATGATACGGGACATCACACATCCGCGCAAGTGTTCTGACGGCTTTTCTCACTTTAAATGCACTAATATTAGAGGCGTGATGTCTGCAGTGCCCATTTGTTACTTGACCTGCTGTTGAGTTGGTGGTCGACGTCCCGCTCGTATGGGTCTCAAACAGAATGGGGCAGCCATGGCTCAACCCAAGATTCTTCTTACGCGTATCGATGACCGTTTCATTTACGGGCAAGACGTTGAGCTGTGGAACGAAGCCGTGGGTTCCAACCTTGTCCTAATCGTCAACGATGAGATCGCGGCGGATTCGCGCCAATGGGCACCAATGAGGGTGGCGGTGCCAGAAGGCGTTTGGACGCGGTTTTTCTCGGTGCAAAGGACCATCGACATCATTTATACCGCAACGCCGCGCCAATGGATTCTCATCATGGTGGCGTCGCCCACGGATGCACTCGCGCTGGTTAAGGGCGGTGTGCCAATAACCAAGATCAGCATCGGCCATATGCGGGCGAGGGAGGGCAAGCGCTCTGTAACGCCTGCCGTTGCCGTAGGCGATGCAGATACCGCCGCCTTTAAAGAGCTGCAAGAGCTCGGCATAGAGCTAGAAATCCGTTATCTCCCCGGCTCCGACCCCGATCCCATCGAGAACCTGCTCACGTGATCTCCTGGGGGCGGAGGAAAAAGGATCATTTTGCCCTTGCGAGGGACGCGCGCGATACCGCCTGTCAAAAACTATGTCCATTTACTACGTTTGATCGGCTATCGCCGAGCATGTCGAATTTGAGAAAAACAAAACCGCAGGTATACTGCTCACAAATGTAACAAAAACCGGTGCATGGTCGAGCAACCCGGGCTAAACGTAGTAAATGGGCATAGTTTTGATATGTCACTCATACAGTCACAGCGAAAATGAGCCCAAAAGATGAAAAAGCGCCCGTCGGCAGTGGTGCCGGCGGGCGCTGCTGTGCGATATGTTGCGTTATGGGCTTAGTGCCTCATAAAGTGGTATTCGATCACATTGCTGTAGGGGTGACCTGGGCCCACAATGCCCTGCGGGAACAGCGGCTGGTGCGGCGTGTCGGGGTACATCTCTGCCTCGAGGGCAAAGCCGGCGCCCCAGCTATAGTTGGCATCGTCCTTGGCGTGCTCGTCGCCCAGCCAATTGCCAGTGTAGAGCTGCACGCCCGGGGCGGTGGTGTAGTAGTCCAGCTCGCGGCCGGTCCACATCTCCTCGACATGCAGGGCGCGGCGCAGGTTGCGACCGTACTGATAGTCATCGATGCACAGGCAGTGATCGTAGCCACGGGCCTGCTTGATCTGCGGGTCGTCGGCCTCCATGCCGGGTGCGACGGGGCGAAGCTCGCGAAAGTCAAACGGTGTTCCCTCGACCGGAGCAATCTCGCCGGTGGGGATGTTCTGCTCGTTAATGGGCAGGTAGTGGGCGGCGTTGGCGACAAAGAAATGTTCGCAGTCCATGCCGGCGTTATGGCCTGCAAGGTTAAAGTACGTGTGGTTGGTCATGGACACGTAGGTGGCGCGGTCGCTCTCGCAGCCATATTCGATGCGGAAGATGCCGGTGCGCGTCACGGTAAACACGGCCGTAAAGGTGCGGTTGCCGGGCAGGCCCAGCTCGCCATCCTCAAGCGAGGTGGTCATGCGAACAGCGTTGTGGACCTCGTCGAGCTCAACATCCCACACGCGCTTATGCAGACCGTGCTCAAGATCGCTGTGCAGGTTGTTGGCGCCCTCGTTGGCGGGCATATGCCAGTCTGTGCCGTCGATGGTGATCGTGGCGCCCGCGGTGCGGTTTGCCACGGGGCCGATGGTCGCACCAAAGCAGGCGGGGTTGTCAAAGTAATCCTTGAGCTTATCAAAGCCCAGCACCACATCGCGCACGTTGCCGGGAATGTCGGGCACATCGATGCCCAGCACGGTGGCGCCATAGTCCATAATGCGAACGCAGATCTCGGGCCCGTTGAGGGTGTAACGATGAACGGGGGTACCGCACGGCGCGGTGCCGAATAGCTCGGAAGTGATCATTTGGTTCCTAACATCGAGGTATTTCCGACAAACTGTAGCGCGAACAGGCGAGATTATCACTACACCCCACTAAAGCAAGGGGTATTTTTCTCAAAAAAGTGATGATTGGAGCTGTGCGGGCGTTCATTTTTGACGCGTACGAGTCTGATACAATTTGTTCGTTACTGTTTGAATGATATGCGCGCAAAGAACGGCGAGGATTCATCGTGATTAAGGCAGAGCGACAGGATAAGGTTCGTCAGCTGCTCGAGGAGCAGGGCACGGTCTCGGTCAAAGAGATTTCGGATGCGTTGGGCGTTTCGGACATGACGATTCGCCGCGACCTCGAAGAACTTGCGAGCCTAGGCGAGATCGAGCGCGTGCATGGCGGAGCCCGCAGTGCACAGGGCCGTCCCCACGCTATGTTGCGCCATGAGTATTCGCACAGCGAAAAGCGCACTAAGCATGCCGAGGAAAAGCTGCAGATTGCGCGCCGTGCTGTGGAGCTTATCGAGGAGGGCTCGACCATCTTTTTGGGCACGGGCACCACGGTTGAGCAGATGGCCTCGATGCTGCCGACGTTTCACCTGCGCATTGTGACCAATTCGCTTTCGGTGTTTAACCTGCTCGAGGCGCGCGAAGACTGCGAGCTGTGCCTCGTGGGCGGTATGTACCGTCGCCGCACCGCCGCTTTTGTGGGACCAACGGCCGAGGATACCCTGCGCGCGCTGGGCATCGATGCGGCGTTTATCGGCGCCAACGGCATCTTGGACGGTGACGTGTCTACGTCCAACATGGACGAGGGCCGTATCCAGCAGCTCGCTTTTAGCAAGGCAGACTCGCGCTATCTGATCGCCGACTCCAGCAAGATCGGCAAGCGCGACTTCTATACCTTCTGCCGCCTGGACAATTTGGACGCTGTGGTGTGCGAGCCGGGTACTACCGCCGAGGACCGCGCTGCCATCGAGGAACACACGCAGGTCATCTGCTAGCTGATGCCGCGGGAGATATTGTGTGTTTCGGCCATTGCAATGGTCGGTATTTTTGTAGCTATAAGCTCATTTAAAGCTCGGTATTTTTGTATTATTAGATATATCTGAAGGTCGGTATTTTTGTAAACTAGCACGTAAATTATGCTGAGGTGAGATTATGTTTAAACGGAAGGCATATGATCGTCTGCAGGAGTGGAAAGAACGCTCGCAAGGGCGCACTGCGGTGCTTATTGAGGGTGCAAGACGCGTTGGCAAAACGACGCTCGTCAAGTGCTTCGCGCAAAATGAATACAAGGATTATCTGTACATTGACTTTTCGGCTGCTAGTAAAGCCACGCTCGATATATTTCTGAACCATCGTGAAGATGTCGATCTTTTTTTACGCATGCTTCAGCTGCAGTATGGTAAGGCCCTCGAACCGAGAGAGTCGCTGGTCATTTTTGATGAAGTGCAGCGGTTTCCCATCGCGCGCGAATACATAAAGCATCTTGTAGAAGACGGCAGATTTGATTACATCGAGACGGGCTCTCTCGTCTCCATCAAAAAGAATGTCGAAAGCATTGTTATTCCGTCAGAGGAAGAAAGAATCCCTCTCGAGCCCCTCGATTTTGAGGAGTATCTTTGGGCGACCGGAAAGGATCTTTATGCAGAAGAGATCCGTAAAGCGTGCGAATCTCGGACCGCGCTTCCGGACGGTGCTCATGCGACGTGCATGAGATTGTTTGATGAGTATATGCTTGTCGGCGGTATGCCTCAGTCGGTCGATTCCTTTGTGGCAGAGAATGATTTTAGAGGATGCGACAGGGTTAAACGGCAGATTATCGCGCTGTACAGGGAGGACATTGCCAAGTTTGGAGGTTCGGATGCTAGACGTGCGCGGGCGGTTTATGACGACATTCCGGGTCAATTATCTGCGGCAAATAAACGGTTTAAATTTGACAGCTTGGAGAAGGGGTCCCGTTTTGAGACATATGAGTCGGCGTTAATCTGGCTTGAGGATGCGCGACTGATTAACCGTTGCTATTTATGCAGTGATCCGAGCGTGGGTTACCGCCTGCACGAGGACGCGTCTTCGCTTAAATGCTATATGGCGGACACGGGATTGCTCGTAAGCTTGGCGTTTGATGATGGTCCGGACCTTATGGATGTTCATAGAGACATTCAATTTGGAAGAATTTCAATTAATAAAGGAATGCTAATCGAAAACATCGTGGCGCAGCAGCTTAAGAGTCTGGGGCATTCGCTTTTTTATTACAGCTGGCAGGAGCCTTCCAAAACAGAGGGGAGTCGGCCCAGAACGCGTGAAATTGATTTTCTTGTTTCGCGCGGCTTTGAAGACGCGGCTGGAAAACCGCGGGTCACTCCTGTTGAAGTTAAATCTTCCAAATCGTATTCAACAATCTCACTTGACGATTTCGGCAGAAGATTCGAACGACGAGTCGGAGAGGAGATAGTTCTTCACCCAAAACAGCTCAGGACTGAAGGGCATAGGATATATCTACCACTGTATATGACGATTTTTATCTGACCGACGGCATGCGGTCCTGTGGCTCATTGAACCGTAGGACCGTGTTTCGTTGGGGCTTTATTATGATAATGAGTGCAAGCTGAGCCGGATATTGCCGACGAAGATCGCGCCGCCATCGAGGAGCACACGCAGGTCATTTGCTAGCTGATACCGCGGGGCTAGACCAGGCGGGCGTAGTCCTGTGACTGATGAAAGATGTGGGCGATATAGATTGTTTCGTGCTCAAACTTGTATAGACACACGTAGTTGTTGACGGGAAACGATCGGTAATTACGTGCCGCCAGCTCTTGCATGTGCGAGAGAGGACGTAAAAGCGGCTGCTCGCGAAGCAGGTCAAGCTGATATTCAAACTCAGCGACAAAATTGCCTGCTGCACGCGGATTCTTGAGGATTTGAGCAAGGTATCCGACAATGCTCTCGTACTCATATCGCGCGCTTTTGAGAATTACGACGTTATAGGTCATATTTGTCTCGTATCGAAGCCGCGAAGGATTCGTAGTCGCTGTAGTCGCCTTGCGATATTTCGTCTTCTGCCAACATCATACGAGACAGCAGTTTTGCCTTGGCGATTTCTTCTTGCATGAGGCGATACTGGTCGCTGCTGATGCAGTGCATGGCCTCGTAGCCGTTCTTAGTTACGGTGACGTCGCGCTCAGACTCAACAAGCGTGGTGAATGCAGCAGTGTCCTTCATATCTCGGACGGGCACACAAGCTGACATGGGTACCTCCTTTACGTTGGGACATAATTGTACCACGGTATATTAAAACGTCGGCGTCGTCGAATTATCTCAATCTGTAACAGTTAGGAGTAGAAAACCGGGTTAGATGTTACAGATCGAGATATTCTGCTTCGGGTTACCCGTTTGTCTCGATCTGTAACAGGTAGGGCCGGAATACTTGGCTACGTGTTACAGATTGAGATCTTCAAGTTCGGGCCGCTCGTTTGTCTCGATCTGTAACAGATAGGACCGAAAATCCCTGCTAGATGTTACAGATCGAGACAAACGGCCTGCTCGGGCCGAGTCAAAACAAAAAAGGCCGCATGCGAACCGGTTTGGGATTCGTATGCGGCCGACAGGGAGTATGCGGCGGAAACTAGGCCATGAGCAGGCCGGTCTCCGCGACGTTCTTGTACCAGTACGCGCTTGCCTTGGGATAGCGCTTCTGGGTCTCAAAGTCGATGTAGAACAGGCCGTAGCGCTTGTTATAGCCGTTGGTCCAGGAGAACTGGTCCTGCAGCGACCACACAAAGTAGCCGTCGACGTTCACACCGCCGTCGATCGCCTTGAGGATCCACGCGAGATGCTGGCGCATGTAATCGATGCGAGGGGCGTCGTCGATAAAGCCGTCCTCAAAGTCGTCCTTATAGCCCATGCCGTTCTCGGTGATGTAGATCTTCTTGTAGTTGGGGTAATCGTTCTTAATGCGGAGCAGCAGGTCGTAGAGGCCCTCGGGATAGATGATCCAGTCCCAGTCGGTGGTGGGTACGCCTTCGCGTACGCATGACTCGCCCACGCCCTTGAGGAACCAGCGCGAGGAGCCCTTGTCGCCGGTACCATTGTGGTTGATGTCGTTTTCGCCCTCGGCGGCACGCAGGAACTGGCACTTGTAGGTGTTGACACCCAGGCAATCGTTGTAGGGGAGCGCGGCGGTCAGCGCGGCGATGTCCTCGTCGCGGACGTCGAGCTCGCCGCCGGCGATATGGGCCAGCTTGGTCGCAGCCTCCATGGTGTCGGCTGCATAGTGGCCGCGGAAGGTGGCGTCGAGTACCCAGCGGTTGTTGATGACATCGGCCATGCGAGCTGCCTCGCAGTCGGCGGCGTTGTTGGGGTCGAGGGGATACTTGGGCTCCAGGTTCTGGACAATGCCGATCTCGCCCTCAAAGCCGCCCTCATGGAAGGCGACGACAGCCTTGGCATGGGCCACCATCATGTTGTGCATGAGCTGGAAGGCCTTGTCCAGGCGGTATTTCTCGCCGTGCGGCCAGTTGCCAACGATAAAGCTGCCCTCGGCGGTTGCGGGAATCTCGTTAAAGGTAAACCAGTGCTTGACCTCGGTGAACTCGGCAAAGCAGAACTTGGCGTACTCGACAAAGGCGTCGATCGTCGTGCGCGTCAGGAATCCCTCGCCGCCGTTCTGGTAAAAGGCCTCGGGTGTATCGAAGTGATCGAGCGTGACATAGGGGATAACGCCGGCTTTGTTGCAGGTGGCGAAAAGCTCGTGATAGAAGGCGACGCCCTCGGGGTTAATCTCGCCGGTGCCACTGGGGAAGATACGGCTCCAAGCGATGGAGACGCGAATACCGTTGATGCCGAAGCGCTGGCACAGGTCGATATCGACCGGATATTTGTTGTAGAAGTCGCTTGCGGGATCGGGGGAGAAGCGACCCTGAGCAGCCAGGAAATCGTCCCAGGGCACTTTGCCCTTGCCGTGCGTACGGGTCTCGCCCTCAACCTGGTAAGCGGCGGTGGCGCCGCCAAACACAAAGCCGTCGGGGAACTGCATGGGGTTGGTCATGAGTCATCCTTTCTGTGGGATACGAATAGGGAGAGGTGCCCGAACTGGGGGTCCGGGCACCAACAGAGGGAGAAAACTAGTCGAGGTTCTCGCGGAGCCACTTGATGGCGCCAGCGGGGTCGCGAGTAAGGTCGATATATTCCTTACCGCGGGGAGCGAGCAGCTTAATGCCCAGGCGATCGGTGTCGGCCTTCATGTCGTTGTAGTAGCTACGGACCTGCGGGGCGAGCACGATGACGTCGTACTGATCCATGATGGCAGTGTGCTGGCCATAAGCGCCGGCAGAGGAAGCGATGTTCTCTCCGGTCTGCGCGGCACCTTCCTTGATAGCGTTGGCAAGCATGGCAGAGGTGCCGGCGCCGGCGCACAGGACGAGGACCTTCAGACCGTCGACATCCTTCTTGGCGGATGCGTCGGCGGCGGGCTCGGGCTGATCGGCGACAGGCTTGCTGTCGGCGGCAGCGGCGGTCGGCTCGACGGAAGCGGTAGCCTGCTCGACAGCGGGCGC
>CALHWR010000200.1 GCA_938036665.1 uncultured Collinsella sp. | reverse complement strand
GACCTCATTCGTCCCGCCATGTATGGCGCTTACCACCACATCACGGTGATGGGTCAGCCGGGCGGCGCCGACAAGGCCACAGCGCCCGTCACGAACACCTATGACATCACGGGCAACCTATGCGAGAACAACGACAAGTTCGCCATCGATCGCGAGCTGCCGCATATCGACATGGGTGATGTGCTCGTGATTCACGATACCGGCGCGCATGGCTACTCCATGGGCTACAACTACAACGGCCGTCTGCGCTCCGCCGAGGTGCTGCTGCGCCCCGATGGCTCGGCCGACCTCATCCGCCGCGCCGAGCGCCCGGGCGATTACTTTGCCACACTCGACGTGCTGCCGAGCGGCCGAGAGCTGCTGGCCAAGTCGCGCGCCGAAAGTGCTCGCCGTCGCGCCCAAGACGAGCGCCTGGCAGTCGCCGCCCAATGGAACAAACGCATCCAGATCGCGGACGCGAAGGAGAAGAACATGGACATCCGCAATCTTGAGGGCTCGATCGTCGCTCTTGTTACGCCGTTTAAAAAGGACGGCAGCGTCGACTTTGACGCGCTCGAACGCCTTATCGATTTCCACCTGCAAAACGGCACCGATGCCATCCTCACCCTGGGCACCACCGGCGAGAGCGCCACGATGACCGATGACGAGGACAACTCCGTCGTCGCCGCCGTGGTCAAGCATGTTGCAGGACGCGTCCCCGTCATCGCCGGCTCGGGCTCCAACTCCACGCAGACGATGCTCACCAAGTCGCTCACCTACCAGGGCTTGGGAGCCGACGGCCTGCTGCTCATCGCCCCCTACTACAACAAGGCCAATGAAGAGGGCATCTATCAGCACTTTAAGACCGTCGCCGATGCCGTGAATATCCCCTGCATCCTGTACAACATCCCCGGCCGCTGCGGCTGCGGCATCAGCGAGCGCAATGTAGAGCGCTTGGCCGCGCACCCCAACATCATGGGTATTAAGGAAGCCTCGGGCAACGTCGCCTACGCGGCCAAGATCGCCCACCTGCTGTCCGACGACTTCCGCATGTACTCAGGCGAGGACGCGCTTACCGTGCCGCTCATGAGCCTGGGCGCTTCGGGCACCATCAGTGTGTGGGCCGACGTTCAGCCGCAGCTCGTGCATGACATGTGCCGCGCCTATCTGGACGGTGACGTGGCGCGTGCCCGCGATATCCAAATTGCCGGCCAGCCGCTCATCAATGCCCTCTTTAGCGAGGTCAACCCCATCCCCGTCAAGGAAGCACTCGCCCAGATGGGTATGATCGAGGCAAACTACCGCATGCCGCTGTGCCCCATGGCAGACGACACGCGCTCCGCACTTACCGATGCTCTGAAAGGAGCTGGTCTGCTTGATTAAGACCGTCATTATGGGAACGGGCCGCATGGGCTCGCTCATCCGCACTACCGCCGAGGGCATTGTCAACGCCGCTGGAGAGCCCGTTTTTGACATCGTCGCCCAGATCGGCTTCGACTTGTCCGAGCTCGAGAGCGCACCGGCCGCCGATGTAATCATCGACTTCTCGAACGTCGTGACCTTCGATGCCGTTGTCGCCTATGTCGAGCGCACGGGTGCCGCACTCGTTTCCGGCACCACGGGCTATACGCCCGAGCAGGTGGATCGCCTGCGCGAGCTGGGTCAGAACGCCCGCGTTATGCACTCGGGCAACTACTCTATCGGTATCGCCGCCCTGCGCCATCTGGTTGCCCAGGCCACGCGCGAGCTGCCCGGCTTTGACTGCGAGATTGTCGAGACGCACCACAGCCAAAAGGTCGACGCTCCCAGCGGCACCGCCAAGCTGCTACTCGACGCCGTGGTCGAGGCCGAGCCTGAGGCTGGCTACCACCCCGTCTATGGCCGCGAGGGCATGTGCGGCGCGCGCGACCCCAAGGAGATCGGCATGCACTCGCTGCGCGGCGGCACCGTCGCCGGCGTGCACGAGGTAAGCTTTTTCGGCCAGGACGAGGAGGTCACGCTCACGCACCGCGCCACGAGCCGTCAGATCTTCGTCAACGGCGCCCTGGCAGCCGCGCAGAAGCTCGTCACCCGCGAGCCTGGCTTCTATACGTTCGACCAGGTCATGTTTGCCTAACCAGGTATCAACCGGATCCACTCAAAGGAGAGACAGCAAATGAGTAATGCAGCCGAGATGGATGCACAGGAGATTATCAACTACATCGCAACCGCGCCCAAGAAAACGCCCGTCAAACTGTACGTGCGCGAAAAGCCGGGCATGAAGGTCCAGTGGGGCAATGCGCACGTCTACGGCGGTCGTCGTGGCAAGACCGTCTTTGGTGACTGGGATGAGCTCAAGGCACTCCTCGACGCCAACGCCGACTCCATCGACTACTACGACGTAGAGAACGACTGCCGCAACTCCGCCGTGCCCATGCTCGACCTCAAGGGTATCAACGCCCGCATCGAGCCGGGCGCGATCATCCGCGACCGTGTCGAGATTGGCGACCATGCCGTCATCATGATGGGCGCCATCATCAACATCGGCTCCGTCATTGGCGAAGGCTCCATGATCGACATGGGCGCCGTGCTGGGCGGCCGCGCCACCGTGGGCAAGAACTGCCACATCGGCGCCGGCACCGTGCTGGCAGGCGTCGTGGAGCCCGCCAGTGCCACGCCCGTCATCATCGAGGACGACGTTATGATCGGCGCCAATGCCGTGGTCCTGGAGGGCGTGCACGTAGGCAAAGGCGCTGTCGTTGCCGCCGGCGCCGTCGTGGCCGGTGTCCCCGCCCGCGTCATCAAGATGCGCGACGAGAAGACCGACAGCAAGACCGGCCTGGAAGAGGGTCTGCGCCAGCTTTAATAGTTACGCGGTTTTGACAAACCGCGTTTTCGCTGACTTATGCTCAACCTGCGGGGCAATTCATCCCCAAACAAGAAGGCCGAAGCCCCTAGGAGCTTCGGCCTTTGCTTTCTCGCTGTAGGCGTAACGCAACTTATCGATTCTCGATGCTGCCGATATTCTTGAGCTCGATGGAGATAAGGCCGTTGGGCTCGTTGACGAACTCGATGTACTCGGAATTCGAACCCATCTCGGCCGGGAAGCTGATTTCGATACCCGTGTCGGTACGGATCTTGTGATTGCGCACGGCAGCGCGCTCGACCTGCTTGCGCTCCACGGGAACGCGCTCGGGAACCTTCTCCTCGGTCAGTGCCGCGCGCACGCTTTCCTTGATGACCGGTTCGTCCTCAAAGACCTCATCGACGATATCCCAAGGCGGCAGCTCCTCGTCATCCTCAACCTTCTCGGCAACGGCAGCCTTAACCTTGGCGAGTGCCACGGCCGTATTGGCACCATGCTCCTCGGCGACTTCCTCGACCACACGCGTCACGGTGTCGATGACCTCCTTGCCCGATACACCCGTGTCGCACTGCAGCAGGCCATCGGGGATAAGCATACGGTCCTCGCCGGCAATCTTGCGCTTCTTGTCCACGTAGCCGATCTCCATGGTACTCGCGCGCACGATGGCATAGCTCGGCACCTTTTGCGAGGGGTTTGGCAGAATAGCGTAGTGGCGCGCGATGTCGTTGCGCACCTCCCCCTCCTCGCGGCCCACTTCGTGCATAAAAGCCTGCTTGGAGCCCAGCAGCATCACGGCAAACCAGCGGGCATCCTCATCGTCATCAAAGTCCGCCACAAGCACGTCGGTGGACTCGGCTTTCTCGGCTTTGGTGAGCTCGGAGGAGATAAACTCCGCAATCTGCTGCGACAGGTCCACGAACTCGCGCTCGCCAAAGAAATAACCCTTGAGCTCGCCGCCAAACGCAGAGTTCTCGGCAAACGTGGCGCGTTTATTGTCGGCCGAGGTACGTGCGCGGCGCAGATGCGTGGTCACGAAGTTGCGCACGGTACGGCTCTCGATATCGAGCTCGCGCTGGCTCATAACGTTGACGGCAGAGTCAAAGTCCAGGATATGCAGAATCGCGTGATTGATTTTCATATACGGCATTCCGTTCTAGATCGATTTCGGCACGAACCAGTATAGCGGTCGAGCCCTCCCCGAGCGCATCGAAGATTGGTGCATCGGGGACAGGTTGCTTTGCACCAATGGCTAGCGCAGGAGCTCGGACTGCCAAGCCTCGAGCTGTTCTGCCAGACTCTTACCGGCAGCGGACATGTCGATCTGGGGTCGTTTGGGCAGCAGTGCGCATTTAAGGATTGCCACTATGGTCTGCGAGACAAAGCGGCGCGTATCTCCGTCAAAGCCCTGCGCAGCCTGGAGCATCACAGGCAGGCTCTCGCGCAGATTCCCAGCGATATCCGCAAACCGCTCAGCACCCGTAGCCTCAAACACGGAGAACAACGCATCTACAAAACGCTCGCGCTCGCTAGGCCCCACTGCAAGCAGCATCTCGCGAATGGAGCCATCAACGTATCGAGCACCGGCGGACAGGCGTTCACAGTACACGAAGTCGCGGCCATCAACCACCCAGCTAAAGGGATTGTGCTGCAGCAGGCTGAACTCGGTGCTCTCAACGATGGCATAGTCCTCCTGTGTCTCGAACATCATGCCAAAGATCGACGACCGTGGCAGAGTCTTGTCGATTCGACCGGAAAGATCGGCAAAGGCGTTACCGTTCAGAAACTCCTCGACGAAGCCCGGACCATCATGGGAATACGCCCGTTCGATTCGCGCACGGGCGACATCGGAGCACATCGCCGCACCGTACACCGCAAGGTTTCCACCCTTGGAATGACCTCCGCACAAAAGCGGCCCGTCGATCGCATCCGCCGCCTCGTCCACATAACGCGCCGCGGATTCCTGGGCCGGCACAGGATACCGGAACGCCATGTTAAAGTCCTCTTTCCAGCCCACAATCGTGCTGTCGGTCCCTCGGAAGGAAAGATAGCTAAACCCCGCCGGAAACCGGAACGCCATGGCTGCAAACTGCTCTGTCGCCACCACATCGCTCACGGCACGATAGCCGCAAACGTGCACGCCACGGTAGCGAGGGCTTGCTGCCACGGCCTCCAACAAGGCCCTGCTCCCCTCTGGATCCCACAAGTCGTCAATCATGTCCCGGTAGCACTCGGCACGCAGCAGCTCGCGTACGTCTAGGCCCTGCCAGTTCGTCAGCTCTGCCATATCACCCGGCAAACGCAAATACGACAGCCACGCAAAGACCAGGCTATCCACCGCACAGAACGGCTGCTCCTCAAACGAATCAAACGTCGTCTGGGCATAGGTCAAATAATTAGAGGAATCCGACATGGCCCTCCCATCAACTATGGTGCATTGGGGTCAGGTTACTTTGCATCAAAAAGGCGCCCGGGCCGCGTGGACCCGGACGCCTTCATTGTAGCTTTTCGCTCTAGCGAGCTTGATTTAGCAGGAGAAGTCGATTTAGCAGGAGAAGTCGACGCTGTCGATGATGTCCTTGAGGGCCTTTGCAGAGGCGGTGAGCTCATGCTGCTCGTCATCGTTCAGCGGCACGGGGACGCGGCAGACAACGCCGTCGCGGCCAACGACGGTCGGCATGGAGATGGCAAGATCGGACAGGCCATACTCGCCCACCATGAGCGAGGAGACGGGCAGAACGGTCTGCTCGTCACGCATGACGGCGGTGCAGATGCGCTTGACGGCCATGGCGACGCCATAGTAGGTGGCGTGCTTCTTCTCGATGATGGTGTAGGCGGAGTTCTTGACGTCCTCGGCGATGCGCTTCTCGGCAGCCTCATGCTCCAGATGACCGTGAAGCTCGCAGAAGGTGTTCAGCGGAACGCCGGCAACCTGGGCGCTGGACCAAGCAACGAACTCGGAGTCGCCGTGCTCACCCATGACATAGGCCTGGACATCGCGCGGGTCGACCTCAACGTGGGCACCAAGCATCTGCTGCAGACGACCGGTGTCGAGCACGGTACCGGAGCCGATGACATGGCCCTCGGGCAGGCCGGACATCTTGATGGCGGCATAGGTCAGAACATCGACCGGGTTGGAGACGATGAGCAGAATGCCGTCGAAGCCGGACTTCTTAATCTCGGGGATAATGGACTTAAAGATGTTGACGTTCTTGTTGACCAGGTCCAAGCGGGTCTCACCGGGCTTCTGGGCAGCGCCAGCGGTGACGACGATCATGGCGGCGTCGGCGACATCGGAATAATCGCCGGCGTAGATCTTCATCGGCTCGGCAAACGTCATGCCGTGCGCGATATCCAGAGCCTCACCCTCGGCGCGGTTCTTGTCCACGTCGATGAGGACCATCTCGGAGAACAGACCGCTCTGCATCAGCGCGAACGCCGAAGACGAACCGACGAAACCGCAGCCGACAATAGCGACCTTCTTCTCGTTAACCATTAGAAACTCCCATCTCTCTCCACAAGCAAGCCGCCCGGGAACGACCCGAGCGGCTTGCCGTAATCCCAATACATCCAATCGGGACTTTGATTATGCTCCTATTCGCAGCCAAAAATCGACCGTTTACCGAAATTGTTTGCAGGATTCGTAAAATAACTGCACGAAATCGGTTTCGAGCTATTGACGAGGCGAAATAGCTTTCTAATACAGGCCCGCCTCGCGAATGGCCTCGACAGCCAAAGCAATCTGATCGGGCGGCAGGACCAGCGCCATGCGCACGTGTCCCTCGCCCGAAGGACCAAAGCTCGCGCCCGGCGTCACCACAACGCCGGCCTTCTCCATAAGCTCCTCGCAAAACGCCATGGAATCGGTGCGACCACCGGGAAGCTTGGCCCACACAAACATAGAGCCATGCGCGTTGGGACGCTCCCAGCCCAAGTTCTCAAGACCGTCGCACAGGGCATCACGGCGCTCCTGGTACTTCAGACGCTGCGCCTCGACCTCATCGCGCGGACCGCTCAAGCAGGCGATAGCAGCCTTCTGGATCGGGAAGAACATACCAAAGTCGATCTGGCCGCGCAGCTTGGCAAAGGCAGAGACCACGTCCTCGCGGCCGACCAAAAAGCCGATACGCGCACCGGTAACGTTAAACGACTTGGAAAGCGAGAAGAACTCCACGCCCACCTCAAGCGCACCAGGATACTGCAAGAAGCTTCCGCCCGGCTCGCCGTCGAACACGATGTCGGAGTACGCGTTGTCATGGACGATGAGCAGGTCGTGCTCGCGGGCGAAAGCGATGATCTCCTCGTAGACCTCGGGCGTGCCCACCGAGCCAACCGGGTTCGCGGGCAACGACACGATCATATACTTGGCACGATCGGCCACCTCGGGATCGATGCCCGCCACATAGGGCAGGTAATTATGCTCGGCGACCAACGGATAGTACTCGAGCTTGGCATCGGCAATCTTGGCGCCCGCCTCAAAGACCGGGTAGCACGGATCGGGAACCAAAATGGTGTCACCCGGATCGAGCAGGGCCAGGCCCAAATGGCCCACGCCCTCCTGCGTGCCGTTGCACGACTGCACCATAGACGGCGTAATGCCCGAAACGCCAAAGCGGCGCTCATAGTAATCGCACACGGCTTGCTTGAGTTCGGGCAGGTCGCGCAGGGCATACTTCCACATCTCGGGGTCCTGGGCCGCTTGCGTGAGCGCCTCGACCACGTGGTCGTACGGCTTAAAGTCGGGCGTGCCCACGCTCATGTTGTAAATGGTCTTGCCCTGAGCCTTCAGCGCAAGCAGTTTGTTGTTGAGCGAGGCGAAGACCTCCGCGCCAAAGCGGTCGAGACGCTGCGATGCCTGCATGGTGCCACCTTCCGATATAAAAAAGCGGCGCTCCGACAAGAGCGCCGCGCGATACGGGCCATCAGATTGCAAAAGTGTAACGCTTGCAACCCCCGTATTGGTTCAATTTAGCCAACCTTAGTCAACTGGATTGAGCGCGTCGATCTGCGCAAGCCACAGACGCGAGCTGGCGTCACTCGGCATACGCCAATCGCCGCGCGGGCTGAGCGTCACCGAACCAACCTTGGGGCCATCGGGCAGGCAGCTGCGCTTAAACTGCTGGGCAAAGAAGCGACGATAGAACGTACGCAGCCACGCGTGGACGGTCTTGGCGTCGTAGACACCCTCGAAACTCTTGAGCGCCATGCGGTAGATCTTGCCCGGCTCAAAGCCAAAACGCAGCAAGTAGTAGAGGAAGTAGTCGTGCAACTCGTACGGGCCCACCAAATCCTCAGTCTTCTGCGCAATCTCGCCGTCGCCCGTGGGCGGCAGAAGCTCGGGGGACACCGGCGTGTCGAGGATATCGAGCAAAACCTCGGCAATACGCCCGCCAAAGACATCAGCCGCATAACGCACCAAGTGACGCACGAGTGTCTTGGGCACGCTCGCGTTGACGGCGTACATGCTCATGTGGTCGCCGTTATAGGTAGCCCAGCCTAAGGCCAGCTCGGAAAGATCACCGGTGCCGATTACAAGGCCGCCGGTTTGGTTAGCCCAGTCCATCAGCACCAGGGTGCGGGGGCGGGCCTGGGCGTTCTCAAAGGTAACGTCTTGGTCATCCGGGCTGTGGCCAATATCCTCGAAATGCTGCAGCACCTGTTTGGCAATATCTACCCGCTCCAGAGTCACGCCCAGACGCTGGGCTAAAATCTCCGCGTTGCTTTTGGTGCGCTGGGTCGTACCGAAGCAAGGCATGGTAATAGCGATGATATCCGTTCTAGGCCGGTTTAGCAAATCCATCGCCCGGGCGGTAACGCAGAGAGCCAAAGTGGAATCCAGTCCGCCGGAAATTCCAACCACGGCTGTTTTAGCGCGGGAATGCTCCAGACGCTTTTTCAAGCCTAGGGATTGGATGGATAATATAGTTTCACAGCGGTTCTTCAGAGCGCTTTGCTCCGACGGGATAAACGGCCTGGGGTCGATGATTCTTGTCAGATTGGTCTTTTCTACCGGCAGAGAAAAATAAATTCTCTGATAGCCCTCGTCTTGTACGGCGGGGAAGGAAGAAAGCCTGCGGCGTTCTCCGGAAAGCCGTTGAACGTCCAGCTCGCTGATGGTCAGGCTGTTGTGAAACAGCCTGCTTTCCGCCAGGATTGCGCCGTTCTCCGCAATCAGGTTGTGGCCGGAGAATACTAAATCGGTGGTGGATTCTCCCTCGCCTGCGGAGGCGTATATATAGCCGCACACCAGCCTGCCGCTTTGACCGCCTACCAGCTCTTTCCGGTAAGCATCCTTGCC
>CALHWR010000199.1 GCA_938036665.1 uncultured Collinsella sp. | reverse complement strand
TTCGAAGACATGCACTTTGTCTTTTTGCCGGGCAAAGACACCGAATATGCCACCCGCCTCAAAACGCTCTTCGACGCCATGAAGCTCGAAAACGTCACGGTTCTGGACTATGTCGATGATATGGCAGCGCTTATGCACGGCTGCGACCTGGCAATTCTCAAATCGGGCGGACTCACCGTCACCGAATGCCTGTGCGCACACCTGCCGATGATCCTGCTGGGCAAGTCCTATGGCCAGGAAAAGGCCAACACCACCATGCTCACCGGCATGGGCGCCAGCATGCATGTCACCACCGCACGAGAGCTCATCGTTACCCTACGTCACTTGCACGATCATCCCGAATCACTCAAAGCCCTACTCATCAACGGCGAAGTACTACGCCGCCCCCACGCAGCCGAAGACATAGCCATCGCCGCCATGGAGCTCGTAGGCAAACCCCAAAAGCGCAAACGAGCCTTCTGCCGCTTCTACTGGGGCGAAAAACCTGCGCATATCAGGTAGCGTCTTAATGTCCGCTTACCTGCGGGAGGCCCCTATATATCATCCCATGCTCAAACATTCTCGCTTCGCTGCGAAACTGCGCGTGGGACGATATATAGGGGCCTCCCGCAGGTAAGCTGCGTTTACGTACTAGCAGCTATACCAGATTCCCCTCCAGTAGAATCTGCAAAGGGGAACCAGAAAATATAAATACAGTAAGTCGATGCGACAAAGGAGGCGTCCCTTTATCGCATCGACTTACTAGAAAAGTAAATATTGTTTCAAGCGAGTAACCGCCCGCCTGCCTCTCACACATATCGTTCCACGCGCAGTTTCGCAGCGAGCGAAGCGACGCGAGAATGTTTGAGCATGGAATGATATAGGTAAGCCCCGGGCGGGAGGGATACGAGCGCCCTAGGCGATGCCGCTGGAGCCGAAGCCTCCTTTGCCTCGGTCGGTTTCGTCTAGTTCTTCTACTTCTATAAGGTTGACCGTGGGGACTTCTTGGATGACGAGTTGGGCTATGCGGTCGCCTTTATTGATTTGAATGTTAATGGAGGGATTCAGATTGATGAGGATAACCTTGAGTTCTCCTCGGTAGTGGGCGTCGATGAGGCCCGGCGTATTGACTATAGACAGGCCCTGCTTGATGGCCAAGCCGCTGCGGGGCTGGACGAAGCCGGCGTAGCCATCGGGCAGGGCGATGGCCAGCCCCGTATAGACCAGACGGCGTTCGAAGGGCTTCAGGACGCAGTCCTCGTTGGAGCGCAAATCCAAGCCGGCATCAGTGGGATGGGCGTATTTGGGAAGCTCGACGGTGGGATCGAGACGCTTTATGTTGACGGTAATGTTGGACATGGAATCACCTTAGCTTGTCGAGCTCTTGCAGAAACTCATCGACGTCTTTGAAATCGCGGTAGACCGAGGCAAAGCGGATGTACGCAACCTTGTCGATCTTGGCCAAGCGCTTGAGCACCATGTCACCCAACTCATGGGACGTGACGGCCGTCAGCGTGCGAGAGCGCAGCTCGACCTCGATGTCATCGATAATCTCATTGAGCTTCTTAGTGTCGATATCGCGCTTGATGGTGGCTCGCATCAAGCCGACGAGCAGCTTATTGCGATCGAACCGCTGCTTGGTTCCGTCTGACTTAATGACCTCGATAGGGTCCTCGCATCGCTCGAACGTTGTAAAGCGGTAGTTACACGAGCAACATTCGCGGCGACGCTTAATGGTGTTATTTGACTCCTGCATACGGGAATCAACGACGCGGGTATGTGCCTTGCCGCATTTGGGACAGCGCATGGTACCTCCTCTTAAACGATAACAAGGGTACCATGCGCAGCGCGATAATGATTACGAACGATCAGGAACCTTAAGATGCGCACCGGCGGCGAGCGAACCATGCTCCAGATGATTGACGCTACGGATCATGTCGGAAGTCTCTTGCGTGGAAAGGCCTTCGATTGGATATTCCTCGGCAAGCGACCAAAGAGAATCGCCAGGCTGAACGCGAATGGTCTCGTAGGTAATGTTGGAAACGGACTCGGCATACGCGGCGTGACGAGCGCTAAAGACCGACATAGCGAGGACAAAGAAGAGCGTAAGCGCAACGGCGACGGCGACAATCGTCGGAACCTTCGGGGCAACGCGGGCCGGCGCGACTACAGCCTGCTGATTGCGCGCAGGCTTTACGGTCAAAGGCTGAAAGCCGGAGCGGCCACCCTGAACAACCGTAAAAGTGGGTTCTGCAGGCGTCTCGAGCTTAAGGGCGAGGTTTCCCTGGACCATATTCGTTACGTTCATCATGTTCTCCTCTCGCGTGTTTTGCTGAGAACAGTTTTATCAAGCCGCGCGGACAAAAATGTCTAGCGCGAGAACGAATGTTCGGTTATTATTATCTTCGAACAGTTGTTCCTGTCAAGCAAAATTCGAACATTTGTTTGACATGGGTAGAGAGGATGCCCTGATGGCTCGCAAAATTACCAAGCGTCAGCAGCAAATTTACGACTTCATCAAGGAATATCAGCAGGAGAAGGGTTATCCGCCCAGCGTGCGCGAGATGGCTTCTGCCGTGGGCCTTTCCTCCCCCAGCACCGTGCACGCCCATCTCTCTGCCCTGGAGGCGCGCGGGCTACTCAAGCGCGATGCCACCAAACCGCGCGCCCTGGAACTCTTTAACGAGGATGGTTCCTCTGTCTCAATTTCTAAATCTGACGAGCCCACCGCACCTCGCGGAACGGTCTCGCTACCGCTCGTTGGTCGCGTCGCGGCTGGGATTCCCATTCTGGCCGAGCAGAATATCGAAGACACGTTTACTATCCCGACCGAAATCGCCACTGATCAGGGTTCCTTTATCCTTGAGGTGCATGGGAGCTCAATGATCAATGTCGGCATCTTCAATGGCGATTACATCATCGTCCGTGAACAAAAGAGTGCCATGAACGGCGAAATTATCGTGGCCATGATTGATGGTTCGGCGACCGTCAAGACGTTCTACAAGGAGCAGGGGCGTGTGCGCTTGCAGCCCGAGAACGACACCATGGAACCTATTTATGCAACGAATCCCGTTATCCTGGGCAAAGTCGTCGGCTTGATGCGCCGGTTCTCGTAATGCAAAAACGCATAACCATATTTGATACCGTCCGCGGGTTTACGATGATTTCTATGGCAGGTTTTCACGCTTGCTATGATCTCGCCTACCTGTACGGCTGGGATATACCCTGGTTTACCCAGTCAGTCTTTCAAGACATCTGGCGCGCCAGCATCAGCTGGGTATTTTTGTTTATCGCCGGTTGGATGTGCACCCTTTCGCGCAACAATATCAAACGTGCCGCCAAATACGCCTTAGCAGCACTCGTTGTCTGGTTGGCAACAACACTTGTCTCAGTCGACGATTCGGTTAATTTTGGCATCATCTACTGCATGGCCGCATGCACCGGCATCGTAGCGTTGACCGATCCCGTCCTTAAGAAGATAGCGGCGAGATGGGGCATGCCCCTATGCCTTATGTTGTTCGCAATCACCTGGAGCATCCCCAAAACGATCTACCCTGTCCCCTACCTAGCGTGGCTGGGATTTCCGAGCCCTGGGTTTATCTCAGGTGATTACCACCCCATCATCCCGTTTATCTTTATGTATCTTGCAGGATACTTCGCCGCACACATAGCGCAGGGAATCGATAAGACCGTCCCTAGCTGGGCCTACGCCAACCCCCTGCCGGCGCTCGCCAGCCTTGGACGTCACGCTCTCCCCTTTTATCTGCTGCATCAGCCCATCATTCTGGGCATTTTGGAGCTCGTCTACTCGGTGCGATAACGCTCGAGCCGCGGTGCAATACGAGCCGGCAACTTCGCCACAATGCGAACGCCGTCCTCGAGATATTCCTCATGCAGAAGGGTTCCCTGCTCATGCACCAGCGTGATGAGAGCGCCCTCACGATACGGGATATCAGCGGAGAGCAACACATCGGTGGCAGCTGCCTCGCGAGCAATCCGGTCGACGAGATCGTCGAGGCCCTCGCCCGTTTGGGCCGAGAACAGAACGGCCTCCGGATAGCGACGACGGAAACTCAATCGATCGACGCTATCGAGAAGATCGATTTTATTGAATACGGTCAGCGTTAAACGCTCTCCGGCGCCGATCTCATCAAGCACGCGGTCGACAGCCTCCAGCTGCCGCTCATAGTCCTCGTCAGACGCATCTACGACTTTGAGAATTAGATCGGCACCCAAAACCTCGGACAGCGTCGATTTAAAGGCATCGACCAGACCATGGGGCAGCTTTTGAATAAAGCCGACGGTATCGGTAATCGTCATGCCGCGACCGCCGGGCAGACGATACGAACGCGTCGTCGGGTCGAGCGTAGCAAACAGCTTGTCCTGCGAAAGTACCGTAGAGCCGGTCAGACGATTGAGTAACGTCGATTTACCGGCATTGGTATAACCGGCTAACGCGACGCGAAACGCCGGTGACTCAATGCGACTCTTGGATTGGACATCGCGACGCTGTTCAACCTGCTTGAGCTCACGACGAAGCGCAGTGATCTTATTACGAATGAGGCGACGGTCGACCTCGAGCTGACTTTCGCCCTGACCAAAACGTGAGCCGATGCCGCCGCGCGTCTGCTCCTTGGCGAGATGGCTCCACATGCCACGCAGGCGAGGCAACAAATATTGAAGCTGTGCCAGCTGTACCTGCAGGCGTCCCTCACGCGTCTGAGCATGCAGGCCAAAGATATCCAGGATCAGTGCTGTACGATCGATAATCTTTACCGGCTCGCCCACGGCTTTCTCCAAATAGGATTGCTGCGAGGGGGTCAGGTCGTCGTCAAAAATAACGACATCGGCATCCATGCGATGCACCAGGCCGCACAGCTCTTCAACCTTACCGGAACCGATAAACGATTTAGGATACGGCTTTACCAAACGCTGCGACAAGCGTGCCACGCACCGGGCACCAGCTGTGTGAGCAAGACGCTCCAGCTCATCAAGCGAGCGATCGAGCGGCCATGCATTGTCGCGCCACTCAACACCAACTAAAATGGCACGCTCGGGCTCGGGTGCCGTGGGAACAAGGGGGAAACGGGCCATTAGGCAGCCTCAATACGATGCAGGATATCCTCAACGACCTCATCGATCGTACATTCATCCATATCAAACCACACGATACGGTCATCGCGCTTAAACCACGAAAGCTGACGCTTGGCATAACGACGCGAACGCATCTTAATGAGTTCGCGGGCCTCATCCATGCTCATCACGCCATTGAAAGCATCAATGATCTCTTTATAGCCAATTGCCTGCATCGACGTCAGGGCATCTCCCAGACCCTGGGCCATAAGACCGCGGACCTCATCGACAAGACCCTGCTCAAACATCAGATCGACGCGCAGATTAATGCGCTCGTAGAGCACCTCGCGATTACGCGTCAGACCAAACCATAGGGCATGATAATGCTCGCGCGGAACACTAAACTGACTTTTTTGTTGTGCATAGGAGATACCATCATCATGCATCTCGAGCGCACGAATCACACGGCGCACGTTATGGGGATGAATAACAGCAGCCGATTCTGGATCGCGCTCGGCAAGCAGGGCATGCAGTTCTTCCTCGCCAATACGCTCGGCAAGCTCCTGATAGCCCGCACGGCGATCGTCCTCAAGTTCACCCGAGGGAAAGTCCATCTCATCAAGGGCAGCCTTGAGATACAGCCCCGTACCTCCGCAAAAAACCGGCAGGCAACCCGAACCAAGGAGACGTTCAACATGCGCGCGAGCGTCAGCCTGATAAAGCGCAGCAGAATATGCTACACCCGGCTCTACAATGTCGACGAGACGCAGCGGCGCCGTACACTCATCGGGCGCCATCTTTGCGGTACCGATGTCCATGCCGCGATAGATTTGCATCGCATCGCACGACAGCACTTCGGACGAAAGACGAGCTGCCAAACGGTCGGCAACATCACTCTTACCAACCGCTGTCGGACCGACGATCGCAACGGCGGAAAGGCCTGCCCCGGGAGAAACCATTAGCGCGGCTCGCCCACAACGGAACCGGACAAATACCAGGTCTTGGCAACGTCAACGTTAACATCAACGATCTTGCCAACAAGCTGATCGATGCTGTAACCCTCGGGGATAGGCGCATGCACGGTCTGATTCTTGGGACTCTTGCCCAGCAGGACCGCATCGTTCTTTTTACTCGTTCCCTCAATGAGCGCGGGAACCACAGTATGAAGCTCACCCTGGTTATACTCGTGTGCCGTGGTCTCGATAACCTTAACCAGGCGATTGAAACGCTCGAGAATAACCTCATGCGGCGTAGGATCGTCAATCTCGGCGGCCGGGGTACCGGCGCGCTTGGAATAGATGAAGGTATAGGCCTGAGCATAGCGGACCGTCTCGGCAAGTGAGAGCGTCTGCTCAAAGTCTTCTTCAGTCTCGCCCGGGAAGCCAACGATAATGTCGGTCGAGAGCGCGATATCGGGCATGCGGTTGCGAATGCGATCGACCAGGCCCAGATAGTCCTCGCGTGTATAACGGCGATTCATCTCTTTGAGGATCCGCGTCGAACCTGACTGGACGGCCAGGTGCAGTTGCGGCATTACGGCAGGTGTCTCGGCCATGGCGTCGATGGTCTCGGGCAGCAGGTCCTTAGGATGCGAAGACGTAAAGAAGATGCGCTCCACGCCCGTATCGCCCACGGCACGCAGCAAATCGGCAAAACGCGGCTTGCCAAACAGATCGCGACCATATGAGTTAACGTTTTGGCCCAGCAGCGTAATCTCACGCACGCCCTGGCGCACCAGACCGGTCACCTCGTCGACAATCTCCTCGAAGGGGCGGCTCTTTTCGCGACCGCGTACGTACGGCACGATGCAATAGGTGCAGAAATTATTGCAGCCTGTCATGATGGGCACCCAGGCGTGATACTGGGTCTCGCGATGCCACGGCATGCTCATGGCGTCCGTATCCTCATGCTCATTGGTGCGGATATGACGCTTACCATCAAGGAACGCCTCGGCAATGAGCTCGGCCACATGTGCAATGGAATGCGTGCCAAAGATGACATTGACGTTATCGACGTTGGTGAGCAGGCCCTCGCCATCGCGCTGCGCGATGCAACCGCCAACGGCAACCACGCGCTTGCCCGAAGGCGAAGGCGGCAGGCTTTTGCAGGAATTGCACTGACCGTACAGGCGAGTATCGGCGGCCTCGCGCACGCAGCACGTCATGAAGACAACGATATCGGCATGCGCGGGATCGAACGCCATGAGGCAGCCATACGAATCAAGCAGACCGCTCACACGCTCGGAGTCGTGCTGATTCATCTGGCAGCCAAAGGTGCGGATAAAGTAGGTTTTACCGGCAAGAATATCGCGTACGGAACGCTGGTCCATGTGCATAAGTCCTAACGATGGGGAGCGAAACAAGGCAAGCAGAAGCTATGCCACAGGCTTAACATCATCCATGACGACGTTATCCATAGCAGCTCGATTGATCTGGTGAACGTAGATAGAAAGGCGGATGGCCGTGCGCGACTCCCCGTTAATGAGGATGTCGGAGAACACGGGCGCGCAGGAAATATCAAAACCGGTTGGAATCAAAAAACCGCGCGCGATAGCAACGGCCTTAATAGCCTGGTTGACGGCACCGGCGCCGACACACTGGATGTTGACGGGTACACCATCCTTGACCATGCCGGCGATGGCGCCGGCAACGGACGCGGGCGATGATTTGCTTGATACCTTCAGGCAATCCATGAAGAAACTCCTGCATTTAAAAGTACGTTTTAACTGCAATAACTGTATCGTACCGAGTGGACTCGGTAAAGGCACTATTCCTCTTTGGCAAGATCAAAGGTCACGGTGATTCGATCACGCGAAACACGGATCTTTGGGTCGCCGCAAAGGTTGAGATAGTACCGGGTGGCAAGGTCATTAAAGTCGCGTTCCACAGCGCGCGAAAACTGTGCCATGTCATCCTTGGCAATACGTAGCCCGCGACGATCCTTCGCGAGATCGACAGGAGCCGGCGCATGCGAGGACGAATCACGCTCGCGCAGCAGACGCGCGGTCACACCGCGAACGGGCTTAATCTGCCCTGCCAAAATGCGATGGGCCGTGCGCTCGGACATCTCAAGACCCAAACCCGAACAAATACGGATAAAGTCCTCGGCATCAGAAGCAAGGCCTAAACGATCGACAACCGGAAGCTCGCTCTCGTCATCAATGAACAGGAGACGAGACGTATCGAGCCGACTTGACGCTTGAGCATAAAGGGTCGCGGCAATCTCAGACGGAGAACCGAGATAGACATCGCAACCACGCAACTCCTCGAGCGCAAACTCACAAGCAGCGCGAATAATATTATGTGGACCGCGAGCGCAGACATAACGTCCGTCCTCATCCTTGACGGCCTGGGGCCAGCTGGACTGATCGGCACGCTCACTGAGGCGGTCGGCCGCAACGCTCACCTTGAAGGCTGAACCAAGATCGACGCCGGACGTGACCACACGGGCCTCGTCGGTGTTCTGCTTGATCGAAAACAATGCCATGCCACGACCGTGAACGCCCCAACGGTCCATCTTCATGCTCTCGAGCTTGGAGGTAACGCGGGCATCAAAGATTCGCTCTTGCATATCCTGCGGAACGCCAGAACCGTTATCCAGAAAGACAAGCGTGCGGACGCCATCTTCCTTGGTCGTGGCGAGATAGACCTTGTCGGCGCCGGCATCGCGAGCATTACGGAGCATTTCGATGACGATGTCCTCGACATGCTGAATGTCGTGCTTAGCCTGGCGCCGCTCGGCCTCCGAAACGCGGAGGCGGACATACCCCTCGCCAAGGTTCTCCTCGACGCGAAGGTTGCCCTCCCCCGACATCGACGCGACAAATGAGATGAGCTCGTTCGCGTCGCTCATGTTATTTAGCGATATCGACAGCGCGGCTCTCGCGAATCACGACGACGCGCACCTGACCGGGATACTCCATCTCTTCCTCGATCTGATGGGCGATATCGTGAGCCAGGACCGTGGACTGGGCATCGGAGATCTTGTCCGGCTGGACCATGACGTGGACCTCGCGACCGGCCTGCATGGCATAGGTACGTTCGACGCCGTCATGGGAGTTGGCGATCTCCTCGAGCTTCTCAAGACGCTTGATGTAGTTCTCGGCAGACTCGCGACGGGCACCGGGGCGAGAGGCAGAGACAGCATCGGCGGCCTGCACCAGGACATCGAGCACCGTGTTGGGGTCGACATCGGCATGGTGAGCCTCAATAGCGTGGACGATAACGGGCTTCTCGCCATAACGGCGGGCAAGCTCGGCGCCGATGACGGCATGCGGGCCCTCGACGTCGTGGTCGATTGCCTTGCCCAGGTCATGAAGCAGGCCGGCGCGCTTGGCGGTCACAACGTCCAGGCCAAGCTCGGAAGCCATCACGCCGCACAGATCAGAGACCTCGAGGGAATGCTGAAGCACGTTCTGACCAAACGAGGTACGGTAGCGCAGGGCACCAAGGGTCTTGACGATCTCGGGGTGCAGATCGTGGATGCCGGTATCGAAGGCAGCCTGCTCGCCAGCCTCGCGCACGCGCTGCTGAACCAGGTCGGCAGCCTTGTGATACATCTCCTCGATACGGGCAGGGTGAATGCGGCCGTCGGCGATGAGGTTCTCGAGGGCGACACGGGCGGTCTCACGACGGACCGGGTCGAAGCTCGAAAGAACGACGGTCTCGGGCGTGTCGTCGATCACGAGGTTGACGCCGGAAACCTGCTCGAAGGTCCGGATGTTGCGACCCTCGCGACCGATGATACGGCCCTTGAGGTCATCAGAGGGAATGTGCACGGAGGTAACGGTGACCTCGGCAGTGTGATCGGCAGCGCAGCGCTGAATCGCCAGAGACAGAATCTCCTGGGCGGTCTTGTGGCACTCGGCGCGAACCTGCTGCTCGGACTCGCGAATGATCGTGGCGGCCTCGTGGGTGACCTCGCCGCGAACCTTATCGAGGAGCTCCTTGTGGGCGTCCTCGCGGGTAAGGTCGGCGATACGCTCGAGCTCGGAGGTCTGCTTTGCGCAGAGCTCCTCGAGCTCACGGGAGCGCTTCTCGACCTGACCGGCCTGGCTGGACAGCTGATGCTCGCGCTTGTCGAGAGCGTCGTTGCGGCGATCGAGGGATTCCTCGCGCTGCATCACGCGGTTCTCGAGCGTACGAATCTCGTTCTTACGCTGCTTGTCCTCGGCCTCAGCGGCCTGCTTGTTCTTGATGATCTCCTCTTTAGCCTCGAGCAGAGCCTCTTTTTTGAGGGTCTCGGCCTGACGCTTAGCATCACCGATCAGGGACTCAGCCTGTGCGTGTGCCGACTGGATTTTTTCGTCGGCCTCGTGAAGACTACCCTGCTTGGCGGTGCGCATGTAGGCAATGGCGGCGATGGCACCCAAAATGATGCCAACGAGCGCTGCGATGATAGGCATGCTCACTCCTTTTTATGGATTCGTTACACAACAAAGCGAACCGTCCTTACGAACGGCTCGCGACATTTGAGTAATATGGGCGCAGCTTATGCGGGTCGGATACAGATAAACATATAAACAAACTCATTACAGATGAGCACATATCACAAAGCAAATGACATTGTTTATCGTACGTTGAACCACAACAACTGTCAAATAAATGGCCCCAGCACGGCGGCTAAAACGCGGTGAACGGCAGGGCCACAAAACGCATACGCCTAAACCGCACATTCCTCACGTTCGGCATCGAGACGTGCCTTAACGGCATCGGCGGCGATATGATACGAGAAGCCCTTGCCCATCAAAAACCGAACCAGTTTTTCGAATCCGCGCGTCTCTGGGACACGCCGCTTGGCGAGCAGGGCTGACGCACGCGCCAAATCGTCTTCGACGGCAAAATAATCCTCGGGATAACCGGGAATGTCATCGAGCACGACATGACGGCGCTTGAGCTCGGTCTCGATTTTGCGCTGTCCCCAACCGCGCCGCTTGCGCTCCTCGATAAAGTACGAGCAAAAGCGGTTCTCGTCTAAAAAGCGATACTCGGTGGCGCGCTCGACGGCGAAATCGATCGCGGTCTGGTGAAAGCCGTAGCGAGCCAGCTTGTCACGGACCTCGCCCGTCGCATGGTCGCGGCGCGATAACATCTCGGTCACCATGGTAAGTGCACATTTACGCTCGACGAGCTGCACCGCCTCACGAAAGTTGTCCCAATCACAGGGAAGATCGGGGCGGTTTTTGACATACAGGCGCGCGACCCGCACGGGAATCCAAATGGACCGCTCAAAACCGCCCTCAAGCTCACAATCGATATGTGCGCAAGGCTTTTTGGACGCATACCCGTTCGAGAACGAGGAGGCCGCCTTCTTATCGGGAAAGACGACCGTGGCCTCGGTCACCGTATACGACATGAGCGTAACCGCTACTCGTCGTCATCATCGAGCATGGCGGAACCATCGATGGCGTAAAGCTCGTCAAACTCCTCAGGCGCAGGCTGATCGGTCAGCTCGACCTCGGATGGAGCATCGTCGTCAAACTCAAGCCCGCAGGCAAGGCGGACCTTATGCTCAATCTCGTCGGCGCAATCAGGGTGTTCGCGCAGGAACGCCTTGGCGGCCTCGCGACCGTTGCCGAGCTTGTCCTCGCCATAGGCAAACCAGGAGCCCATCTTCTTGCAGATGCCGCACTCGACAGCCATGTCCAGAATCGAGCCCTCCTTAGAGATGCCCGTACCGTACATGATGTCGAACTCAGCAGAACGGAACGGAGCTGCCACCTTGTTCTTAACGACCTTGGCGCGCACGCGGTTACCGATAACCTCATCCTTAAGCTTAATGCTGTCGATGCGGCGAATGTCGATACGCACCGAAGAGAAGAACTTAAGGGCGCGGCCGCCCGTCGTGGTCTCGGGGTTGCCGAACATGACGCCGATCTTCTCTCGCAGCTGGTTAATGAAGATGCATGTCGTGTTGGACTTGGACAGCGAGCCGGCGAGCTTGCGGAGCGCCTGACTCATCAGGCGAGCTTGCAAACCGACCGTGGTATCGCCGATCTCTCCCTCGATCTCGGCACGCGGGGTCAGCGCGGCGACGGAGTCGACGACGATGGCATCGATGGCGCCGGAACGCACGAGCATGTCAACAATCTCGAGCGCCTGCTCACCCGTATCAGGCTGGGAAATCAGTACCTCGTCGATATCCACGCCAATGCGCGCGGCATACGTGGGATCGAGCGCGTGCTCGGCATCGATAAATGCCACCACGCCACCCATTGCCTGGGCCTCGGCCAGGATCTCAAGCGAAAGCGTCGTCTTACCGGAGGACTCAGGACCGTAAATCTCGACGATGCGGCCGCGCGGCACACCGCCGATACCCAGAGCGGCATCGAGTGCCAGAGCGCCCGTAGGGATGGCCTCGACCTCGAGCTCGGGGCCACCGTCGCCGTACCTCATGATGGAGCCTTGACCGAACTTCTTCTCGATCTCGGCCTTGGTGGTGGCGATCATCTCATCGCGCTCTTTACCCGTCGTGCGAGCATGAACGGTACGTACGGGACCTGAATTCTTGGCCATGAAAAGCCCTCCTCTTAACAACCTGCATCGATAATAAACGAACGGCTGTTCGTGGTCAACCGTTCAGATAAATCATATGCAGGCAGTCTTTCCAAAACCCAACCAAACGCCGACCAAATACTGACCAAATGCTTGACCACATAGGGCCAAATATAAGCAAGGAAGGCGAAAATAAACCTATGACCAGCAAAAACGCTGAATTTGTCAGAGGTCCCTATCTCCACAATTAAGGGGCCCTAAGGCCCCTTAAAACACGTCTATTCCATAGAGTTGAGCACAAGGGCAATGCGTCCCAATGCCTCCGCGACCGCATGGGCACGAACACACGAACGGTCGCCCTCATAGTGGCAGCGCACAGAGTCCACGACCGGCACTTCCCCATCAGCCGCGCGATACGCCCAGCCAATATAGAAAGTGCCAGCCGGATCGTCCTCAGTGCCACCGCCGGGGCCGGCATAACCCGTTGCGCTCACTGCAATATCGCTCTGGTACAGCTCCAGCGAACCCGCCGCCATCTCGCGCGCGGTCTGATGCGACACCGCGGTATAGCGGTCGAGCGTCTCCTGATCAACACCCAAAACGCGATGCTTGATCTCATCGCAGTAGGTCACCGCACCGCCACGCAGCACCGCCGAGGCGCCCGGGATATCGGCAATCGTCGAGGAGATCATACCTGCTGTCAGCGACTCAGCCGTCGAAACCGTCACGCCCCGAGCGCTCGCGCGCTCGACAATATCGCGCGCCAGCCCCTCGTTATGTGCGGAAATCTGCTCAAAAGAGTCCGTCATACCCACTAGGACCTAGACCGAAAAGACGATCTTGCGGCAGTTCCAGAAGTACTGGGCGCCCGAGATAACGGTCAGGACAACGGCAACGGCGTACAGGAAACGCGACACCGAGTAGATGCCGAGCGTCAGCGCCAGCGGGCCAAGGTGCAAGCCGGCCATCGCAAAGACGCACAGGTAACCGCAGATGGAGACCATCGTGGTCGCCGTCTTGTACTTGCCGAGCTTATCGGCCGCAACGACAACGCCGGCGGCACTAGCGACCATGCGCAGGGCGCTTACCAGCAGCTCGCGGAACAAGATGATGAACACGGACCAAACCGACACGGCACCAAAGTCCAAGAATAGCAGCAGGGCCGAGAATACGAGCAGCTTGTCGGCGATGGGGTCCAAGAATTTACCGAAGTCGGTAATCTCGTTGCGCGAGCGCGCCAGGTAGCCGTCAACCTTATCGGTGCACGACAGGATGACGTACAGAATGAAGGCAGCGGCGGCGAGCGGGCCGTCGAAGGTGCTCCAATCTGTACCGGCAACACTCGTGTGAGAAAGCGCCGACACGATCATGAACACCGGGATAAAGACGATGCGAACGCACGTCACGATGTTGGCGGGCGTCCAAACACTCGTCAGTTCCTTATTGCTCTCGTTTGCCACGACGCTCTCCTACTCCACAACATGGCCGATAAGCTCATAGCAGAAGCTATCGGTAAACTCGACCGTCAGAATATCGCCCACAGATGCCTCGCTGGCATCCAGATGCACCGCGCCATCGGAATCAGGCGCCTGGAACCAGGCATGTCCGATCAGCTCGGCGCCGTCTTCGGTCTCTTCGATACCGTCGACAATCACCTGGGCGCGCTCGCCCACATGTGCGGCAGTTGCAGCAAAACCGAGCGACTCGGCCAGGTCCATGGCCTCCTGGGCGCGCTCGAGCTTGACCTCTTCGTCGACCTGGCCCTCCATCTTGGCGGCCAGGCTGCCCTCCTCCTGCGAGTAGGCAAAGACGCTCGTGTAGTCGAAGCCGACGGTGTCCATAAAGTCGATAAGGTCGCGGAACTCGTCGTCGGTCTCGGTCGGGAAGCCGACCATGGCCGTGGAACGGATCACGATGCCGGGGATGCGCTCACGCAGATCGCGGAACAGGTCCTCGAGCTCCTGGCGCGAACCAGAACGGCGCATAGCCTTGAGGATGCGCGCGTCGCAGTGCTGCACGGGGATATCGATATAGGGCAGCACCTCGGGCGTATCACGAATGGTCTCAATGAGCTCGTCAGTCATGCCCTCGGGCTGCAGGTAGAGCACACGGACCCAGACGTTGTGCGGACGCACGGCCTCGGCGACGGCACGCAGCAGCTGCGCCAGATTGCGCGGCGAGCCCTCGGCGACATCCTCGTCAGCAAAGTCGGTGCCCCAAATACCCGTGTCCTGGCCGATCAGCACGATCTCGCGCACACCGCCGGCAACCAGGTCGCGCACCTCGGAGATAATGCTCTCGGCATTGCGCGAATGATAGCGACCGCGAATATACGGGATCATGCAGAAGCTACAGAAGCGGTTGCAGCCATCGGAGATCTTGACGTAGGCGACAGCGCCCTCGACGGTGCGCTTGACCTGCGGAATATAGACGGCAATCTCGCGCTCGACGCCCAGCACGCCATCGATGACCGCCACGATGCCATCCTCCTCGTCGGCCTTCACAAAGGCAGCGACCTCGGGCAGCTCATCGGGCAGATCGTCGCCATAGCGCGACGGCACACAGCCGCACATGACGATGGGGCAAGAACGAACGCCGTCCTGAACCTCGTTGGCGAGCTCGAGCGTGGTCTCGATGCTCTCGGACGTTGCGGAGGCGAGGAACGAGCATGTATTGACGATGGCGATATCGGCATCCTGCGGGTCGAATGCCTCCTCGTAGCCCGCGGCGGTCAAAAGAGAACGCATGCGGTCGGTGTCAACCTCGTTCTTAGCGCACCCGAGGGTGATGTAGAGCACGGAGCCCAACGGTGTATCCATGTTGGAGAGCAGTCCTTTCGAATGAATTAGCGGTAGTTGGTGAACTGCAGCGGCTGACCGTAGTCCTGGTCGCGCAGGAACTGGATCACGGCCTGCAGCGCATCCTTGGAAGCAGAGGAAACACGCAGTTTGTCGGCCTCAATCGTCACCTTGACCTTGAGCTTCTGATCCTTAATGTCCTTATTGATCTTCTTGGCAGTCGTCTGGTCGATACCCTCGACGATGTGACCGAGCACGCGCACGGTGCCGCCCGAGGCAGCCTGAGGCGCATCCCAGGACACAGCCTTAAGATCGATGCCACGCTTGATGAGCTTGGAGCTCAGGACATCGATGATCTGCTTGGAGACAAAGTCGGCCGGGGCGTTGATCGTAAAGAGTTTGTCGCCCTTCGAAAGCTCGATGGTGGCGCCGGAGTCCTTGAGGTCATAGCGCTGGGAAATCTCGCGCGTGGTCTGCTGGAAGGCATTGTCGACCTCCTGCATATTGACCTCGGACACGACGTCGAAGCTTGAATCTTTAGCCATGATGTTTCCTTTCGCGTACGAGCGGCCTAGTAGCTATCGTACGAATTGTCGGTAGAATCGGTGGGTGTCTGACCGTCAGTTGCGGTATCGGCGCCATCCGTGGACTGGGCATCGGTACCGTCGGTGGTATCGGTACCATCGGTGGTGTCGGTACCATCAGAACTTTCACCATTCTCGGAATCAGACGTCTCCTTCTTGGGAACGGTGATCGTCACGCGCGCCACGCCCGAGGTCTTGGTATCGTAACGGACCTTTTCACCGTTCTTGGTAACGGTGACATCGGAAGGCTTGGACGTGGTGATCTCGATCGAGGACTCGGGCGTATACTCCTGCTCAAAGGGGCCAGTCGCCTGGGCGCCATAGACCGACTTGCCGTCGACCTTGACCTCAATCCACGCGGTCTTTCCCTTGGCAACGGAGACCTTGACCTTCGTGACCTCGCTTTCTTCCTTCTTGGCCGTCGTCTTGGTAGCGTCCGAATCAGTCGACTCATCCGTCGCCTCATCGGTGTCTTCGTCCTCGTCGACCGTTTCGGTCTTCTTAGAAGACTTCTTAGTCGTCGTCTTGGTGGCAGCGGGCGTCTCGGGCGTGGTCTCGGGCGTCGAAGATGCGCAGCCGCGCAGAAGCACCACGATGAGCACAATCAGCAGCAATGCCACGGCGCCGATGCCGGCGTAGACGATACGCGGATCGAGCCCGTTGTTTTGAGGAGTACGGGATCCGCCGCGTCCACGACCGGAACTGCTGCGGCCGCCTCCCTGAGGCATACGACCGCGATTGCTATCGGAACGGCCGCGATAGCCGCCCTGGCCCTGAAGGCTGCGCTGACCCGAGCGGGGCGCAAGTTCACCGCGGCCTTGATAGCCACGCTGGCCCGAACGCGGAGCCGAAGAGCGCTGGTCATACGGCTGTGATTGAGAGCGAAGACGCGGCGTCACCTGCGTGGCATCGGCGTCCGCATAGCCACCGCGAGAGCGTCCGGTAGAGACACCACGGCAACCGCGATCGGAATAACCACCATCGCCGTAGCCGGCACGAGGGTCACGTGCGACACCGCGGGCAGCGGGGAGTGCGCGCTCCTCGGGCGCCGGCGTGCTGCGAAAACGATCGCGCTGGGAACGAATCTCCTCGCTCGAGCCCGTTTCGGTAACATAGCCAGCCTGCTGAGGGCGCTGGCCATAACGCGTCGAACGCCCGCCCTGAACCATCAGGAAGCGGCCGTTGTCGACCGAGGAACGCGAATTGACGTAGCCGGCGGCGTCCTGAAAACGACCGCCCTGCTGCGACGTCTCGCGCTCATATGCCATCAGATCGTCAAAATAAGCGTTGACGACCTCCCGCGGATTGAGGCCCAAAAAGCGCGCATAGCTCGAAATCATGCCCTGCGCATAGCCGCGCGGAGGCATCGATGCAAAATTGCCATTCTCGAAAAACTCGATGATCTGCGGCCTGATTTTGATGGTGTTGGCGACCTGCTGAATGGAAAGGCCCATTCGGCGACGCTGCTCGAGCAGCATGTCACCAAAGCGTGCAGCCATCAGAATCCTCCAAACTCACGATCTTCACGTGCCATCTCGGCGTCGACGGATTCCAGCGTGGCAAGGCCTTCTTCATCCAGCAGAACCTCGCGCGGCTTGGAACCGTCGGGCGGTCCGACGACACCCTTTTCTTCCAGCATGTCCATAATACGCCCGGCGCGCGCATAGCCAACCTTCAGGCGGCGTTGCAGGCCAGATGTGGAGCCCAGCTGCGATTCCACCACAATATGAGCGGCTTCCCAGATAAGCGGATCGTCGTCCTGAGGCTCGGCAACGCCGGTTCGCACGATGCCGCCGCCACCTGCCATGGACATGGAGGCAGGTGCCACAGCCGACAGGATCTCCTCATGGTAGTCGGGCTCGCTTTGCGACTTAACGAACTCGACAATCTCGTTGATCTCGTCATCCGAAACAAAGCAGCCCTGGATGCGGCGGGGCTTGCCCCAGTCGACCTTTGAGAACAGCATGTCACCCAAGCCGGTGAGCTTTTCGGCACCCATCTGGTCAATGATGACGCGGGAGTCGATGCCCGTTGCGACGTTGAAGGCGATACGGTTGGTAATGTTTGCCTTGATGAGGCCCGTCACCACGTTAGAGCTCGGACGCTGGGTCGCCACGATAAGGTGGATACCGGCGGCACGGCCCAGCTGGGCGATACGCACAATCGAGGCCTCGACGTCCTTGCCGGCGACCATCATCAGGTCCGAAAGCTCGTCGATGATGATGACCAGGTAGGGCATCTTTTGCGGCGGGTTATCGTAATGCTCAAACTCGCCGGCGGCCTGCTTTTCGTTATAGGTCGAGATCTTGCGCACGTTCAGGCGCTCGAAGACCTTCAGGCGGCGCTCCATTTCGGACACCGCCCACTGCAAGGCGCTCGCGGCCTGCTTGGGCTCGGTCACTACGGGCACGTAAAGATGCGGCAGGCCGTTATAGCCTGCGAGCTCGACGCGCTTGGGGTCGACCATGATCAAGCGAACGTCCTCGGGGAGCGCGCGCATGAGCAGGGTCGTGATGATGGAGTTGATCATGACCGACTTACCGGAACCCGTGGTACCGGCGATCAGCAGGTGGGGCATCTTGGCGAGGTCGGCGACGACCGGCGTGCCCTCGGCGTCGCGGCCGATGGCAAGCTCAAGCGGACCGCCCTTAACATAGGGCAGCACGTCGCCCAAGTTGACGTTCTGACGCTTGCGATTGGGGATCTCGATACCCACGAGCGAGGTGCCGGGAATCGGGGCAAAGATACGCACGGACTGAGCAGCAAGCGACAGCGCGATGTCGTCCTCAAGGCTCGAAATCTTGCTCACGCGCTCACCCTCGCCGGGCTGCAGCTTAAAAGTCGTCACCGTGGGGCCGGCAATCCAGCCGACAACGCGAGCGCTACGGCCAAACTCAAGCAGCGTGGACTGCAGCGACTCGGCGGTCTGTTCCAGCTCCTTGTCCGAAGATGCGGCAGAAGCGGACTGAGGGTTTGCATGCAGGATTTCGAGCGGCGGAAGCTTAAGGCCGTCCTCTTCTTCGCCCTCGTTATCCGCGGGGGCATTGTCCGCTCCCCCATCGCTCGAAGTAGACGCCTCGGCAGCGCTCGCAACAGACGCATCGGCAACCTTGGGATGCTTGAGGAAATCAGGAATTTGAGGGGCGGCCGAGACGGGATTCACGGCAAACGGCGGCTCGGACTCGTCGACCTTGTCCGGATCGTCCTCCATCGAAAGCTGGCCGGGCACCTGGCCGCGCCTGGCATGGCGACGCGGCAGCAAGGTCGTCTTGGCAGTCTCGATCGGAGCCTCGTCGTCCTCGTCATCGCCCTCGGTAAGCTCAATCTCGCTCTCGGACCAAGACGGGTCGGGTTCACTCGTATTGAGCTTGGGAGCCGTCTTGCTCTTCTTGGCATGACGGCGCGGCAGCAGCGTCGTCTTGGCGCGCTCGGCCTCCACGGCATCGGACACGTCGACAAACGGATCCTCGTCCTCGTCGTCATCGTCCAAAACCAGGTCATCATCGTTGCCCATCACCGTGGTCACGGCCATATCGGAGCCCTTTTGACGAAGAATGCTCAGGTGCGGACGGGCAACGCCGGGCACCGACAGGGCTTCGTCGTCACCCCACGGACTCGCGTTGACGTCGGCACGACGGCGCTCGGCAAAATCGGCCGCACGGTCGCGGGCAGAGCGCAAAACGCCGCCCACCGAAAAGCCGATGATGACAAAGCCAACGACGGCCAGACCCAATAGGACCACCATTGCGATAGGCTTACCCAGGGCATTCTGCAATGCACTCGCAATAAACGCACCGATGTAGCCACCCGAGGCGGACAGGTTTTGCAGCGTGAACATAAGGTCGCACGAGTCGCTCGTACCCGGCACCATCAGCGAAAGAATGGAGACGACGGCGATAAAGACCACGGCACCGCCCGCAACAGAGCGCACGTTGAGCGGCGAATCCTCGCCTAAAAAGAGCGTGGCGGCAAACAGCAAAATGACAATCGGCAGCACGTAGGCGCCCAGACCAAAGCCCAGGTGGTAGAAACCGGCAACCGCAGCCGTAACGGGTGCGGTCGCCGGCGAAATCACGGCAATGAAGGACGCAATCGCCAAAACGGCAATGACCACGCCGGCGATATCGCGGTTGGCCGAAGGCTCGACCAGGGGCTCAAAATCGTCGAAGTCGGCCTCGTGACCTTTATTGGCACGAAGATGGGAACCGGCACCCTTAGCAGATGCCGGTTGGTTGTTGGCTTTATTGCCTTTGGCGTTTTGTGCAGATCCGCGCGCCAAACTAAACCTCCATGACGACCGGGATGATCATCGGACGAGTGCGCGTACGGCTCCAGATAAAGTTAGAGAGTGAGTCGCGCACGGCCTTGCGAATGGCATCGGAACCGCTGCTCGTAAAGCTGAACTTGCCCTTCTCGATCGTCTTCATGATGGACGCGGAGGCATCCTCAGAGAACTGGTCGTCGATGGCAAACGAGACGCCGCGGCCCGAGAACTCGATGGCCTCGATCTTCTTGTGTTTAAGCGAGACGATGGCAACAGCGGTAACCATACCGTCATTGGCGAGCTTCTGACGATCGCGCAAGACGATGGGGTCGGTATCGCCGATACGAAGGCCGTCGACGTAGACGACGCCGGACTCGACGGGCGTACCGCGCTTGACGATACCGCCGCGCATCTCGAGCGTGTCGCCGTTATCGAGGATAAAGATATGATCGTCCTTGATGCCCATCTTGCGGGCAAGCTGGGCATGGGCGCGCAGATGCACGGCCTCACCGTGAACCGGCATAAAGTACGTGGGCTTGGCCATGGCCATCAGGAGCTTGAGCTCCTCCTGGCTACCGTGGCCCGAGACGTGGACAAGAGCGCGGTTCTTATCCCACACGTCGCAGCCGAGCTTGGCCAGGCTGTTGACGACCTGCTGGACGGCTTTCTCGTTGCCGGGAACGGGAGTTGCCGAGAGGATGACGGTATCGCCCTCGTGGATAGAGAGCGTCTTGTGCTCGCCATTGGCCATGCGGGACAGGGCCGACAGCGGCTCGCCCTGCGAACCGGTGCACATGACGACGATCTTGTCGTCGGGCAGGTTATCGATATCGAAGGCATCGATGATATCGGCATCGTCGATGTTGAGGTAGCCCAGCTCGCGCGCGACGCGGGTGTTGGTGAGCATGGAACGACCGGTCACAACGACCTTACGACCGCACTTGCGGGCGGCATCGCAGATCTGCTGCAAACGATGGATATGGCTCGAGAACGAAGCGACGAACACGCGACCCGGGGCGTTCTTGATGGCATGTAGCAGGTTGGGACCAACCTCGGCCTCGGACTTGGTAAAGCCGGGAACCGTGGCATTGGTGGAGTCGGACAGCAACAGGTCGATGCCCTGCTTGGCAAAGCGGCTGATAGCGGCATAGTCGGGCGTGACGCCGTCGATGGGCGTCTGGTCGAGCTTAAAGTCGCCGGTGTGCATAACGGTGCCCTGATTGGTGCGGATGAACACGCCCAGAGCGCCGGGGATGGAGTGCGTCATCGAGAAGAAGTCGAGCGAGATGCCGCCGAGGTTGACATGGCTGCCGCCCTTGACCTCGCGGAACTTGGGTGCGCGGATGCGGAACTCAGAAAGCTTACCCTCGATAAAGCCAAGCGTCAGCTTGCTCGAAAAGATGGGCACCTTGTTGTTGAGGTCCTGCAGCAGATACGGAAGCGAACCGGTGTGGTCCTCGTGGCCGTGGGTGACGACGATACCGCGGAGCTTTTCCTCGTTCTCCAAAACATAGGTGTAGTCGGGAAGCACCAGGTCGATACCGGGCTGGGAGTCATCCGGGAACATGAGGCCGGCGTCGACGAGCACCATGTCGTCGCCGCACTCGAAGACCGTCATGTTCTTGCCGATGCCGTCAAGGCCGCCGAGCGGGATGATCTTCAAGGGAGATGATTTTTTAGCTGCCATAGGTTAGTGTTGTTTCCTTTCTTCGAAACGGGTCTGAAACAACCGACGGGGCGCTTCTGGCAAACCGACCGTCGGGAACGTACAAATATGCATCGCAGAGTCGATGCAATAACCACAGTATGATACCCATTTGCACAACAACAGACCACCCATGCATCAAAGCCCCATCTGAACTGGTCTATCCCGCCGGTTTCCCGTGGGGCGGGCGCTGATGAAGTTTCCTGCTCTACAGTCCTGCTCACGACGGAGGCCACATTAAGTGGCCTCCTGT
>CALHWR010000198.1 GCA_938036665.1 uncultured Collinsella sp. | reverse complement strand
AGGTCGTCGAGAGCAGAGGTCTCCTCGGCGGTCACAGGGGCGGAGGCGTCCTCGTCGGCATCGTGCATGGGCTCGATGTCCAGCGCGAGGGAGCGGATCTCCTTGACGAGAACCTTGAAGGACTCGGGGATACCCGGAACCGGGACGTTCTCGCCCTTGACGATGGACTCGTAGGTCTTGACGCGGCCCACGGTATCGTCGGACTTGACGGTCAGGATCTCCTGCAGGACGTTGGAAGCGCCGTAAGCGTACAGTGCCCAAACTTCCATCTCGCCGAAGCGCTGGCCGCCGAACTGGGCCTTGCCGCCCAGAGGCTGCTGGGTAACCAGGCTGTAAGGGCCAGTCGAACGGGCGTGGATCTTGTCGTCGACCATGTGGCCGAGCTTGAGGATGTAGGACGTACCCACGGTAATGGGCTCGCGGAACTCCTCGCCGGTGCGGCCGTCGAACAGACGGGTCTTGCCGCGCTCGTCAAGCTGGGTGACGAACTCGGGGCGCATGTGATCGCCAAAGGCAGCGGTGGCCTTGTTGAGCATGTTCTTGTTGGCACGACGGATGACCTCGGCGATCTCGTCCTCCTTGGCGCCGTCGAAGACGGGCGTGGCGGTGAAGAACGGACCGGGGACGTACTTGTCGGAGTCGGCCTGCTCGGTATCCCAACCGCAGGCAGCAGCCCAGCCAAGGTGGCACTCGAGCAGCTGGCCGACGTTCATACGCGAAGGAACGCCCAGCGGGTTGAGGATAACGTCGATCGGGGTACCGTCAGCCATGTAGGGCATGTCCTCGACCGGCAGAACGTTACAGATAACACCCTTGTTGCCGTGGCGGCCGGCGATCTTATCGCCCTGCTGGATCTTACGACGCTGGGCGACGTAGACGCGCACCTGCTCGTTGACGCCGGGGGCCAGGTCGTCGCCGTTCTCGCGGCTAAAGCGGACGACATCGATGACGCGGCCGTAAGCGCCGTGAGGCATCTTAAGGGAGGTATCGCGGACGTCGTGGGCCTTGGCACCGAAGATGGCGCGCAGCAGGCGCTCCTCGGCGGTCAGAGCGCTCTCGCCCTTAGGCGTGACCTTGCCGACCAGGATGTCGCCAGGGCCGACCTCGGCGCCGATGCGGATGATGCCGTCCTCGTCGAGGTTGGCAAGCATGTCCTCGGAGAGGTTCGGGATCTCGCGGGTGATCTCCTCGGGGCCGAGCTTGGTGTCGCGGGCGTCGATCTCGTGACGGGTGATGTTAATGGTCGTCAGCAGGTCCTCGGCCACCAGGCGCTCGGACACGACGATACCGTCCTCGTAGTTAAAGCCTTCCCACGGCATGTAGGCCACGGTGAGGTTCTGGCCCAGTGCGAGCTCGCCGTGATCGGTCGAAGGACCGTCGGCCAGAGGCTCGCCCTGTTCAACGGTGTCACCGACGCGCACGAGCGGACGGTGGTTGATGCAGGTGGACTGGTTGGAGCGCTGGTACTTGGCCAGATGATACTCGTCCATGCCGCCGGCATGCTTGACGATAATCTTGGCGGCGTCGGCAAAGATAACCTCGCCGGCGTTCTTGGCCAGGGTGACCTCGCCGGAGTCCAGAGCGGCGCGACGCTCCATGCCGGTACCGACATAGGGAGCGGCGGGGTGAACCAGCGGCACGGCCTGACGCTGCATGTTAGCGCCCATCAGCGTACGCTTGGCGTCGTCGTGCTCAAGGAACGGGATCAGCGTGGCTGCGACGGAGAGCATCTGACGCGGCGAGACGTCCATGTAGTCGACGTCCTCGACGGGCACGTCGGCGGGAGCGCCGAAGGAACCGTCGAAGTCGCGGGTACGGGCGATCACGGTGTGCGGGCGGACAAGCTTGCCCTCGGCATCGGTCGTGATGAACTCGTTGGTCTTGGGATCGAGCGGCGTGTTGGCCGGCGCGATGACGTGCTTCTCTTCCTCGTCAGCGGTCATCCAGTCGATCTGATCGGTGGCAACGCCGTTCTCGACACGACGGAACGGGGCCTCGATGAAGCCGTACTCGTTGACGCGGGCGTAGAGGGCGAGCGAGCCGATCAGGCCGATGTTGGGGCCTTCGGGGGTCTCGATCGGGCACATGCGGCTGTAGTGCGAATTGTGAACGTCGCGGACGGCCGTCGGCACGTTGGTGCGGCGGCTGGAGCCGGACTTGTGGCCGGCAAGACCACCAGGGCCGAGTGCGGACAGACGGCGCTTATGGGTCAGACCGGTCAGGGGGTTCGCCTGGTCCATGAACTGCGAGAGCTGCGAGGAACCGAAGAACTCCTTGATGGAGGCCACGATCGGGCGGATGTTGATGAGCGACTGCGGGGTGATCTCGTCGATGTCCTGGGAGCTCATGCGCTCACGGACGACGCGCTCCATACGGCTCATGCCGATACGGAACTGGTTGGCGACGAGCTCGCCAACGGTGCGGATACGGCGGTTGCCAAAGTGGTCGATGTCGTCGACCTTGAAGCCCTGCTCGCCGGCAGCGAGGGACAGCAGGTAGCGCAGCGTTGCGACGATATCCTCGTCGGTGAGCACCGTGACCTCTTCCTCGGTGGTGAGGTTGAGCTTCTTGTTGACCTTGTAACGACCGACGCGGGCCAGATCGTAGCGCTGCGGGTTAAAGAGCAGGCCCTCGAGCAGGCTGCGGGAAGCGTCCACGGTGGGAGGCTCGCCCGGGCGCAGGCGACGGTAGATCTCGATGAGGGCGTCCTCGCGGGTGAGGGCGGTGTCGCGCTCCAGGGTGCGCTTGATCACATCGGAGTTGCCGAGCAGCTCGATGATGTCGTCGTTGGTGACGGCGATGCCAAGGGCGCGCAGGAACATCGTGGCGCTCTGCTTGCGCTTACGGTCGATGGAGACCATGAGCTGGTCGCGCTTGTCGACCTCAAACTCGAGCCAGGCACCGCGGGACGGGATGATCTGGGCCTTGTAGATCTGCTTGCCCGAATCCATCTCGGAGCTGTAGTACACGCCCGGGGAACGGACGAGCTGGGAGACGACGATACGCTCGGTACCGTTGATGATAAAGGTGCCCTGATCGGTCATCATGGGGAAGTCGCCCATGAAGACGAGCTGCTCCTTGATCTCGCCGGTCTCCTTGTTGGTAAGACGGACGTCGGTCAGAAGCGGAGCCTGATAGGTCATGTCCTTCTCGCGGCACTCCTCGACGGTGTGCGCGGGATCGCCAAACTGATGCTCGCCGAAGGTAACCTCGAGAACATGGTTCTGGCTCTGGATGGGGCTGGATTCCTTGAACGCCTCACGAAGGCCCTCGCTCTTAAAACGCTCAAAGGATTCCCTCTGAACAGAGATAAGGTTGGGGAGCTCCATGGCCTCCGGGATTTTCCCGAAGCTGACACGCGTGCGCTCAGTGGCAGTGATTGCGTTGGTCACCAGGTTTTTCCTCCTTCACGGAAATGCTCGGTGGATTGGCGAGGCATGGCTTCGCCAGTTATCGCAACCTAATAGTTTATCAGGTACCGACCGTTGAGCAAGAAAAGCCTTGACGCGATTGAGTTTTTGGAGTAGCAAAGTTTTTCAACAGAAAACATGCAGGTAGATGTATGTGTATCGAACATCTGTTCATATATTTTCTGTGAACAGGGGGCCGGCAATCGCAGCTCTTATAAAAAACGGGCGCGAACCGAGGTCCACGCCCGTAAATGTCGATGCCCGAAGGCTTACTTGCGCATCAATCCGCCGCGCTCGTCGATGGCGTCCCAGAAGGCATCGGCAAAGCGGGGGTCGCTTGCAGCCATGAGGGCGTTGGTGGCCATCCAGCCAGAGGGAGTGCCGGTGTCGTAGCCCGACAGCGGGTCGATGACGACGGCGTACATGGCCTCGCGGTCGAGCGAACGGGCCATGGCGTCGGTGAGTTGGATCTCGCCGCCCTTGCCGGCCTGCTGATCTGCCAGCAGGTCCATGACCAGCGGGCTCAGCAGGTAGCGACCGACGATGTACAGGTTGGACGGAGCAGCCTCGGGAGCGGGCTTCTCGACCAGACCGCCGATACGCCAGACAGCGCCCGGCTCGGCATCGGCAACGTCCTCGGCGCCCTCGAGCGAACCGACGCGCTCGCCGGCGATAACACCGTAGCGGCTGACTTCCTCGGGCGAGCAAGCAGCGACGGCGATAACCGAAGCGCCACCGTGCTCCTTGGAAACGGCGAGCATCTTGTCGCAGATGTCGCGGTTAGGTACAACGTAGTCGCCCAGAAGAACCAGGAAGTTCTCCCCTGCCACGGCGTCGGCAGCAGAGCGAATAGCATGGCCGAGGCCCTTGGGCTCGTACTGATAACGGAAGTCGACCGGCATACCGCCAGCGTGGGCGACGGCATCGGCATAGGCGTTCTTGCCGCGCTCGCGCAGCAGGTTCTCGAGCGAACGGTCGGGCTGGAAGTAGTTCAGCAGCTCGGGCTTGCCGGGCGAGGTAACGATGATGGCGTCGTCGACCTCCTCGGGGTCGAGTGCCTCCTCGACGACATACTGGATGACGGGCTTGTCGAGCACCGGCAGCATCTCTTTGGGCGTGCACTTGGTGCCAGGCAGAAAACGCGTGCCAAGACCGGCGGCGGGGATGATTGCCTTCATGTTATTCAAAGATCCTTTCGCAGGCGCAAAAGCGCCCCATGCGTGCGGCGCACAGCCGCAGACCAAATTGCGATACCCAAGCATCTTACCGCTGGAACTATATGTCGCTACAAGGCAGAGACAATTCTTCAGCAGGTCAACGCAAATTATTGCTCGAATGGTGCAATTTTATTGCCCAACGGCAGGGCACCCGATACGACGCAAATCACAGAACATGGCAGTTTGAGCAACCGATGCCGAGGGACCGAAAAACAAAAAAGACGGGGCTCGCAATGCGAACCCCGTCTGCAAAGGAATCTGGCGAGAAAGCCTGATTACTTGAGGGTGACAGCAGCGCCAGCAGCCTCGAGCTTCTCCTTGGCAGCCTCGGCGTCCTCCTTCTTGGCACCCTCGAGAACAGCCTTGGGAGCGCCCTCGACGACCTCCTTGGCCTCCTTCAGGCCAAGGTTGGTGAGCTCACGGACAGCCTTGATGACCTGGATCTTGTTGTCGCCGAAGC
>CALHWR010000197.1 GCA_938036665.1 uncultured Collinsella sp. | reverse complement strand
CGTTGGGGCCAGGCCCGATTTTGCCTCTTGACAATGTCCTGCTCATATTAAAAGGGACAGGCACCTTTGTGGCGGTTCTGGCCGATGCAGCGGCATGCCTTGCTGTTTTGTCTCGATCTGTAACATCTGCAGCCATTTTTGCCGAGTAACTGTTACAGATTGAGATTTTCTCTTCAGGGGAATTCGAATGTCTCGATCTGTAACAGTTAGGCGGACAAAAGCTCCCTTTCTGTTACAGATTGAGACAAAGGTCAGGGGCAAAGACGGTTTGTCTAGATCTGTAACAGTTAGACGGGAATTCGGGCCCTAGATGTTACAGATTGAGATAATCGTGTCGTGAAAACAAAAACCTCCGCAGGGGTGCTTCCCTTGCGGAGGTTTTCTTACTCGTTGAGTAGCCTTACGGCTTCGGCGGCCATGTTCTCGACCGTCATGCCGTTCTGAGCGAGCAACTCGTTGGGGTCGTAGCGGTCGGGGAAGCCCTTGGCGATGCCAAAGGTGCGCGTGCGCAGCGGCGTGCAGGCCAGATAACATGCCACGCGCTCGCCCCAGCCACCGTCCAAGATGCCGTCCTCGAGGGTGACGACAACGCGATGCTCGGCGGCAAGGCTGTCGAGGAACTCGCGGTCGAGCTCAGTTGCATAGCGCGGGTTGACGAGCGTGGCCTCGATGCCGTACTCGGCAGTCAGACGGTTTGCCACGCGCTCGCCCAGCTCAAAGAAATCGCCAAGCGCGAGCACGGCAACGTCGCGGCCCTGGCGCACGACGTTGTAGCGCGCGACGCCGTAATCGTCGCTCTCGGCAGGCGCCAGATCGGGGCGGCTTACCAGGCCAATGCCCGGCACACGGATCGCTACGGGATGCTCGCGGTGGTCGAGCGACCAGCTCAGCATGGACAGATATTCCTCCATGCAGGCCGGCGCTAAGTAGTGCATGTTGGGAAGACCGCCCAGCATAGAAATATCAAAGAACGAAAGATGCGTCTCGGATGTGGTGCCAAAGATCGATGCGCCAAACACCAGGATGGTTGCGGGGACATCGTTGAGGCACAGGTCGTGCCACAGCTCGTCGTAGGCGCGCTGCAAAAACGTGCCGTACACACCAAAGACTGGCTTGGCACCCGAGCGCGCAAGCGCGGTGGCAAAGGTCACGGCGTGCTCCTCGGCAATGCCCACATCGACGAACTGTTTGCCGGCGGCGGCGCGAAGCTCGGGTGTAAAGCCCATGATGTAGGGCGTGGCGGCCGTGATGCCCACGACTTGCGGATCGCGCTCGATGGCGGCGCTGAGCGCCTCGCCCGTAATGTCGGCATAGGTGCGCGGCGCAGGCTCGCTCGGATGGCCCGGGCAGAGCTTGCGCCCAGTCGCCATGTCAAACGGACCCACGTGATGCCAGCGCTCGGGGTCACTCTGGGCTGGCTCAAAGCCCTTGCCCTTGGCGGTGGAGACGTGCAGCACAATGGGATGATCGATATCGCGCAGCTCCTGCAGCGTGTCGACCAGGGCCAACACATCGTTGCCGGCGTCCAGATAGCGGTAGTCGAGCCCCATCGCGCGGAAAACGTTGCGCTCACAGGTGCCGTTGCTGGCGCGCAGCTCGGCCAGATTGCGATACAAGCCACCGTGGTTCTCGGCAATGGACTGGTCGTTATCGTTGACGATGATGATCAGGTTGCTATCGAGTTCGGCGGCATTGTTAAAGCCTTCAAACGCCAGGCCGCCCGAAAGCGAGCCGTCGCCAATGATGGTGATGACGTTGTACGTATCGCCCGCCAGGTCACGAGCGTGCGCCAGGCCGCAGCCCAGGCTCACCGACGTGGAGGTATGGCCCATGGCGAACAGGTCGTGCTCGGACTCGTCGGGATTGGCAAAGCCAGAAGCCTCACCATAACGCTCCGGATCGATATAAGTGTACGCGCGCCCGGTCAGCGCCTTGTGGGCGTAGGTCTGGTGCGAAACGTCAAAGACAATCTTGTCGATGGGGGAGTTAAATACGCGATGGAGCGCAACCGTAAGCTCAACGACGCCCAGGTTGGGGGCAACGTGCCCGCCGACGGCGGCGGAGCTTTCGAGGATGGCGTGGCGGATCTCGCCGCAGAGCAGCGGAAGCTCGGCGCGATCGAGAGCCTTGACGTCCTCGGGCGTTGTCGTTTGCGTAAGCAGCATCGTTGTGGGTTACTCCATGCGAATCGTGCGCCGGCACTCCCTCGGCCGGCACAATTGCACAAGACAGTCTCGCACATTTTGGCGTTTGATATGTGACGGCGGCGCGGTAATTCGCCAACTGGTGGGGCAAAACGTTTTGTCCGATGCCATACTGGTAAATTCGATGATGATTTTATTCATTGCGCGCAGGCCGCGGCTTGCCGCCGAGCGCCGCCGGAAGGAGGCCGCATGTCCGATACCGTTCGTGCCGAGAAAATCGCGCGCGAGGTCGACGATGCCGCCCGTCAGCTTGCCCAGGCGGGCCGCTTGGACCTGATGCATGAGTTTATCCAACATGGCGATGTGACGGTCTATACGCATGTGACCTCGGTAGCGCGGGCAAGTCTGTCCTTTGCCGAGCGCCTGGGCCGCGTCGGTATCTCCGTCGACCGCTTATCGCTGCTGCGCGGGGCCCTGCTGCACGATTACTTTCTCTATGACTGGCACGATCCCGACCCAAGCCATCGACTGCATGGCTTTCGTCACCCGTTTTTTGCCTTGGCGCGTGCGGAGGAAGATTTTGAGCTGACGCCGCGCGAGCGGAATATTATCGTACGGCATATGTTTCCGCTGGTACCGGTGCCGCCGACGTGTCGTGAGGCATGGATTGTGTGCCTGGCGGATAAATGGTGCGCACTGCGCGAGACGATTGCCGGCCGTCTGCCGCGCAAAGGCGGCGCGAACGATTTGAACGAGGGCCCGAGTGACGGCTCGAGCAAAGAATCGAACGAAAAGAGGAGTGGGTAGACGGTGGGAACCGCGATCGACATGGCATTTGACGGCGCGACGCTTGCCGCCTGTCCGCTCTCGGCGCTGGTACTCTCGTTTGCCTTCTACGGTTTTTGCGGCTGGGTATGGGAGTCGACAGTCTGCGCCATGCTCAACCACGGACGCTTTGCCAACAGCGGCTTTTTGCTAGGGCCGTGTTGTCCCATCTACGGTGCGGGCGGCATTGCGTGCTGGTTGCTGCTGCGTGGAATCCCAGACGCCTCGAGCCAGTTTGTCGCTGCCGCGCTCGTATGCAGCGTGATCGAATATAGCGTGGGCGTGCTGTTGGAAAAAACGACGGGTGCCCGGTTTTGGGATTACTCGCATCTGCCGTTTAACCTGCACGGACGCATCTGCCTGTACTGGGCCTGCGCGTTTGGCTTGGGTGCGTTGTGTATTTGCCGTTTAGTGGAGCCGGCATTGCTGGGGCTGCTTGGCCATCTGCCGGTGCTAATCGTGCGCTTGGCCGCCTTTATCGTCGCGGTCGCGATGATGGTCGATGCGGTGTGCTCGTTGGCGAGCTGGCGGCGTCTGTCCGATCAGCTTGAGCGTGTGCGTGCCGACCTTGCCGACCGCATCAATGAGTCGCTTGCCGACGTCTCCGACTCTATGCTCGAACGTATTCCCGATTCGGCGATTGACTCGGTGGCGCAGACGCATATCCGCGGTCGCGCCGTTAACGCTTGGCTGGCCGAGCTGGGCGACGCGGCGCTCGATGCCCTGCGCGAGAAGACTTCGATGCCGACGTTTATCTCGGATGGTGCTCGCG
>CALHWR010000196.1 GCA_938036665.1 uncultured Collinsella sp. | reverse complement strand
GCCCAATTGATTGACGACCTAGCCTGGCTGGGGCTTGAGTGGGACGAAGGCCCCTACTACCAGCACGATCGCCTGGACTTGTACGAGGACGCCCTGCACCAGCTGCAAGACGCCGGCCTCACCTATCCCTGCTTTTGCACGCGCGCCGAGCTCCACACCGCAAGCGCGCCGCACGCGAGCGACGGCACGCCCATCTACCGCGGCGCCTGCCGAGGCCTTTCTGCCGAGGAGGTTGCCCGCCGCAGCATCCTGCGCGCTCCGGCCACGCGTCTGCGTGTGCCCGACGTCGACGACCTCGCCGGCGACGTGATCGAATTCGTGGACCGCACGTACGGAGCCCAATGCGAGGCACTCGCCACCGAGTGCGGCGACTTTTTGGTGCGCCGCAGCGACGGCGTGTTTGCCTATCAGCTGGCCGTGGTGGTCGACGACGCTGCCATGGGCGTCACCGAGATCGTACGCGGATGCGACCTGCTTGGTTCCACGACGCGCCAGATCTATCTGCAACATCTGCTGGGACTGCCCACACCGCGCTACGCGCACATTCCGCTGCTCATGTCGCCGGACGGCCGCCGCCTTTCCAAGCGCGATTGCGATCTGGACCTGGGCGAGCTCCGCACCCGCTTTGGCACACCCGAGGCACTGTTGGGATGGCTCGCCGGGCAAACAGGCATCGCGCCGGACACCACGCCGCGTACCGCCGAGCAGCTGGTCGAGCACTTTAGCTGGGACGTCATCCGCGCGCATCGGGAGAACATCACTGTAACGGTCGAGTAGCCAGCCACCCCGCCTCTACGCAACATCCCAGGACTGGAGTTCGTCGCCCAAGCGAACGATGCAGTCGTAGAGCACGGTGTGACGCTCGGCCGGGTTGGTATCCCGATGAAAATGCCCGTAGTACCAGCGCTTGTAGTCCAAGCGGTCTTCCAGCTCATCGAAAAATGCCGTAAGCCGATCGACGGCGGGGCAATTCCAGCCGGGCGCTGGATATAGCGTGGACGAAAGCATGCGCGTAGAGCAGGTGTGGGTGATCACGTAGTCGACCGTCCAGCCCACGCTGTCGAGCTTTGCCCGCGCCTCCTCAAAGTTGCGCTCGTCCGGCAGCTCCTGCGGCCACCAGCTGGAATACGGAATGCGGTATTCCTTGTCCACGCTCGTGGCGCCGCCCATGGTAAAGATCGTTGAGCCGTCGAGCTCAAAAACCTCGCCACGCGTCAGTCGCCGTATGGGCGAGGCATCCGACAGGCGCTGCGTCAGCCCACCGTGCCACAACTCCATGGGGCGCTCCGCCCAGTGATCGAAACGCTCGTGGTTGCCGTCGACGAACAACACGGTATAGGGACGCGATTCCAGCCAAGCAATATCAGCGCACTCCTCGGCAGAGAAATCCCAGGGAAAGCCAAAGTCGCCGGCGACGATGAGATAGTCGTCACTCGTCAGACTATCCCCAAGCTCCCAGTCGCGCAGCTTTTGCATGTCGAGCCCACCGTGAATGTCGCCCGTCACATAGACCGTCATCGGATCACCACTTCCCTGCAAGTCGCTAGCCCGCATTCTGCACGATTACTAAGCTAACCGTTCCAGCCCTTCCATCCCTTAGGGCTTACCCCTCGTTCTTCCATCCAAACGGGTCAAGCACCCAAAAAACCAGATCGAGCACGCCGCCGGTCATCATGGCACCGGCAAGGGCCATGCAAACGTGCAGAGAGCTGGCACTTCGGAGCACGTCAAATGGCCCCAGAACAGCCAGCAGCGCGACCGCTACGCCGGCCGCGCACAGCACAAGACACGGCCCTGCGTCCTTAACGCACTTCTTTGCGAGACGCTTTGCGTTGTCACTCATCGATATCGAACTCCTTAGAGGGTCGTTGTTCAGATGCATGCCGCCGTGGCAGAACGAAGCGGCAGAGTAAGTGTCACATGCCGTGCAGACATCAATGGAGAAACCGCCTGCTCGACCAACCCTTGACGCCGTTTTGTACCGGCACCCCATCTCCCGCTATCGAGGTCTAATTCTTTTCCCACTGCCACCCAAAAACTCATCCAACATTAATCTTGGCTCAAGAATCGCTTAATCTATAACCTGCACTATAGAGTTCGACCAAGGGCGGGGCGGCGCAACGCAGACCGCCGAACGCAACGCTCGCACCCGAGCAAATTGCCCGGCGTCGCGCCCATCGAACGAAAGGACAGGTCATGGACGACCTCGAAAAAGTTGAAACTATCCGCACCAAGTGCAACGTGAGCTACACCGATGCCAAGGCCGCGCTCGACGCTGCCGACGGCAACGTTTTGGATGCCATCATTTGGCTCGAGTCGCAGGGCAAGACCCAGACCACGTCGGCGCATGCCGCCACCGAGTCCGCGCCAGTCGATGAGCCCTCTGCCGAGATGGTCGCCGCGCAGGTCGCTTACGAAAAGTCGAGCGAAAAGACCGACTTCTCCAAGAAGATGGACAGCGTGTGGGAGTACCTCAAAAAGCTCTTCCGCCTGAGTCTGGACACCAAGTTTATCGCCACGCGCCGCGATGCGATCATCCTCAACATCCCCATCCTGATCCCCATCGTCGCGCTGTTTGCCTGGGGCGCCACGATATGGCTGATGCTGATTGGCCTGTTCTTTGGCATGCGCTACCGCATCGACAGCGACGGCGACGTGCCCGGCAGCATCAACAACCTTATGGATAGCGCTGCCAACGCCGCGGACGACATCAAGCAAAATCTCAACGACGACAAGTAATCGCAGACGGGGGCACGCATGGCACGAATCCTGATCGTAGAGGACGAGGAGAAAATCGCCCGCTTTGTGACACTCGAGCTGGAGCACGAGGGCTACCAGGTGGAGCACGCCGCCGACGGACGCACCGCCGTTGACCTGGCGTTGGAGCGCGACTACGATCTGATTCTGCTCGATGTACTGTTGCCGCAGCTCAACGGCATGGAGGTGCTGCGGCGCATACGCAAGCACAAGGATGCGCCAGTGATCATGGTCACCGCGCGCGATGCCGTGATGGACAAGGTTGCCGGGCTCGACGCCGGCGCCGACGATTACCTGACCAAGCCGTTTGCGATCGAGGAGCTGTTCGCACGGATCCGCGTGGCGCTGAAGCGCTCGGAAGCCGTGCGGGCGGCTTCGGGCGTTGGCGGCGGCGGG
>CALHWR010000195.1 GCA_938036665.1 uncultured Collinsella sp. | reverse complement strand
TGGTTGACGTTGTACCCGATGGTGGGCAGATCGCTGCCGGCCGGAGCGGAGATGACGACCTTCTTGGCGCCAGCGTTGATGTGGGCCTGAGCCTTAGCCTTGCTGGTGTAGAAGCCGGTGCACTCGAGAACGACGTCGACGTCGAGGTCGCCCCAAGGCAGGTTGTTGGCGTCGGCCTCCTTGTAGATCTTGATCTCCTTGCCGTCAACGGTGATGGAATCCTCGCCAGCAACGACCTCGTGATCGCGAGCGTAGTTGCCCTGCGTGGAGTCGTACTTCAGCAGGTAAGCGAGCATATCGGGAGAGGTGAGGTCGTTGATAGCGACAATCTCGGAGCCCTCATGACCGAACATCTGACGGAAAGCCAGACGACCGATGCGACCGAAGCCGTTAATAGCAACCTTTACTGCCATTGTGTCTCCTTTCGTAAGGCCCCCGCAAGCTACAGCGCCCGCCGTTGAGGCCCGCAAACTAACCACTCGCCTAATATACCTTTTTTTGGACTTGAATTTCACGAGAATAGTCGAAATTGAAAATCAAATTTACGTTAAAACGTTTTAAAGAATAAAATAGCAGCTAAATCCGTGTATAAGTCGATACTTTAAACTACCCGTTTGCTTCAATGAGCTTTTCAAGCCTCAAAACTCGATGGTAGAGGGCCGACTTCGACAAGGGAGGGTCAGCCATCTCCCCTAAATCACGCAGCGACAGATCGGGATAGCGCTCGCGCAGGTCGCAAAAGACCGCCAAGGCATCCGGAAGCGCATCGCGAAGGCCGCGCTGCTCGAGCTCATCGATAAGCGCAAGCTGATGTTGGGCAGCACCGGCGCTTCTGGTCTGGTTGGCGAGCTCGGCGTTCACGCGACGGTTCACATCGTTCTTAACCAACTTGACCGCGCGCGCCTCCTCAATCTCGGCAACGCTGCGCTTGGCACCAATCAGCTTTAATAGATGCTCGATTTCCTCGGCGCTCTTAATGTACACGGCATATGACCCCCGCCGTGCATTAACACGAGCATGGACCCCAATCTGCCCCAACAGGTCGCAAAGCCCCTTAGCATATTGCTCGCCCTGCACCGCGATCTCCAAATGAAAATCGCCGCGTGGATCGGCCACGAAGCCACCCGCGATGAGCGCGCCGCGGATGTAGGCAAGCCTGCAGCAGGGACGGGCAACGATGTGTCGGGGAACACCAGCGACGAGCCCTCCCCTGCGGTCTAGAATGCCCAGCAGCACCAGAGCCTTGTCCAGGTCGGGTTGATCGGGCAGGGTAATGAGATAATTACGGACCTTATGCAAGACCGATTTACGAACGGTGAATTCCGTTTTGAGCTTAAGGATGCGATGCGTCAGCGTGATCATCGTGCGCGCGACGGCTCCCGTCTCAGTCGCAACTGTCAAACGATACCGCCCAGAGCCGGTAAGCGAGAGCGTACCACTCACGCGCGTGAGGGCGGCAAGTGTCGACAAGTCGCAGTATTCACATTCGGGTTCGCAGCGCGCAAGCTCGTCGCGCACCTCAGCGGTAAACGACATGCAGGCCTATGCCTTCGTGTTGGCGCGCGACAGATCGCGGTGGGAGATGCTCACGTGATACTGGGCGCCTTCCAGGTAACGGGCCGTGGCCTCGGCAATGGCGACGCTACGGTGCTGTCCGCCCGTGCAGCCGATGGCGATAGAAAGCTGCGGTTTACCCTCCGCGATATAGCCCGGCATCACCGTATCGAGTAGCCGTGTCCAAGCCTTCCAAAACTCCTGCGTCTTGGGATGGTCCAGAACAAAATCCGAGACCTTTTTATCGAGACCGGTCATCGTGCGCATCTCGGGATCGTAGAACGGATTGGGCAGGAAGCGGACGTCGATCATAATGTCCGCCTCGACGGGCATGCCGTGCTTAAAGCCAAACGAGAACACATGGACGTCCATGAGCTGTTGGTCGGACAGTTCGGAAAATGCCATACGTAGCTTGTTGCGCAGCGCAGAGGTGCGCAGACGGCTCGTGTCGATAATCATATCGGCTCGATCGCGCACGCCCTGCAGTTGAAGGCGCTCGCGCTGAATGGCATCGGCCGTAGTCTCCCCCGGTTTGGCAATGGGATGACGGCGGCGGTTTTCGCTATAACGACGGATCAGCACCTCGTCAGAAGCCTCTAGGAACACGATGTCGCAGCTCATCTCGCGTTCTTCGAGCGCGGCGACCGCATCGAGCAACTCGTCAAACAGTCCCTGGCTACGCAAATCGCAGGTGACGGCGAGATGCCTGCCCACGCCCGTATTGATGCCGACGAGCTCGGCAAGCTGGGCGATCAGACGCGGAGGCAGGTTATCGATGCAAAAATAGCCCATGTCCTCGAACACGTGCATGGCCTGCGTGCGGCCCGATCCGGACATTCCGGTGATGATGACGATATCGGGGATGCGCTCCGAGCGCTCCGCCGCATCCATGGCATCTCCCTTTTGCATGTGTTGCCTCCCGAAAACAAGCGCGGGACCCAGCAACCCGGATCCCGCGCGGTCAATTGCCTATATTGAGTATACCGCCCCGAGCGGATACGAGGCCTGTCTTACGCCTCAAGCGCAGCCTTGAACCAACTCGTAATACTCGTGGGATGCGTGATGGCAGTGCCGACGACAACGGCCCAAGCGCCAGCATCGATCGCGGCGCGAGCCTCCTCGGGCGTGTGCACACGGCCCTCGCAGATGATGGGAAGACCGGGGAATTCCTCGGTCGCCTGACGCAGAAGCGGAAGATCGGGGCCATCGGCCATGGTGCAGTCGATGGCGGCGACACCATGAGAAAGCGTGGTGGATACAAGGTCGAAGCCCATATCAACCGCACGGCGAATGTCCTCGATGGTGGCACAATCCGCCATCAGGAGCACACCCTCCTCGTGCAGCGGACGGAAGGTGTCCTCGACGGTCTTGCCATCGGGACGCGGACGATCGGTGGCATCGATCGCCACGATATCGGCACCCGCGGCAACGCAGGCGCGAGCGTGACGCAGCGTCGGCGTGATGTAAACGCCCTCGTGCCCATCCTTCCACAGGCCGATAACAGGAACCTCACAGCGACCCTTAATGGCGGCAATGTCGGCAAGGCCCTGACAGCGAATGGCGGCGGCGCCGCCAAGCTCGCAAGCGCGAGACATTTGAGCCATGGTCTCGGGCGTACGAAGCGGCTCGCCCATATACGCCTGAACGCTCACGACGAGCTTGCCCTTCAGGGGTTGAATCAAAGGATCGACGGTCATAAGGCTGCAACCTTTCTCAGAACAGCCTCCCGAGGCGTGTTGTCTCGGGAGGCTCCTACAGCAGATACGTTTACTTCAACGAGGCAAGAAGATGCTCAGCGGCACCGATGAGCGGAGCATCGCCCTCCAGAGAACCGATGAGGATCGGCGTGTCCTGAAGCGGATCGAGCGCCTGGCTGGCATAGCCCTCGTGCACCGAATCCTTCCACGTCTGCGAACGCCAATCGGGACCTTGGTGAATCACGCCGCCCGAAAGCACGATGACCTCAGGGTCCAGGATGTTAGCGAGCGAGCCCAAGCTGGCACCCAACGCAAAGCCGGCATCATGGATGACCTCGGTCGCCTTTGCGTCGCCTGCACGGCACAGGTCGTTCACATCGCGACCGACCGAAGGACGGCTGGGGTCGACACGGCCAAAGCGCTCATCGTACATACGACCAATGGAAGTGCCCGAAGCAACCGACTCCAGATGGCCGGAACGCCCGCAGGCGCAGGGAATGCCGGCGGCAGCCGAGCACTCGATGTGGCCCATATGGCCAGCAGCACCATGGAAGCCCTGCATCACGCGGCCGTTCTCGACATATGCGCCGCCGATGCCCGTACCGATGCCAAGACACAAGACGGAGAACTTGCCCTTGCCGACGCCCCAGTGGGCCTCGCCCAGAGCATGAGCTTGCACGTCGCCTACAACGGCAACGGGAAGACCGAGATCCTCGCGCAGACGCGGCCCCAACTGAACGCCGGACCAGCCGGGCATGATCTCATTGGCATACGCGATGGCGCCCGTCTTGGGATCGACGACGCCGGCGGCACCGATACCGACGCCAAGGACCTCGACATCGGGATTCGCCTCGAGAGCAGCCTTGATGGACGCCTCGATACGCTGGAAGACGGCCTCGCCGCCCTCTTGGGCCTCGGTGGGAACCTCGGCCTCAAAAACGGGATGGGGCACACTACCGTCAGCCGGGTACTCCATGATGGCAGTCGCGATCTTAGTTCCGCCGATATCGACAGAACAGACGTACTTGTTCTCCATGTCGCTCTCCTTCGGAGATAAAAAACAACTATAGGAAATGCGCCGTCAGGCTAGCCGTCACAGCGCAGTAAAGGTTTTCCTGGTGCCCAAGATCGCCGAGAAACCGTGTGGCCATTGACCTAATAGTCATGGCCACACGGTTGAACGGCGAGGTCGGGTGCCTGGGAAAGCTTTACAGGAGGCCGTTGTCCTGGAGGACCTTCCTAATAGCCTCGACGTTCTCGCCGGTCATGGCCTTCACCGGGCGCGGCATGGTCGGGCTGTCGAAGATACCCATGAGGTTCATAGCGGTCTTGAAGGCGCCGACGCCACCGGCATAGCCCTGGACGCCCGAGGTGACATCCCAGATGTGCGAAATCTCATTGAGGCGATCCTGCTCGGCCTTGACGGTAGCCCAGTCACCAGCCTGAGCGGCCTTCCACTGACGAACGTAGCCCTCGGGCTCAACGTTGGCGAGACCCGGGACAGAGCCGTCGGCGCCACCGAGGTAAGCGCCGTCGACAACAACCTCGTGGCCGGTGAGGATGCTCATCGGATGGCCGTTCTTCTCGTTCTCCTGAACGAGGTAGCGGAACGAGATGTCATCACCCGAGGAATCCTTGACGCCAGCAAGGACGCCCTCGGCGCCGAGCTTGGCAAGGAGCTTCCAGGGGAGCTTGGTGTGAACGCAGACGGGAATGTCATAGGCAAAGATGGGCAGGTCAAGCTCCTCGTGCAGGATGCGGAAGTGCTCCTCGACCTCGGTCATGCCCTGCAGGGCATAGAACGGGCAGGTGGCGACGAGGGCATCGGCGCCCAGCTCCTGAGCGACCTTGCCGTGCTCAATCATGCGCTCGGTCTCGGTATCGATGATGCCGACCAGAACAGGCACGCGGTGGTCGACGATGCGGACGGCCTCGGCGATGATCTGGCGACGACGCTCGTCGGTGGAGAAAACGACCTCACCCGAAGAGCCCAAGAAGAACAGGCCATCGACGCCGGCATCGATCATGCGGTTGATGCTGCGCTCAAAGGAGGCAACATCGAGCTGGTGATCTTCGGTATCGGGAACAACGACGGGAGGGATAACGCCGGTGAATTTCTGAGTTGCCACAAGAATCTCCTTAGTTGTCTGGCGGGCGGCCCTATGCCACCCACTCTTGTTGGCAGTGTCCAGGCCGTCTAGGCCAAAGAACACGAGTAGAACGTTTGGTTAAAGAAGTCGACGACTTCGTTTTCGAACGCATTGATGCGCTCATGAGCGTATTTGGCATAGATGATATGCCTCCGGTCACACTCAAGACCGTTGAATACGGCAAACTGATCCTTGGGATCGCTCACGGTATCCATAAGCGATGTGCCCATGAGCACCGATCCGCGCACCCGAGACGACAGCGCCTCGAGGCCGCCAGGAAGCGGATTGGCAACCGCCGTGCAGGCGAGGCCCCGCTCGTCCAGAGCACAAACCGCCAGCGCGACTCCGCCGCCAAGCCCCTCGCCCCATGCAAAGATGCGGTCGGGGTCCATGCCATCAAGATTGCGCGCGACCTCCGCCAACGCGCAGCCCCAACGGACGCGCCTGACAAAAGCAGGCGAGGTAATCCCCTGCCGCAGATCGCTGGGTCCAATCGCCTCATCGTCCAGCGCAAGCACGGCATATCCCATGGCCGCAAACCTCGTCATGTGATGCCATCCCCGCACGGGTCGGTCGATGTCGTGAAACATCAGACATAGCGGCACAAGCTCGGATGCTCGGGCGCGACCGGCAGGCTCGATCAAACGTGCGTGGACCACATCGCCACCAAGCTCAAAGGAAACCTCGGAGTAGCGGGCATACGGATTGGCGAAATCGATCGCCGTAATGGCCAGGCCTTGAATCTCAAGATTCATAGCACATGTCTCCAAATCAGAAACATCTGCCTGAACATCACCGTGCCAGTCCCGATATTCAGAGAGCCTTGACGAAACCGTCCCGGGAATCCCCACAAGGTCGGGGACAATCAGCTCGCCGACATTGCTCTCGCACTTAGACATGAGCCTCCCCTCCCTTGCAGAAAAACGGAATGATCAGATCGTCAAAATCCTGAATCTCCTCGTGGCCAAAGCCTTCAAAGAACTCATGACGCTTTTCACAGGTCAGGTTGTTATAGACCGCAAACTGCGTCGCTGGCGGACAGACGGTATCGGCTGTGCCGGTGCCAAACAGCACGGGGCATTTGACCATAGGGGCAAAGTTCTTGGAATCGAAGTACGCCAGCTTGGCATAGGCTTCGTCGATACGAGTCGAGTCCTCGTCAAACCAGCGAGACCAATAGCGCAGGCCCTCGTAGGCAATGTCGTCGGCATCCAAGTCCCAGACCAGGCGGAAATCCGACAGGAAGGGATAGAGGATGGCGGCGCGATTGATAAGCTCGCTGTTAAGTGCACAGGTCGCAATGCCCAAACCGCCGCCCTGCGACGCGCCGTTCACAAACACACGGGCAAGATTGATGCCCTCGAGCTCGCGAACGATGCGACACAGGATGCGAATATCTTGGTGCAAGCGGACATAGTAGAGGTTGGCCGGGTCGCCGTCGATACCGGCGACGATATGGCCCGCGACCGTTGTGCCCTCAAATCCACCAATGTCCTCGGAGGGACCTCCTTGACCGGGGCAGTCGAGGGCGATGAGTGCCATGCCCATGCCCGCAAACGACGCCTGCTCAAACCAGCTGCGGCTTGCACCCGGATATCCATGGAACTGAAGTACCAATGGCACGGGCTCGTCCGAGACGGGTTTAAGGTACTTGGCATGCAGGCGAGCGCCACACATGCCGGTATACCAGAGGTCGAAAAGCTGGCAGGTCACGGCATCTGTGACCGATGCCGTCTCGATCGCATAGTCAAGCCCGACCGCGTCGGCCTCGGCCATGCGATCCTTCCAAAAGAGATCGAAATCTGATGGACGGGGCATGGCGCCTCGATATTCACCAAATTGATGTTGTAGCTCCTGAGCACTTGGCATGGCTCGTGAACCCAACCTTTCGAAATCGCAACGGAGGTGCGCCCGGCAAGGGAACCGGGCGCACGGGAGGGAAAGCGAGGCTACTCGCCGAGCTTGGGATGCAGCAGCGACGGCGCAGCGCCGAGCAGCATCTTGGTGTAGGGGTCCTGGGGGTGCTGGAAGACCTGCTTGGCCTCGCCCTGCTCGACGATCTTGCCGCCATTCATAACGATGATGTCGTCAGAGATATAGCGGACCGTCTGGATGTCATGGCTGATGAACACCATGGCCAGGCCGAGCTCCTTCTTAAGGTCGGTCAGCAGGTTCAGAATCTGCGCGCGGACCGAAACGTCCAGAGCCGAGGTTGGCTCGTCGGCGATGATGGCATCGGGGTTCAGCGACAGGGCACGGGCAATTGCGACGCGCTGGCGCTGGCCGCCCGAAAGCTGGCCGGGAAGAACCTCGGCGGCGGAGCTGGGCAGACCGGTGAGCTCCAAGAGCTCCTTGACGCGCTTCTCCTGCTCGGCCTCGGTACCCAGGTTGTGGACGCGCATGGGGTCGAGCAGTTGCTCGCGAACGACCATGCGGGGGTTGAGTGCCGTGGCCGGGTTCTGGAACACGACCGAGATGACGCGACCCATGTGGCGACGGTCCTCGGCGGTACGTTTGGTAACGTCCTTGCCCTTAAAGTAGACCTTGCCGCTCGTGGGGGCCTGCAGGCCGCACATGACGTTGGCGGTGGTGGACTTACCGCAACCGGACTCGCCGACGATGCCGATCGTCTGACCGGGCATGAGCCTAATCGTTACACCCTGGACGGCGTGAACCAGGTTAGGGTGCAGAATCGAGCCGGTACGGGTCCTAAAGGTGACGTGGACGTCATCAAGGAAGATGATCGGCTCGACGCCGTTGACTGCGGTCTCGCTCATCTACATCACCTCCGCGTGAGGGGTCAAACCATTTGCCTTGAGCACCTCGTCGGGGAGCTCGGAATAGAAATGCTCGGTGCCGGGCACGCGCTTGAAGACCGGACGGGTGTCCAGGCCAATACGCGGATGGCTCGAGCGGGGCGCGAAGCGATCGCCCTTGGGGAAATCGCGCGGGCTCGGAACGGCGCCGGGCACCTGGTGCAGGCGGCCCGAACCGCTCTCGATGGACAGGACGGAACCCAGAAGACCGCGGGTGTACTCGTGGATCGGGTTGGTGAGCAGCTCCTTGGTGGGCGCCTGCTCGATAACCTGACCGGCGTACATCACCGTGATGTTATGGGCGACCTCGGCGACCAGCGCCAGGTCATGCGAGACGAAGATCATGGCAAAGCCGAGCTTGGCCTGAAGGTCGTTGAGCAGCTTGATGACCTGCTTCTGGACGGTAACGTCCAGGGCGGTCGTGGGCTCGTCGCAGATGACCAGCTTGGGGTCGCGGGTAAGGGCCATAGCAATCAGAACGCGCTGACGCTGACCACCGGAAAGCTCGTGCGGATAGCTCTCGAGCGTACGCTTGGGGTCGAGGCCCACGAGCTCCAGGAGCTCCTCGGCGCTACGGGTGCCGCCACGCTTGGTGAGCTGCTTCATCTGGGCAGAGATGAGCATGGAGGGATTGAGCGAGGACAGGGCGTCCTGATAGACCATAGCGATATCGGTACCGCGCAGGCCGAACCACTCCTTCTTACTCATCTTGAGCAGGTCGCGGCCCTCCCAGAGGACCTCGCCGGAAAGGTGCTCATCGTCGTCGGTCAGGCCCATGATGGCCAGCGTGGTGATGGACTTACCGCAACCGGACTCGCCCACCAGGCCCATGGTCTGACCAGGACGGACGTCAAAGTTGACATGGTCGACGACGTTGATATCACCGTGATGCTCAAACTGAATGCAGAAGTCACGGACCGAGAGAATCGGTTCGACAGACTCGTCGGGCACATGGCGATCGTCACGCTTGAGCTCGACATCGCGCAGGGCGCCAAGGCGAGCGGAGAGGGACTGGGCCTGCTCCTTGTAGGCGCGAACGGGGTCGGAGACCAGCAGGTCGGCCTCGCGGCGCTTGGAGGAATCGGTCGGATCCAGGGCGGCGGAGGGAGCAGCGGCCATGGCGTCGGTAATGCCCTCGGAGAGGATGTTGAGCGCCAGGCAGGTGATCATGATGGCCAGGCCCGGGAACAACGCCTGCCACCAACGGCCGGCGAGCACGCCGCCGCGGGCGTCGGCGAGGATGTTGCCCCAGGTAGCGGTGGGCTCCTGGATACCAGCGCCGATGAAGGTCAGCGAAGCCTCGAAGATGATGGCGTCGGCGACTAGGGTAACGGTGAAGACCATGATCGGGGCGATGCAGTTACGCAGAACATGCTTGATTAAAATCCACGGAGCCTTGGCGCCGGAAACGATGACCGCGCGGACATAGTCCTCGCCGTACTCGGACACGATGTTGGCGCGCACGATACGGGCAATCTGCGGAGTGTACATAAAGCCGATGGCGAAGATGATCGACGGCACGGAGTTGCCCAGGATGGAGACGAAGACGGCCGCGAGGGCGATGCCCGGGATGGACATGATGATGTCCAAGATACGCATGATCGTCTCGGAGACGGCCTTGCGCGAAACCGCTGCAAGGGCGCCCACGACCGAGCCGCAGACCAGAGCCATGGCAGTGGCGCCAAAGCCGATAATCAGCGAGTAACGACCACCGTAGAGCATACGCGACAGAATATCGCGACCCTTATCGTCGGTACCGAAGATAAATCCGTTGCCGGGAGCCTGGCGAGCCGTAAAGATCTCGACCGGGCTATAGGGGGCAAGAAGGGGCGCCAGAATCGCAGTCAGGGCGACCAGCACCAGCACGACGGCGGCAATCTTAGAAGACAGCGTCATCTTCTTCCAGCCACCGAGCTTGAGCCCCTTGGAGGCAGCCTTCTCGAGCTGCTCGGTTTGCTTCTCTCGAATCTTTACCATAATCTACACCGTCCTGATGCGCGGGTTGATGAGCAAGTAGAGCATGTCAACCACGATGTTGATGATGATGAAGGCAAGAGCAACGACGATAACGACGCCCTGAACCAGGTTCGCCTCGGTGCCCATGCCGGGGAGGTTGAAGATAACCTCGATGACGACGGCGCCGCCCATGAGGTAACCGATCTTAAGACCGAGGGTGGTGACCGGGGTGATCAGCGCATTGCGAAGAACGTTGATGCCGACGACGACCTTCTCGGGAACGCCGGCGCCGCGAGCCATACGGACATAATCCTTATCGAGCTCCTCGACCATGGCGGTACGCACGATACGAGTCATCTGGCCCGTCAGCGGAAATGCCAAGGCGATAGCGGGCATGATCATACGTCCCAGATAGCCAGCCGGATTCGTGGTGAAGTGAGGCAGAGCACCCGATGCCGGAAGCACCTTAAGGTAGGAAGAGAACAGCAGGATCAACAGAACGGCAAGCCAGAACGACGGGGTTGCCAAGCCGGCGATGGAAAAGACACGGATCACTTGGTCCGGCCATTTGTCGCGATACAGTGCCGCGATGACGCCGAGTAAAAACGAAACGACCGCACCGATGGCAAGGCCGATGAAGGTCAGCTGCATCGTGACGGGCAGGGCCGTGGAGATGCGCTTGGCAACGGAGTTGCGAGCAGCACCATAGGTGCCCATGTCGCCATGGATCAAATCGCCCATATAGCGCACGTAGCGCACGGGCCAGGGGTCGTCCAGACCATACTTCTCATGGTACTCGGCAACCGCCTCGGGCGAGGCACCGTCACCCAACGCCGTGTAGGCGGGGTCGGTCTTGGAGAACGACATAAGGAAGAACACCAGGACGGTGACGCCCAATGCCATGATCGGCAGCGCCACAAGACGCCTTCCAATCAAACGTAGCAAGTTGTTCACGTTCTCTCCCCTTTCTTTTGTCGGTAGGACCAACTGGTATATGAGTACGGATACTCATTACAAGACCCGAGCGACATCGTTGCCGCCCGGGTCTTTGTTTCAACTATGAGGATACGGTCCCAACGACCGACATCCTGCATACAGACTCAAGCGAGTCTTACGCCTTGACGGTCGCAACGCCCCTGAAGGACATGCTCGTCGTACCGATGCCCTTGAAGCCATCGAGGGCCTCGCCGTTGGGCGCAGTGGACGGATCGTCCCAGGAAGCGGAGACGGTCTTGACGTGGACAACGGGGTACAGAACGGCGTTGTCGGCAATGATGTCGAAGCACTCGTTCCACTTCTTCTGCTGCTCGTCGCCCTCGGCGGCAAGAGCCTCGTCCATGAGACTGTGGAGCTTCTGCCACTCAGCGGACTCCTTCCACGGGCAACGGGTCTGCATCCAGACGTTGTCGCCGTACCACCAGTTGAGCAGCAGGTCGGGGTCGGCGCCGAAGCAGGAAGGATCGCCAGGGGCAAGGAGGATATCGTAGGCCTCGCCGCCGTCGATGGCAGCGTAGGTGGCCGGCGAGGTATCGGTCTGGATGGTCACATCGAAGCCGAGAGCGTCGAGGTCGTTCTTGACCTGGGCGGCCATGCCCTTAATCTGCTCGTTGTCGGTGGTGCGCAGGGTGATGGCACCCGGGGTGATGCCAGACTCCTCGATGAGCTTCTTAGCCTTCTTGGCGTCGGTCTTGTACACCGTGGAAGCCTCATGATAGTTGGTGAAGCTCTTGGGCAGGTAGCAGCTGGCAGCGGTGGCAAGGCCGGCGAAGGTGTTGCTGACCATCTTCTCGGTGTCGAGCGCATACATGACAGCCTGACGGACCTTGACGTTGTTCCAAGGCTCCTTGGCGACGTTGAACATGATGAAGCGGGTGCCGAAACCCTGAACGTTATCGATCTTGCAGCCGGCGCTCTCGAGCTGGTCGACGGCGTCAGCGGTAACGAGCTCCATAACGAGCGTGGAGCCCTCCTGCTGAGCGGTAACGCGAGCGGTGGGGTCGGTCAGGATGCTGTACTGGATCTTCTTATCCTCAGCAGCATACTCACCGTTGTACTCGGGGTTGGGAACCAGGGCGATCTCGGTATCGGAGATAGAGTCGTACATCCAGGGGCCGGAGCCGATCGGCTGCTTGGCGCGATCCTCCTCGGTCTGGGTGGCCGGGGTAACGCGGACGATGGCCAGACGATCCTTGAGCAGGGAGAAGTTGGGGACCTTGGTCTTGACCGTCACGGTGCTGGCGTCCTTGGCCTCGATGGACTCGAAGGGCTGGAAGAACGGAGCATAGGTAGCGGAAGCGGCGCAAGCGGTGTAGGAGGCAACGACATCGTCAGCGGTGACCTCGGTGCCATCGGAGAACTTGGCGCCCTTGCGGATGGTGACCTCGAAAGTGGTGTCGTCCACAGACTTGGGATCGTCGGTGGCGAGCTCGTTGAAGGTGCTGTAGTCGTGGTAATCGATGCCGTAGAGGCCCTCGACAACGTGCCAGTTAGCACCCAGGCCCACAGCGGAGCCGGTGCTGGCGGGATCGAAGCTGGACGGAGCGTAAGCGGAACCAGCGGTGATCACGCCGCCGCCACGGTTGGCGGAATCGGTGGAACCGGAAGCGGAACCCTCGTCGCTAGAGCTGCCACCGCAGCCGGTGAGACCAAGCCCTGCGACAGCAGCGACGCTGCCGGTGAGGCCGAGGAACGAACGCCTGGACATACCCTTGTTGATGATGGCCATGTCTTCTCCTATCAATAGAGAATCTTACCCGGGAGCGCCTAGACGTGCCCCCGCGCAACTTGCGGACGATATATACCTTACCTACCGACGAACCCAACTGAGGTGCCGCGCTCGGCGACCGATACATACATACGCTTGAACGGTATTTGCTACCGTTCACCGAATTCATTGACAAACGATTCGCCAGACAGTATGTATCGACGAGGTGAGATATCAGTCTTCGTCAACCCGCAGGATAGCAGGGTTGTTCACCATGGCTAGTCAAACGTTTTAGCGTTAATTAAACCCGAAATCGGCTGGTAATCGCCGTGAAATAAATGATTGAAAATCACGCAATCATGTATATCAGTTGTTTAGAGGCGTGTTTAGTTTTCGGATTGCTTTGCCGCCGCCTCGGCGCGCTCGGCATTCCATGCAACGAGCGCCTCGTGAACCGCTTTGGCGACATCGGCAGGAATGCCTCGAACTTCCGCGATCTCTTGCTCGCTCGCCGCGCGCAAACGCTTCATCGAGCCAAAATGGCGCATAAGGGCACGTTTTCTGGTGGGTCCCACGCCTGGAACGTCATCGAGTACCGAAACCGTCATGGCTTTATCGCGCAATTCGCGATGGAACGTGATGGCAAAACGGTGCGATTCATCGCGCACCTGTTTAATTAGATAGAGCGACGCGGACCCGGTCGGCAGCACGACGGGAGTCTCGTCCCAAGGCACGAAAACCTCCTCATCGGCCTTTGCCAAGCCACAAACTGGTATATCGAGCCCAAGAGCCTCAAGTTGCTTGATCGCAGCGGTCAATTGCGGCTTACCGCCATCGACAACGAGCAAATCGGGGCGCGAGCCAAAGCGCTCGTCGGCCATGCGCTCGGGAGCATAACGTCGTCCCAAAACCTCGGACATCGACACGAAGTCGTTTGCCTCGTCCAATTCGGCCTGAATTTTAAAACGACGATACTGACTCTTGTCGGCGCGCCCGTTGGTAAACACCACCATCGAGGCGACCGTAAAGGTGCCATGAAGTGTAGAGATATCGAAGCACTCGATACGCAACGGCGGCGATGGCAGCGCCAACGCACTTTCGAGCTCCAGGAGCGCTTGATTGGTGCGGTCGTCAGCGTACCCCGTTCGCATCATGTAGCGCATGAGGGCATGGCGCGCATTTTTGGATGCCATATCGAGCAGACGGTGCTTTTCGCCACGCTGCGGCCTATGGAGATGGCAGGAACGCTCACGCTTGCCCGCAAGCCACTCCCCCAGCGCTTCCGCATCCTCAAGATCGACGGAAAGGTTGACCTCAGCTGGAATATCAGCCGTCTCGTCGTAATAGCGCTTAAGAAAGCCCGACTGGAGCTCTTCCTCGTCAACATCAAGACCCTTGTCGAGAATGAACTCGCAGGTGCGAACTGTTCGGCCCTCGCGAACGACGAAGACGCAAGCGGCGGAGATGGTCTCCTCGCGATAGAAACCGATGACATCTATATCGACACTGGAGGGAAAAACGACTTGCTGACGATCGTCCAGACCCCTGATGACCTCCAAACGACGTTTGACGCGTGCCGCGCGCTCAAAGTCGAGCGCCTCAGCGGCATCCGTCATCTCGGAGGTCAGCTCATCGACGACATCCTTGCGATGGCCCGACAAAAAGCGCTCGACACGCTTGACGTTCTTGGCATAGTCTGCCGGGGAAATCACGCCAACACACGCACCCGGGCCGCGCCCGACATGGTAGTCAAAGCAGGGGCGCCCGTTTTGCGCGCAAATCATATTGACGATGTCTTCCTCGCCCTTGTGGGACTCGACGATACGGCGACAACGACGCCACTCCGCACAGGATGCGGAGCAGATGGGGATAACCTTGCGCAGCGTATCTATCGTCTCACGTGCCGCGCGGCTATCGGTATAAGGTCCAAAATAGCGCGTTCCCGGCTTATGACGCTCACGCGTGTATTTGATAGCGGGATACAGGTCGCCCTTTGTAATGGCGATAAAGGGGTAGCTCTTGTCATCCTTGAGGTCGACGTTAAAGTACGGATGGTACTGACCAATCAAATTGCGCTCGAGCACCAACGCCTCGTGCTCGGTCTCCACCACGATATAGTCAAAGCTCGCCACCAGCTGCATCATCAGCGGGATCTTCTGGCGCTCGTCCTGCAGCGTCACGTACTGACGCATACGGGCGCGCAGGTTTTTCGCCTTGCCCACGTAGATGACATCGCCCTTGGCGTCTTTCCAAAGGTAGCAGCCGGGCTGCGTGGGAACGCGCGAAACCTGCTCGGCAAGCGTTGGAATGTTGTCGTGACCGGCCACGCGCACCTACTTGCGACGAATCAGCGCCGAGACCTCGGGCATCTTAAGGACGACGGCAAGGCCAAAGGTAACAGCAAGCGAGACGACACCCGCAACGCAAACGTAGCCAAGAGTAATCAGAATCGAGCCGCCAAGTGCCCCGACAAAGTGCTCAAGCGCCCACATGACGCCGGCGCCTGCGGCAGCACCCAGGCCACCGAGCAAAAGGCCAAAGAAACCGCCATGCAGGATAGATTTAACCTGAAGACCACGCAGACGACGACGCAGCCACCACAGCGAGCAACCGACCAAGATCACGTAGTCGACGACATACGAAAGCGCGATTGCCGGCATACCGAAGCCCAGCACAACGCCAAACAGCAGAACCGAGCCGGCCTGGCCGATGGCGGAATACAGGCAATAGCGGCTATAGGGCTTCATGTCGAGCAAGGCAGAGAAGCTCTTCTGCATCAGCACGACCACGCCGTAGAGCGGCAGCGAGAACGCCAGGTAGACAAGGAACTCGGACACCAGCGCCACGCCGGACTCATCGAACTTGCCAGCGCAGTAGATCATGTTGAGCGGACGCGCGAAGACAATCAGGTACAGCGCGAACGGAACCAGGAAGAACAGCATCTGGGCGACGCCACGCGAAATGCCCGTGCGAACGCTGTCGTAATCCTTCTCCTGTGCGTCGTGAGAGAGCTCGGTATAGAGCGCCGTCGAAAGCGAGGCGGCAATCAGCGCGTAGGGCAGCGTGTACCACAGGCGCGCATAGGCGATGACGGAAGGACCGGTCTCGGGCTGGACCACCAACGCAGCAGCGTTGGTGATAGAAGTCGAGACAAACATGCACACCGTGGCGAGCAGCGTCGGGATACCGAGCGCAATCGTCTGGCGCAGTGCGGGGTCCTTAAAGTCGATATGGATATGGGGATGCACGCCGTGCTTGCCAAGCGCGGGGATCTGACAAGCCATCTGAACAAAGACACCGAGGGTCGTACCGGCCGCAATCAAGATGATGCCGGCACGTTCGCCAAACTGTGCGGACACGGGCGCAAAGCCCATAAAGCTCGCAATGACGATCACATTGTTGAGGACCGGGGCAAACGTCGACCAGAAGTAGTCGCGGTGTGCGTTGAGAACGCCCGAGAACACCGAGCCCAAACCATAAAACAGAATCTGGATGGCGAAGAAACGGAACATGAAAGTCTGGATCTTAGACGAC
>CALHWR010000194.1 GCA_938036665.1 uncultured Collinsella sp. | reverse complement strand
GGTCGGACGATTTAGTACAAGGCGGAGAAGCGGAGTAGAACAATGGCAACCAAGAAGCTGATCCTTGATCTGGATATGGGTGTGGACGATGCGATGGCGCTCGCCTATGCCATCGCAAGCCCCGAGGTGGAGCTCGTCGGCATCACCACGTGCTTTGGCAACGTGCGCGTCGAGCAGTCGGCGCACAACTGCTTGGCGGTGCTCGACCTGTTGGGTCGTCCCGAGGTGCCGGTGTACCTGGGCGCCGATCGTCCCATGAAGGCGACCGAACCCTACACGCCGCCGGCGTCCACCACGCTTATCCACGGCAAGAACGGTATTGGCGGCGCAAGCGTGCCCGCTTCGCCGTACGAGCCGGTGGGCGCGACGTCGGCCGATGGCAATGCGGCGGTCGATTACCTGATTGATGCCGCGCGTACCTATGGCCCCGATTTGATCTACGTGGCGACCGGCCCGCTCTCCAATCTGTCGCTCGCCCTGGAGCGTGATGCGGCGGCGATGATGTCTATCGGTCGCGTGGTCGTGATGGGCGGCGCCCTTACCGTGCCCGGCAACGTGAGCGCGGGCGCCGAGGCCAACATGGCGGGCGACCCCGAGGCTGCCGACGCCGTGTTGCGCTCGGGCCGCAAGCTCACCATGGTGGGCTTGGATGTGACGCACCGCGTGGTGCTCACACGTCGCGACGTTGCCGGCTGGACGGGCTCGGGCACTATGGCTGGCTGCGCGTTTGCGAGCATGGTCGAGCACTATATCGGTTCGTACGAAATGAACGCGCCCTACCTGGGCGGCTGCGCGCTGCACGATCCGCTGGCGGTTGCCGTGGCGATTGATCCCACGCTCGTGGGTGCGCTCGGCTGCAATCTTCGTGTCGACCTGCTGGGCGAGTACCGCGGCCGCACTATCTGTGATGAGCACCGTCTGTCCGATCCGGATAAGAGCGCGCTCGTGGCGCTCACCGTGGACGCCCCACGTTTCCTCGCGGAGTTTAAGGCACGCATGGCTCGCATCCTTGGCTAAACGGTTTCTGTGCCCCGATCCAGATTAGCTACCGAGTAAATACGCCCGTTGGGGGAATAGTCGCGTCGCTTCGCTTGACAACAGGCTAAACTAGCTATTAAACATTTACTATTCTGTTTAGATTGAATTTGCGGTCGTTTAGTTGTCGAGTCACGGGGCGGTCAGGCCACGATGCTCCGCCACGACCGTTGCTAGGGGGAACAATGGCCAAAGCAAGTGTTCGCGAAATCAGCCGCATCACCGGTTTTTCGCCTGCGACCGTGTCCAACGCGCTCAACCGCAAGCGCAGCGTGAGCGAGGAGACCGCCAAAGTCATCCTGGAGTGCGCGCAGTCGCTCGGCTATCAGCAGTCGACGCAGCTCGAGAGCATCCAGTTTGTGCTCGCGCGCAAGACGGGCGCCATCCTGGACGAGAGCACCTTCCATCCCGCGGTTATTGAGGGCGTGGAGCGCCAGGCGCGTCGCCACGGCATGAGCACGAGCTTTGTCTCGCTCGACTTTAGCGACCTGGACGCCGTGCGTCCGCAGGTCGAGGGCCTGATCGCCGACCCGTCTGCCGCCATCGTGCTGATGGGTACCGAGCTGGGTGAGGAGGACTACGCCCTGTTCGCTAACGCCGCCGCCCACCTGATTGTGCTCGATGGCTGGAGCGACCGCCAGTACTTCGATGCCGTGGTCATTGCCAATACCGATTCGGTGCTGCGTGCCGTGGACTACCTTATCGAGAAAGGTCACAAGCAAATCGGCTATCTGGCGGGCGACCTTCGTATCCGCAACTTTAAGGACCGCGAGCGCGGCTATCGCCAAGCACTTGAGGATGCGGGCCTCGAGGCCAATCCGGCATGGCGCGTCACGCTGGGCACCACGCTCGAGGGCGCCTATCGCGACATGGGCGCGTGGCTCGACAATTCCTCGCGCGAAGATCTGCCAACGGCTTTCTTTGCCGAGAACGACGTGCTCGCCGTGGGTGCCATGCGCGCGCTCAACGAGCACGGCATTCGCGTGCCCGATAATGTCTCGATCATCGGCTTTGACGACCTGTCGTTGGGCGCTTTCTCCAACCCGCCGCTCACCACGGTGCATGTTCCCAAGCACGAGGTGGGTGAGATCGCGGTGCGCCGCCTGGTGGGCAACATCCGCAATCCCAAGAGCTACACCTGCAAAACGGCCGTGTCGACCTATTTTGTCGAGCGCCAGAGCGTGCGCGAAATCTAGGCGGAGACGGCATTGCCTGCAGCGTGCCAAAGCTCGCTAGGGCAGTTAACATAGTGCCATTCAGAAGAGGATCCTTCGGGGTCCTCTTTTTGTTTCCCTTGTATGTTCAGATTGTTTACATACCGTTTAGGCTGATTTCTCTACCGTCTACGGGTATTTCGCGCTAAACTTCTAAACAGAAGAGTAAAACATTTAGTAAACAGAACAAAACGAAACACGCGTCTGTTTACTGAACATGTGACTAGGGGAGGACGTACATGGATAAGATCAAGCTCGGTTTTGTGCCCACGCGCCGTAGCATCTTTAGCGCGCCGGACGCGATCAAGTATCGCGGCCTTACGGCTGATCGCCTGCGCGAGATCGGCGTCGAGATTGTGGATATCGACGACATCAACGACGAGGGCCTGCTGTTCGACGACAGCCATATCGCGCCTATCGTCGAGAAGTTCCGCGCCGAGGGCGTCGACGGCATCATGCTCTGCCACGCCAACTTTGGTACCGAGTATGTCTGCGCCCGCCTTGCCCGCGAGCTCGGCTTGCCCGTGCTGCTGTGGGGTCCGCGCGACGAGCGCCCCGAGCCCGACGGCACCCGTCTGCGCGATAGCCAGTGCGGTCTGTTCGCCACCGGCAAGGTCCTGCGCCGCTTCCAGGTTCCCTTCACCTACATGACCAACTGCCGTCTGACCGATCCCGAGTTCGAGCGCGGCGTCTGGGACTTTTTGGCCGTGTGCAACGTGGTCAAGACCTTCAAGCACACCCGCATCCTGCAGATGGCCACCCGTCCGTTCGATTTCTGGTCGACCATGTGCAACGAGGGCGAGCTGCTCGAGAAGTTCAACATCCAGCTTTCGCCCATCCCCATGACCGAGCTTGTCCAGGCCGTGCGCGACGCCCAGGCTGACGAGCAGGCCATGGCAGCCATGCTCGCCCACATTGGTGACAGCTTTGAGATCTGCATCCCCGAGGACAAGGTTCCTGCGGTCGCAGGACTCGCCATTGCCATGAAGCGCCTGGTCGAGAAGTACGGCTGCAACGCCGGCGCCATCCAGTGCTGGAACGCCCTGCAGGACGAGTTGGGCATTATGCCCTGCGCCGCCAACGCAATCCTCAACGAGATGGGCATCCCCATCGTCTGCGAGACCGACATCCATGGCGCTATCACCGCGCTGATGGTCGAGGCCGCCGACCTGGGCCGTCACCGCGGCATGTTCGCCGACTGGACCGTGCGTCATCCCGATAACGAGAACGGCGAGCTGCTGCAGCACTGCGGCCCCTGGCCCTGCAGCTGCGCGGCCGTCAAGCCCAAGCTCACTTACCCGCTGGCTTTCGATCACCCCGGCGCGCTGACGGCCGAGGCCAAGCACGGCGACCTCACCCTTGCCCGCTTTGACGGCGACAACGGCGAGTACTCGCTGCTGCTGGGTAACGCCCGCGGCATCGACGGCCCGGCCGGCATGGGCACCTACCTGTGGGTCGAGGTCGACAACCTCAAGCGCCTCGAGGCCAAGATCGTCGAGGGTCCCTACATCCACCACTGCGTCGCCATTCACGCCAACGTGGTGCCGGTGCTCTACGAGGCGTGCAAGTACATCGGCATTGTCCCCGACCTGTACGACCCCATCGAAGAAGACGTCAAAGCTTACCTGCGAGGAGAGTAGAAATGGCAACTATCGAAGAGCTTGAGTCCCTGCGTTGGGACCTTCGACGCGATTGCGTCGATATCATCATGGCTGGCGCCGGCGGGCACATCGGCGGCGACATGTCGGTCATCGATGCGCTGATGACCCTCTACGCCAACCACCTCAACATTTCGCCCGAGACCGTCGACAATCCCAACCGCGATCGCTTCGTGCTCTCCAAGGGCCACGCCATGGAGGCCTACTACGCGGTGCTCTGCCACGAGGGCTATCTTGACCTTGATGACGTCAAGGCCCGCTTCTCCAAGTTCGGCAGCCCCTACATCGGCCACCCCAACAACAAGCTCAAGGGCATCGAGATGAACTCGGGCTCGTTGGGTCACGGTCTGCCCGTGGCTGTGGGCATGGCACTTGCCGGCAAGATGGATGGCCGCGGCTACCGCGTCTACACCATCATGGGCGACGGCGAGCTTGCCGAGGGCTCGGTCTGGGAGGGCGCCATGAGCGGCGGCAATTACCAGCTCGATAACCTGTGCGCGCTCGTGGACCGCAACCGCCTGCAGATCAGCGGCAGCACCGAGGACGTCATGAAGCAGGATTCGCAGGAGGAGCGCTGGGCCGCCTTCGGTTGGAACGTGCTGTCCATTCCGGGCAACGACGTCCAGGCCATCGATGCCGCGCTGACGCTGGCCGCCGAGACCAAGGGTAAGCCCACGGTCATCATCCTCAACACAGTGAAGGGCTACGGCTCGCCGGTTATGGAGGACAAGGCCGCCTGGCATCATCACCTGCCCAACGATGAGGAATATGCCCAGATCATCGCCGATTTCGCTGCCCATAAGGAGGCCATCAATGGCTAACAAGATCGCCAACCGAAAGGCTATCTGCGACACGCTGCTCGAGGCCGCCGCAACCGATAAAGACATCGTCGTCCTGTGCTCCGACTCCCGCGGCTCTGCATCGCTCACGCCGTTCTTTGACCAGTATCCCCAGCAGTCCGTTGAGGTCGGCATTGCCGAGCAGGACCTGGTGAGCATCGCCGCCGGCATGGCCTCGTGCGGCAAGAAGGCCTGGGCCGCCTCGCCGGCGTCCTTTGTGACCACGCGCTCGTATGAGCAGTGCAAGGTCGACGTTTCGTACTCCAACACCAACGTCAAGCTCATCGGCATCTCGGGCGGCGTGTCCTACGGCGCCTTAGGCATGAGCCATCACTCCGCGCAGGATATCGCCGCCATGAGCGCGATTCCCAACATGCGCGTGTATCTGCCGAGCGATCGCTTCCAGACCGCCGAGCTCGTGCGTGCCCTGGTCGCCGACAACAAGCCGGCCTACATCCGCGTGGGCCGCAACCCGGTGGAGGACGTGTACACTGAGGACGAGTGCCCGTTCCAGATGGATCGCGCCACCTGGGTGCGCCGCGGCACCGATGTGACGATTGTCGCCACCGGTGAGATGGTCCGCCATGCCGTGGACGCCGCCGATCTGCTGGCCGAGCAGGGCATCTCGGCAACGGTGCTCGATATGTACTGCGTCAAGCCGCTCGATGCCGAGGCCGTGATCGAGGCCGCCGGTGCCACGCGCGCCGTCGTGACCGTCGAGGAGCACAGCCCCTTCGGTGGCCTGGGTTCCATGGTCGCGCAGGTCGTGGGCGAGCATTGCCCGCGTCCGGTCAAGTGCCTGAGCCTGCCCGATGCGCCGGTCATCACCGGCACGAGCCCCGAGGTCTTTGCGCACTACGGCCTGACGGGTGCCGGAATCGCCAAGACGGTCGCCGAGTTCCTTGGCAAACAGTAGAAACAGACGCTGCGCGGCCGCCAAGCACCGCACCTTGCCGTTCAAACCGTCGCCTGTGTACACAAAGTACGCGGCGCTCCTTTTTCACGGCAATCTGCGGCACTTGACGGCCACTCGCTCCTTGTCCGTCGGGTTTTAGTTTTGAATCGACGGGGGAGACAGGAGAGTACATGAGCAAATACATCATCGGAATCGATCAATCCACGCAGGGCACCAAGGCGCTGCTGGTGGACGAGGGCGGCCATTTGATTCATCGTGCCGATCGCCCGCATCGCCAGATTGTCAACGAGGCCGGCTGGGTGAGCCATGATCCAGCCGAGATCGCCGCCAACGTGCTGGCCGTGGCGCGCGCCGTGGTGGAGGAGACCGGGCTGAGCCGTATTTTAGTGACGGACAGCGC
>CALHWR010000193.1 GCA_938036665.1 uncultured Collinsella sp. | reverse complement strand
GGCACCGTTGGCAGTGAGGTTGGGGTCGGCGGCGCGGCGTCTGCCCTCGGGGTCCGCCAGGCGCTCGAAGGCGGTCGGCGGGCGCACGGGCTGCTGCTTGGGTTTAGGCACGATGTCCTCCAACTTGGCCGTTGCGTTCGCGCGCGGTGGCGCCGGCGGTAAAGCTTAATCCCTTGACGAGCGCGTTCTTGCCGTACTTGCCTTTCACGGCCAGGACGGCGCGCGCCAGGTCGCGCTCGCGCTCATCGGCCTCGATATCGCTGAACAGATCGATGGTGGCAAATTCCTCGGGCACAAGATTGCCAAATCCCAGGTTGATGCGCTTGACCGGTCGTTTGGGATCGACCGTTTGTGCCCAAAGGTCATCGAAATACCCCATGATTTTCTTAAACGAATTAGTGCGCTCGGGCAGCTTTCGCGAGGCGTTGGAGTGCGCAAAGAGTGCGGCATAGCCACCACGCGGTTTGCCGCCATGCTCTCCCACAAAGATGCCATCGATTGCCTGCGCTTCGCGCACCAGGCGACGCCTTTCGTCATCGCGCTGGACGGGCTTGGGAGCACGGGGCGCGAGCTCGGGGCCGTCGGTCGCTGCGGGCTCGATGCCCGAGGTGCTCGAGCGCAAGTGTCCGCAGCCGTCTATATACTGCGCCGTGCCGCTGGCGTTGAGCCGGCGTATGTCGGCGCGCTCGCTCGCGTAGCCCACAAAGAGCGAGATGCTGTCGCAGACCACGTGCTTATCGACTAGATCCAACACGGCGTTGTCGACCATTTCGCGCAAGACGGTGTAGGCCTGCTCGTAGGCATAGCCCTTCGAGAGCACCTGTCCTGTGGTGGTCGAGGTCGCTTGCGGGCGATAGGCTTGGATATCGGCGATGGTTGTCGGCTCGCGCCCGAAGGCGTGGTCGATGAGATATTCGGCGTTGACGCCGAGTTCGTCGTAGAGCAGGTTCTCGTCGAGTGCGGCGACGCCCATCAGGTCGTAGACGCCGTATTTCTCGAGACGGGCCGCCACGCCGGGGCCGATGCCCCAGATGTCGGTGATGGGGCGATGGGGCCAGATCTCCTTGCGAAAGATCTCGTCGTCGAGTACGCCAATGCGGCTGGCTACGTGCTTGGCGGTGATGTCGAGCGCCACCTTGGCCTGGAATAGGTTGGGGCCGATACCGACCGTCGCCGTGATGCCGGTGCGCCCCAAGACCTCGTCGCGCAACATGCAGGCGAACCCTTCGGCATCGGTGTGATAAAGGTCCAGATAGGGCGTCACGTCGATAAAGCACTCATCGATGGAGTAGACGTGCACGTCCTGGGGGCTGACGTATTCCAGATAGACGCCGTAGATTTGCGCCGACACCTCCATGTAGTGTTGCATGCGCGGCACTGCTTTGATGTAGTCGATGCCGTCGGGAATCTCGAATAGACGGCAGCGGTTGTGTATCCCGAGGTCCTTCATGGTCTGCGTGATAGCGAGACAGATGGTCGTGCGTCCGCGCGATTCGTCGGCAACGACCAGGTTGGTGGTGAGCGGATCGAGCCCACGATCGACGCACTCGACGCTGGCATAAAACGTCTTGAGGTCGATGCAGATGTAGGTGTGCTGCTCGTGCTCCATCCGAGCCTCCCATCAAACACATGTTCTTATCGAATACCTGTTCGATAATACCTGCTCGACCGGACACCGTCAAAACCTGTCCCTATTTGGCAGGTATGGTCGTGCGGTTGCATCGGGTTTTTAACGCAGCCCTAAAGAGCGCGAAACAGCTCGGAAAAGCTCGCTTCGTAGCATGAGGCTAACGATTGATACCACCATAAAGCACGGAAGGGTTGTGGGGATAATGGTCAACTATGGGTTTGGTATGCCGACGCGCTTGGTTGCGGATGGGGATGTGGCTCGCTGGTGCGGGCGATTGGTTGCCCACTATGGCGGCACCAAGGCACTGGTCGTGCTGGGAGGCGACAAGCACACGCGTGATGAGCTCGTTTCGGCGGCGCTGGGCTCGCTCGATCGCGCCCTGCTCGAGCGCGTGCTTTTCCGCTGCGGCTCGGTTGAAGGCGACGGAGGAGACGAGCTGATCGACGAAGCCGTGGCCCTGGCGACCGACGAAGGCGCGGACTTTGTCTTGGCGATTGGCGATGCCGATACTGCCGGCTTTGCGCGCGAGCTCGCCCGTCGCATGGCGGCGCTCGATGTCGGCGAAGACGGTTTTGTCCCTTATGGATGTATCGTCTCGGAGGGCAAGGTGCCTGCCGTCGTGGGGGCCGGCGAGGTTCCCGTTTTTGCCATCATCGCGCCCGAACTGCTGGAGGGCATCGGGTCTCCTCTGCGTGAGTTGCTCGGTAGCGTCTGCGCTGCGGCCTAATATTTGGCATAAAGGGATAGGTTATTTTTGATTGGTAAAGCGTTTGACCTGCCAAATTAAACCTGTCCCTTTTTGGTCGGTTGCCGTTTGGGGGCCGATTGGCAACGCTCGCTGATTATAGTCTTGACCTGCGCTAGAATAGTGGCATCTGAATGTCCGGGCGCATGGAGGCGTGCGCCCGTATGCTGAGGAGGACTCTATGGCAACTGTTGCCGCACCTATCGATGCTACGTCGACTGCCGCTTGGAAGGCGCTCGAGGCCCATCAGGAGAAGCTCGAGGCCGAGGGTATCGACCTCAAGGCCTGGTTCGCCGCCGATGCCGAGCGCGTGAACAAGCTGAGCTTTGACGCCGGTGACCTGCACTTCGACCTGTCCAAGAACCTGGTGACTGATGAGACCGTCAAGCTGCTGTGCGATCTTGCCCGCGAGGTGAAGCTCGAGGAGCGCCGCGACGCCATGTTCTCCGGCGAGCACATCAACACCACCGAGGACCGCGCCGTCCTGCACACCGCGCTGCGCCGCCCGGCAAGCGAGAAGGGCCAGCTCATCGTCGACGGCCAGGACGTCGTCGCCGACGTGCACGAGGTTCTCGACCGCATGTATGCCTTCGCCGAGCGCGTGCGCTCCGGTGAGTGGAAGGGTGTTACCGGCAAAAAGATCGAGCACCTGGTGTCCATCGGCATCGGCGGCTCCGATCTGGGCCCGGTCATGGCCTACGAGGCCCTGCGTCCCTACGCCGACGCCGGTATCGATTGCCGCTATATCTCCAACATCGATCCCAACGACCAGGCCGAGAAGCTCAAGGGTCTGGATCCCGAGACCACGCTCGTGATCATCGTCTCTAAGACCTTCACCACGCTCGAGACCCTCACCAACGCCCGCGAGGTCAAGACCTGGATGCTCGAGCAGCTCAAGGCTCAGGGCGCCATCGACGGCTCCGATGAGCAGAACGCCGAGGCCGTGGCCAAGCACTTTGTCGCCGTTTCCACCGCACTCGAGAAGGTCGAGGCCTTCGGCATCGACCCCGCTAACGCTTTTGGTTTCTGGAACTGGGTCGGTGGCCGCTACTCTGTCGACTCCGCCGTGGGCCTGTCGCTGATCGTCGTGCTCGGCCCCGAGCGCTTCCAGCAGTTCCTCGAGGGCTTCCACGCCATCGACGAGTACTTCTGCAACACGCCGCTCGAGAACAACGCCGTCGCGCTGATGGGCCTGCTCAACGTCTGGTACGTCAACTTCTTCGGTTCCAAGAGCCACGCCGTGCTGCCGTACTGCCAGTACCTGCACCGTTTCCCGGCCTACCTGCAGCAGCTCACCATGGAGTCCAACGGCAAGCACGTCCGCTGGGACGGCAGCGCTGTGACCTCCGATACCGGTGAGATCTTCTGGGGCGAGCCCGGCACCAACGGTCAGCACGCCTTCTACCAGCTGCTGCACCAGGGCACCGTGGTGGTTCCGGCCGATTTCATTGCCTTCGCCAATACCGCCAACCCTGCGACCGACAGCGGTCAGGACGTGCACGAGCTGTTCCTGGGCAACTTCCTGGCCCAGACCAAGGCGCTCGCCTTTGGTAAGACGGCCGATGAGGTGCGCGCCGAGGGCACGCCCGAGCAGATCGTCCCGGCCCGCTGCTTTGAGGGCAACCGTCCGACGACCTCGATCTTCGGTGACACGCTGACCCCGTTTGCGCTCGGCGAGCTCATCGCCCTGTACGAGCACATCACGTTTGTCGAGGGCACGGTCTGGGGCATCGACTCCTACGACCAGTGGGGCGTTGAGCTGGGCAAGCAGCTTGCCAAGCAGATCACCCCGGCCATCTCCCAGGACGACGACGCCCTCGCCGCCCAGGACGCCTCCACCCAGAGCCTGATCAAGTTCTACCGCGCAAATCGCGAATTCTGATTCGCTTTGCTCGGTCAGAATTCGTGATTCGCGCGACCGCGGCTGTGCTGTCTGGGGGGCAGTCTGGCGACTGCCCACGTCGCGAATTCTGATTCGTTTTTCTAGCTCCCCTCAATACTGAGGGGAGCTGTCAGCGAAGCTGACTGAGAGGTGTTTCCGCACCATCAAAAAAAGAAGCCCCTCTGCCAACGCAGAGGGGCTTCTTTTATTGCACTTCCAAGGTATCCGGCCGAATGATCCAGACCGGCTTTCCAGTTTCCCTGGCATACCAAACCGTCTGCCCCGTCCCGCTGGGCCTGCCGTTCCAAACCGCAAGTACGATCTCCGCATGGTCTACCATGTACCGGTTCCGCTTTCTCAAACAGTCCGGCGTGTACTGCCGCTGCAGCATCGTCTCCCGGTCGCACCGCTCTGCGATGGAAAAGTAGCGGTTCCGCAGGGCTTCCGGCCACCGTACCGCCTGCCCTCATAGGGAATGGCACATTCCAGCGTGATCTGTGGATGCTGCTTCTTTAATTCCAGCACAATTTCCGCAGCGTACATATCCACACCCTGGGCCATGCCGGAGATGAAGTGCGTCACCCCCTCTTCCTCAATCAGTTTCAAAATCAGTGACCGGAGTTTCTCCTTCAAAGCGGCACACCGCCCATCGGATTCCGGGTAGCCCAGGCCTTTGGGCCTGTGGCCGGTAAATGCGCAGGTTTTCA
>CALHWR010000192.1 GCA_938036665.1 uncultured Collinsella sp. | reverse complement strand
GGGAGGGGTTTCCTAAGGGCACATCCCGCAGCCGCAACGCGGCGAGGACGTGCCCGTGGAAACCCCGCAGGCCCCGCGGCCGGTGGGAGCAACGCTACTTCACGACCAGAATGTCGCAATCGGTATTGCGCAGCAGGAACGTCGAAATCGAGCCCAGGAGCGCATACTTGATCGAGGACAGGCCGCGTGCGCCGCAGAGCACCAGGTCGGGCTTAACCACGTCGAGCATCTCGTCCTTGAGCGTCTCGCGAATGCGGCCGGCGCGAATCATGACCTCGACCTCGGGAATGTCGGGATTGGCCTTGGCCTCCTCGAGCTGCTTGGCGATGGAGTTCTTAAATGCCTCCTCTAGGCCGTTGACCAGATCGACCGGATAGGAACCGGCGCTCTCGAGCGCCGTGGAATCGATAACGTGGCCGATGATTAGCTTGGCGCCGTTGTTCGCGGCGACCTTGATGGCGCGTGCGAGCACAAAATCCTGCTGTTCAGTACCGTCGAGTGAAACAAATACCTTGGTGTAGCCCTCGTTCATGGTTTCCTCCTTGGTCTATCGCACGGGCGCGGGGCTCGTGCATCGGGCGGGCGCGGGCGCGTTGGCCGCCGGACACTTTATCTTGTTGCAGTTATACCCAAGGATTTGGGTTTGACCGCTCGCAATTCTGTGAACGGGCGAGTTTTTTGGTAAGGGTAGGCGCAGGCGCGCCGCCAACGGTTGATAATGGGACATCGCCCGCACCGTCCGCAGAACAATATCGGCGGGTGTCTAACGAGGGGGTCCCTTTGGATATCATCGAGCTTTTAAAATCTGCCTTTATGGGCCTGGTCGAGGGCATCACCGAATGGCTGCCTGTTTCGTCGACCGGTCACATGATCTTGGTGGACGAGTTCGTCAAGATGAACGTGAGCGAGACGTTCTGGAATATGTTCCTGGTCGTGATTCAGCTTGGCGCCATTTTGGCCGTTTGCGTCCTGTTCTTCTACGACCTTAACCCGTTTTCTCCCAGCAAGGGCAAGGAGGGTCGTCGCGACACCTGGGTGTTGTGGGGCAAGATTGTGCTCGGCTGCATTCCCGCCGCGGCGATCGGTCTGCCGCTTAACGACTGGATGGAGGAGCATTTCTATAATGCTCCCGTCGTGGCGCTGGCACTCATTGTGTACGGTGTGCTGTTTATCGTGATTGAGAACTGGCGCGCGAGCAAGCGCGAGGAAATGGCCGTTGCCGGTTCGTTTGGTTCGCGTGCTGTGGTGTCGGGTGGACGTCCCGCCGGTGCGCACTTTGCGGCGCCCGCCGCGGCTACCGCTGAGGATGAGGACGATGACGAGGATCTGGACTTTGGTTCCATCGCCACGCTCGAGGACCTCAGCTGGAAGACTGCGCTGGGTATCGGCTGCTTCCAGGTGCTTTCGCTGGTGCCTGGTACGTCTCGCTCCGGTTCTACCATCATCGGCGGCCTGCTTTTGGGCTGCACGCGCTCGGTGGCGTCTAAGTTTACGTTCTTCCTGGCTATTCCCGTTATGTTTGGCGCGAGTGCGCTCAAGCTGGTCAAGTACTTCATCAAGGGCGGCACGTTCGGCACCAACGAGATCGCCATCTTGGGCGTGGGCTGCGTTGTGGCCTTTGTGGTTTCGCTCATCGCCATCAAGTGGCTCATGGGCTTCGTCCGCCGTCACGACTTCAAGTGCTTCGGAGTCTACCGCATCATCCTGGGCATCGTAGTGCTCGCATACTTCTTCGTTCTGGAGCCCATGCTCGGCCTGTAACTTGGTTGACGCTGCGCGGCGGCCAGAGCGACAACTTGTCATTCAAAGAGGGCGGCATGACCAAAAGGTCTATGCCGTCCTCTTTTTTGGGCGATGGGGCGGGCCTGACGGCGGCGCACGGAGTCGTGGTGTGATTTGCGTCGGTGTCCGCGCGGCTCGGTATACTGGTACGGCTCAAACTATGGCGCTGCCCGCAGGCGCGCCGTCTGTCAGATGAGGAGTCGCCCATGACCCAGCCCTTACCCTGGGAAAAGAACGCCGCGGTACCCGTGCCGCCCGCGCCGGAACCCGTGCCGCTCGATGCATACACCGCCCCCGCTGCGCCGGAGCCCGAGCTCGTTCCGCTCGACATCTATGACGCTCCCGCGCCGGCGCCCAAGCCTATCAAGCCGCTCGTCGACATCGACAGCCTTAATCCCGCCCAGCGCGAGGCGGTCCTGTCCACCGAGGGCCCGTTGCTGGTGCTCGCCGGCGCCGGCTCGGGCAAGACCCGCGTCTTGACCTTCCGCATCGCACATATGCTCGGCGACCTGGGCGTTAAGCCTTGGCAGGTTCTTGCCATCACGTTTACCAACAAGGCTGCGGCCGAGATGCGCGAGCGTCTGGCGGCACTCATCCCCAGCGGCACTCGTGGCATGTGGGTGTGCACCTTCCATGCCATGTGCGTGCGCATGCTGCGCGAGGACGCCGACCTGCTGGGCTATACCGGTCAATTCACCATCTACGATGACGACGACTCAAAGCGCATGGTGCGCGACATTATGCAGGCGCTCGGCATCGAGCAAAAGCAGTTCCCCATCAACATGATCCGCAGCAAGATCAGCTCTGCTAAAAACGCCATGATCGGGCCCGAGGACATGCTCAAGAGCGCCGATAGCCCCAACGACAAAAAGGCCGCGCAAGTCTACCTGGAGCTGGAGCGCCGCCTGCGCGCCGCCAACGCGATGGACTTCGACGACCTGCTCGTGCGCACGCTCGAGCTACTGCGCACCCGCCCCGAGGTGCTCGACAAGTACCAGGAGCGCTTCCGCTACATTAGCGTCGACGAGTATCAGGACACCAACCACGTCCAGTACGAGATCGCCAACCTGCTGGCCGCCAAGTACCAAAACCTTATGGTCGTGGGCGACGATGACCAGTCCATTTACAGCTGGCGTGGCGCCGACATCACCAACATCCTGGACTTTGAGCAGGACTTTAAAAACTGCAAGACCGTCAAGCTGGAGCAGAACTATCGCTCTACGGGCCATATCCTGAGCGCCGCCAACGCCGTGGTGCGTCACAACTCGCAGCGCAAGGACAAGCGCCTGTTTACGGCCGAGGGCGATGGCGAGAAGATTCAGGCTTTCCAGGCAAGCGACGAGCGCGACGAAGGTCGCTGGATTGCCGGCGAGATCGAAAAGCTGCATGCCAAGGGTACAAGCTACGACGATATCGCCGTGTTCTACCGCACCAACGCCCAGTCGCGTATCCTCGAAGATATGTTCCTGCGCGCGGGCGTGCCCTACAAGATCGTCGGCGGCACGCGATTCTTCGACCGCGCCGAGATTCGCGACGTCATGGCCTACCTCAAGATGATCGTGAACCCGGCCGACGAGATGAGCGTCAAGCGCGTCATCAACACGCCGCGCCGCGGCATCGGCTCCACCTCGATCCAAAAGATCGAGCAGCTGGCGCGCGACAACCGCTGCTCGTTCTTCCAGGCCTGCGAGATCGCAACAGCCGAGACGGGCATGTTTAGCGCCAGGGTGCGCAACGGCCTGTCGAGTTTTGTGGCGCTGGTGCGCGAGGGCCGCCGCATGGACGGCGAGCTCAAGGACGTCGTCGAGATGATTGTCGATAAGACGGGCCTGCTGCAGGCGTTTCGCGCCGAGGGCACCATGGAGTCCGAGAGCCGCGCCGAGAACATCCAGGAATTCCTGGGCGTCGCCGCCGAATTTGAGGAGACGCACGAGGATATCGAGGGTACGCTCGAGAGTCTAGAAGAGCTGCGCGCGGCCGGTGTTGCCGACGTGCCGTCCGTCGCCGAGTCCGAGTCCGTCGTGGTGAGTGCGCCCGCGTCCGAGCCGGAGCCGTCCGCTCCGGCATCCTCGTTTGAGGCACTTGTCGGCGCTCGTGACGCCGCGGGCTCCAATCCACTCGATAGCCTAGCCGCCCCGGCGCTCTCGCCGCAGGATGCCCTGGCCGCCGCCATCGCGGGCAACGCGTATGCCGTGCCAACAGAGCTACCGGCGGGCGCCGTGCATGCCGACGAGATCGAGCGCACCTACGGTCCGCTCACCTGTAAGGCACTGCCGGCACTCATGGAGTGGCTGGCCCTGCGCTCCGACTTGGATTCCCTGGCCGGCGAGACGCATGCCATTACCATGATGACCATCCACTCCGCCAAGGGCCTGGAGTTCCCGGCGGTGTTCGTGGCCGGCATGGAGGAGGGTATCTTCCCGCACGTGCACGACTTTGGCGGCAGCGATGACCCGGGCAAGCTCGAGGAGGAGCGTCGCCTGGCCTACGTTGCCATCACGCGTGCCCGTAAGCGCCTGTTCCTGACCTATGCGGCCACGCGTCGCACTTACGGCTCGACCTCTGCCAACCCGCGCTCGCGCTTCCTCAACGAGATTCCGTTTGAGGATATCGAGTTTAGCGGTATCGGTTCTGCCGGTTTTGAGGGCACGGGCTGGGAGAAACGCGGCGACCGTCACGGCACCTTTGGCTCGGGCATGGGCTCGGATATGTATGGCGGCAAGGTGTTTGGCTCGCATACGCGCTCGACCGGCGGTTCCGGTTCGCGCGGCGGATCGAGCTTCGACGATTTCTTTGGCGGCAGCAGCTATGGGACCGAGCGCCATCGTGGGGTCTCGCCCGACGCCGGCCGTGTTGCCTCGACCTTTGGCTTGGGCGCGCCGCGAGCCAAAAAGCCGTCGTCCAAGGTGTCGCCGACGGTGGAGCGCAAGGTCGATCGCGCCAGCGCGTCGCAGGACTTTGCCGCGGGCGATACCGTGAGCCACAAGACCTTTGGCACGGGTACCGTGATCTCGGTCGCCGGAGACATGATCGAGGTGCAGTTCGAAAAGACCGGCCAGACTAAAAAGCTCATGAAGGGCTTCGCACCGATCGTCAAGTTGTCGTAATCCCGGCGGACCCGGGCGGGCGTATGGGGCAACATCGCCTGCTCGGACAGTCCTGCGCAAGACGGAGAGCACATTAAGTGCTCTCCTTTGCGTGCGGAACTCGCGATCGATGTTGCCCTATACGCCCGCCCAGGTCCTTAGATAACGCTGCTTGCGAACGTCGCTCTGCTCGTTCGCTTTTTGGTCTGGAGAGCCGGGTGGGCTGATATATAGATACGAGTAGGGGCTCCTCCGTTGATGAACGGGGGAGCCCCTTGTTTCGTTTTGGTTGTTGTTGCGACCTAGAGGTGGCTGATGATCAGTTCCATCTTGCCTTTGAGGTCAATGGAGCTGACGGTACTGGGTGCCAGCAGGTGACTGCCCTTGTGGACGGGGTCGCCGCAGACGGTGCCTTCGCCGTCGATGACCGACAGGCACATGAAGGGCCAGCGCTGCTCGAGGGTCTTGCTGCCGTCGACGCGCACGCGATCGACGGTGTAGCAGGGGTTGGACTCGAGCTCGGTCACGCCATCGACCTCGGGCGCGGTCACCGTGCCGTCGGTCGGAGCCTGCGCGTTAAAGTCGATGCAATCGAGGCTCTGCTCAATGTGCAGCGGGCGCAGCTTGCCGTCGGTGCCGGGGCGGTCGTAGTCGTACAGGCGATACGTCACGTCGCTCGATTGCTGCGTCTCTAAAATGAGCGTGCCGGTCTTGATGGCGTGCACGGTACCGGAATCAATCTGGAAAAAGTCACCCTTGTGAATCGGCAGCACGTTGAGCATGTCGTCCCAGTGGCCGTCTTCGATCATCTGTGCGGCCTCGGCACGATCCTTGGCGCGCTGCCCGACGATAATCGTGGCGCCGGGCTCGCAGTCCAGCACGTACCAGCACTCGGTCTTGCCCAGGCTACCGTTCTCATGCTCGGCGGCATACTCGTCGTTGGGATGAATCTGGATCGAAAGGTCGTCCTTGGCGTCCAGGATCTTAATGAGCAGCGGGAACTCCTTGCCCTCGCAGTTGCCAAAGAGCTCGCGGTGCTCGGCCCACAGCCACGACAGTGTGTGGCCGGCATACGGGCCCTCCGCGATCTGGCAGTCGCCGTTGGGGTGTGCCGAGATGGCCCAGCACTCACCGATGGGACCCTCGGGAATGTCGTAACCAAATACGGTTTCGAGCTGGCGGCCGCCCCAGATCTTCTCGTGGAAGATCGGCGTCAGTTTAATCAAATCGGACATGTTCATACCCCCATGGTGTTGTGCGGTCGCCCACTCTAAACGAGCCATAACGTGCGCCCGCATGACTACAAAAACCTATGCCAACGTTACGTTGTGCAGCTCAAAGCGGTCGCCGACGTTGCGCGAAATCGAGTACTCAAAGGCGTTGCCGCTATCCAAAAAGCCAATCTGGTTGAGCTCGAGCAGGGGAGCGCCGGGTTCGGTGTCCAGGCGCTCAGCCTCTTCCTCGGTTGCCGCTACGGCGCGGATGGTGCGGTGGAAGCTCGAAATCTTCAGCCCGCATTGCTCGCGGATGAAGCTGTAGACCGATCCATACAGGTCTTTCTTTTTAAGGCCCGGTATCAGCTCGAGAGGCATGTAGGTGTACTCGATGACGATGGGCTTCTCGTTGACCTGGCGCACGCGCACGATGTGATAGGCAAAGTCGTCCTCGGCAATTCCCAGCTGAGTAGCGACGTCCGCCGGTGGATTGACAATCGAGAAATCGTAGACCACCGAGGTCACCTTCTCCCCGCGGTGCTCATACGAAAAACCCTGGGCGCGGTCATTTTTGCCCTGGAAAAATGCCTGGTCGGGGAGACCCGCCGTGTCCTTAACGTAGGTGCCCGACCCGCGCCGGCTGGTGACAAGGCCCTCCTCGGTGATCTGCTCGATAGCTCGTTTGACGGTGATTTTGGAAACGCTATAGAGCTCGCAGAACTCAACGACGGTGGGTAGCTTGTCGCCCGGCTTAAGGGAGCCGTCCTCGATGCTTCGACGGATATCTGCAGCTATCGCCTCGTATTTGGGAATCATGGAACCTCCTTTCCGGCTTGATTGAGTACAGAAGAAAGTATAGTCAACACCTAAGCATCCCTATTGCGTTTTTGAAAAGTTCGAGAAAGGTTTAATTAAAAAACGCTTCTCTTTAAAAACTAGAGCGCTCTAAATGAATATGCATTCGAATAATGTGGTATTGAGCAAATTGATCGACTCGAGGATGGGGTTGAGCCGTTTTACCGCCCAACGAACCAAATACCATGCCCTGCGTTTTCACAGATAAAACCTGCCAAAACAAACCTGTCCCTTTTTGGCAGGTTTTTGCCTTGGGAGCGGTACCATACAGGCAATGTTTAAACGAGAAAGGCGGGCTCCCATGGAACCTAAGCAGTATTACATCGGCATCGACGTCGGCGGCACTTCGGTTAAGGAGGGCCTGTTCGACGAGGATGGTAACCTGCTGGCCAAGGCCAGCGTGCCCACGCCGCCTATCGTTGACGCCGCGGGCTTTGCCGCGGTGACCGAGGCTATCGACCAGGTGGTCGCCAAGGCCCAGATTCCGCGCGCCTTTGTGGCGGGTATTGGCCTGGCCGTTCCGTGCCCCATCCCGGCATCGGGCGATGCCAAGGTCAAGGCCAACATTGCCATTAACCTGCCCGAGCTAAGAGTCGCCATTCAGGAGCACTGCCCCGACGCGGTTGTTAAATACGAGAACGATGCCAACGCCGCTGCCATGGGCGAGGCCTGGCTCGGCTCTGCCAAGGGCGTACAGAACGTGGTGATGGTCACCATTGGTACCGGCGTGGGTGGCGGCGTTATCGTCAACGGCGACGTGGTGTCGGGCGTTGTGGGCGCCGGCGGCGAGATTGGCCACATGTGCCTGAACCCCGAAGAGGAGCGCACCTGCGGCTGCGGCGGACATGGCCACCTGGAGCAGTATTCCAGCGCCACCGGCGTGGTGAGCAACTACCTTGCCGAGTGCAAAAAAGCCGGCGTCGAGCCCATCGAGCTCACTGGGCCTTCTGATTCCAAGGACGTGTTCCAGGCCTGCCGCGAGGGCGACAAGCTCGCGCTGGCCGCGGCCGATACCATGGCCGACTATCTCGGCCGCGCACTGGCGCTTATCGCCAACGTGGTTGATCCCGAGATGTTCCTCATCGGCGGCGGCGCCTCCGCCTCGGCCGATGTCTACCTCGACAAGGTCCGCGAGCACTTTAAGCAGTACGCGCTTTCCGCCTCGCGCGAGACGCCCATTAAGGTCGCTTCGCTCGAAAACGACGCCGGCATCATCGGTGCCGCCTACGTAGCCCTGCGCGCCGCCGGCAAATAGTTGGTGCAAGGGGGACAGGTTACTTTGCACCAACATGGTGCAAAAGGGACAGCCTTGGCCCCCGTGCCTGCGCCCCAAAATATGCCGTGGCCCTTCCGTCTGCGAAGGCTCGGCATCGGCGTGCTACCATAGCTACGTCCAAGTACACATATCAAGTGGAGGATATCCATGGCAAACGTTCTTGTCTTTGGTCACCAGAACCCCGATAACGACGCCATCATGAGCGCCGTCGTCCTGTCCCAGCTGCTCAACCAGGTTGAGTATGCCGGCAACACCTACGAGGCCTGCGCCCTTGGTCAGCTTCCGGCCGAGTCCGCCAAGCTGCTTGCCGACGCCGGCATTGCCGAGCCCCGCGTGATCGAGTCCGTCGAGGCCGGTCAGCTCGTCGTTCTCACCGACCACAACGAGTCTGCCCAGTCCGTCGCCGGTCTTAAGGACGCCACGGTCTTTGGCGTTGTCGACCATCACCGCATCGGCGACTTCGAGACCGCCGGCCCGCTGCATTACATCTGCCTGCCCTGGGGCTCCAGCTGCACCATCGTCACCAAGCTCGCCGGCGTGCTCGGCGTTGAGCTTTCCGACGTCCAGGCCAAGCTGCTGCTCTCGGCCATGATGACCGACACGCTCATGCTCAAGAGCCCCACCACCACCGATGTCGACCGCGCCGTCGCCGCCAAGCTCGGCGAGCAGGTGGGCGTCGACCCGGTCAAGTTTGGCATGGAGGTCTTCCTCACCCGTCCGTCCGGCTCCTTCACTGCAGCCGAGATGGTCGGCAACGACATCAAGATGTTCGAGCCCGCTGGCAAGAAGCTGCTCATTGGCCAGTACGAGACCGTCGACAAGAGCCGCGCACTCGGCATGATCGACGAGATCCGCGAGGCCATGCGCGCCTACGCCGCCGAGAAGGGCGCCGACGGCATTGTCCTGTGCATCACCGACATCATGGAGGAGGGCTCGCAGGTCCTGCTCGAGGGCGAGACCGAGGCTGCTCAGAAGGGCCTGGGCATTGCCGACGAGCACGACGGCGTCTGGATGCCGGGCGTCCTCTCCCGTAAGAAGCAGGTCGCTGCCCCCATCATGGCCGCCTGCTAGGTTTAGTTGACCAAACGCCCCGACCGGATCGCGGACGCCCCGCGCTCCGGTCGTTTTTTTGTGCACGTCGCCGCGTCGTCTCTTGGACAGGCGTGCCTGTGCCGTTGAGCAAATAATGTTCAACCTGTGGTTCCGCTTTTCGGCCGCGCTTGCGCGCTTGTCGCGCAGGGTAGGCTAGATGCAAGCGTAATACGTTAGAGCGCGGCGCCGCCATCTGGGCGGGCCGTGCTTTTTTAAGACGGGAGCTTTCCCGTGAAAGGAGCCGCCCATGGCAGCAACTGAGCAGCTGTTCAATGTTCGTGAGCGCAAGCGCTTTGAACGTCACGACATCTGGGAGCGCATTGCCGAGAACGGCACCATTTCTGCCGCCGTCATGGTGATCGCCGCCATCGCCGCCGTCATCTGCGCCAATACCGATGCCTACGAGGCCATCCATCACTTTTTGGAGACCCCGCTGTATGTGGGTCTGGGCAACCTTACGGCTGGTCTCACCGTTGAGCTTTTCGTCAACGACTTCCTCATGGCGATTTTCTTTTTGTTGGTGGGCATTGAGCTTAAGTACGAGATGACGGTCGGCGAGCTCAAGAATCCGCGTCAGGCCATGCTTCCCATGTTGGCGGCGGTGGGCGGCGTCGTCGTTCCCGCCTGCATCTACCTGATCTTTAACCATGCCGGCGCCCGCAACGGTTGGGCCATCCCCATGGCAACCGATATTGCCTTTGCGCTGGGCGTGCTGTCGCTTTTGGGCAACCGCGTTCCCAACGGCGTGCGCGTGTTCTTCTCGACGCTCGCTATCGCCGACGACCTGATCTCCATCGCCGCCATCGCCATCTTCTACGGTCAGAGCCCCAATCCGTTTTGGTTGGGCGCCGCCGCGCTTGTGACCTGCGCGCTCGTGTGGCTCAACAAGACGCAGCATTACCGCCTTGCCCCGTATTCGGTACTGGGGCTGCTGTTGTGGTTCTGCATGTTCAAGAGCGGCGTACATGCCACGCTTGCTGGCGTCATCCTGGCCTTCACCATTCCGGCCAAGTGCGGCGTCAAGCTCGATAGTCTCACCGATTGGCTGGGCGAGTGCCTGCCGCTGCTCGATGACCGCTACGACGACGAGGCACACATCCTGGGCCAGCATGACTTTACCGTCTCGACTACCAAGGTCGAGCGCGTCATGCACCGCGTGACCCCGCCGCTTATCCGTATGGAGCGTCTGATCTCCACGCCGGTCAACTTTGTGATCCTGCCGATCTTTGCGTTCGTAAACGCTCAGGTTCGCTTAGTGGGCGTGGACATGAGCACGCTGCTCACCGATCCGGTGACGCTCGGCGTGTACTTTGGCATGCTGCTGGGCAAGCCGATCGGCATCTTTGGTATGACGTTTGCCCTGGTTAAGCTTAAGGCCTGCGAGCTGCCGCACAATGTCAACTGGCACATGATTGCCGGCGTGGGCATTCTGGGCGGTATCGGCTTTACCATGTCGATTCTCATCAGCGGCCTTGCCTTCCCGACGGCCCAGTTTGAGGTTCTTGCAGCCAAGGCCGCTATTCTCGCCGGTTCGGTCACCGCAGCCGTGCTCGGCATGATCTACATGAGCGTGGTCTGCAAGCATCCCGCGCCCAAGGACGAGTAGGGGCACATACAAGTTTGAAAACGCTGCCTGTGAATACCATCACAGGCAGCGTTTTAGTCATTGGGGACGTTCTTAAATGACTAGGCTTATTCCACCGTTCCGTAGACGGCGCCCCAGCCGTGGGCGGCCAAGGCGGAGTTGAGCTGGTCGCAAAGTGACTGGCGGTCGTAGTAGCCGGGCGGCAAAAGATTCACGATCTCCATGAGGTCGGGCGCCAGGTCCAAGATTTCGGCCTGTACGATCAGATCCAGGCGGTCGATGGCGTGGCGGTCGTAAAACAGTCCGTCGACCAGGCGCTGCAAGTCGCCGAATTCCTCGGCCTGAAACGATCCGTACTCCATAGTGCCTCCTTGGGCGCCCCACGCCGGCATGCGCGGCGATTCGTAATTGATTGCGATGAACTTAATCTATCACGGCTTCATAACGTTGCGACGATGGCGGTCTATACTTAGACGAACTGCAACGTACCGCTTCGCGAAAGGTCGCACCCCATGCAGACGATCTACCAGAAGATGGAAACCACCGAACTCGATGCCGCCATCGAGGCGCTTAAAGCCGAGGTTGCCGAGGTCAAGGCCAAGGGCCTGGCGCTCGACATGGCGCGCGGCAAGCCGTCGCCCTCCCAGGTGAACATTTCTCGCCCCATGCTCGATATCCTCAATGCCGATGCCGATCTGCACGACGGCAATGTCGACTGCTCCAACTACGGTTGCTTCGAGGGCATTCCCTCGGCACGCAAGCTGGCGGGGGAGTTCCTGGGTTGTCCTGCCGAGCAGACGCTCGTACTGGGCTCATCGAGCCTGCTGATCGAGCACGATATCGCCGGTATGTTCTGGCGTTGCGGCTCGTGCGGCAGCGACCCTTGGGAGGCTTACGAGGCAGCGCACGACGGCAAGAAGGTCAAGTTCCTGTGCCCCGTTCCCGGCTACGATCGCCACTTTGGCATCACCGCCGACTTGGGCATCGAGAACGTCCCCGTCGCGATGACCGACAACGGCCCCGACATGGACGAGGTTGAGCGCCTGGTTGCCACCGACGACTCCATCAAGGGCATCTGGTGCGTGCCCAAGTATTCCAACCCCACGGGCATCACCTTTAGCGAGGACACTGTGCGTCGCCTGGTCGAGATGTCCACGGCCGCGCCCGATTTCCGCATCTTCTGGGACAACGCCTACTGCGTGCACGACCTGTACGACGAGACCGACGAGCTCGCCAACATCTTCGATCTTGCCCGCGCGGCGGGCACCGAGGACCGCGTGGTGGCCTTTGCCTCGACGTCCAAGATCACCTTCCCGGGTGCCGGCATCGGCTTTATCGGTGCGAGCCCCGCGGTCATCGCCGAGTTCTCCAAGCGCCTGAAGGCCGGTCTTATTAGCGCCGACAAGCTCAACCAGCTGCGTCACGTGCGTTTCCTTCCCACCATCGAGGCGGTCAAGGAGCACATGAAAAAGCATGCCGAGTTCCTGCGCCCGCGCTTTGAGGCCGTTGAGCGTAAACTCACCGAGGGCTTGGGCAACACGGGTTGCGCCACTTGGACTCATCCCCATGGCGGCTACTTTGTGAGTTTCGATGGCCCCGAGGGCTCGGCCCAGAAGGTCGCCGCGCTTTGTGCCGACCTGGGCGTCAAGCTCACGCCGGCTGGTGCCACCTGGCCTTATGGCAAGGATCCGCGCGACACCAACATCCGCATCGCGCCGAGCTATCCCACGGTCGAGGACCTGGAGGCTGCGCTCGATGTGCTGGTGCTGGCTGTCAAGCTCGTCGCTGCCGAGCTTGCGCGTACCGAGCGCGCCTAACGCGTAGGGCCCCGCAAGTCCGCGCCTAGTACTATCCGCACTTTCGATACGTAAAGGAGCGTATACATGGATTTGGGTATTTCCACCACCCCCACGCCAGAGCTCTACACCATTAAGGTGACCGGTGAGATCGATATCTCTAACGCCGATAGCCTGCGCAATGCCATCGACCTGGCGCTCGAGCAGCCCACTGAGGCCGTTGAGCTCGATTTTGCCCAGGTGAGCTACATCGATTCGACAGGCATTGGCGTGCTTGTGGGCGCCGCACACCACGCAGCTGATCATGGTAAGCGTTTTAGCTGCGTCAACGTGCAGCCCCCGGTGATGCGCGTGGTTCAGCTGTTGGGTGTCGACCAGGAGATTTCGATCACCGCTGCATAATCTTTGCCCCCAAAAGGGCGTGCCGTTTGGCATATGTTTGTGATGCGCTCGGACGTTTTGGCGTCCGGGCGCTATACTTGACCGAATGAATAGACGAGTTCCGGCCGAATGGCGCGGTGCGGGCTCGACTCACATCGAGCCTTGGAGGTATGTGTGTTTGGTATTGGAGAGGGTGAGCTCGCGATCATCGTGGTCTTCGGCTTTTTGCTGTTTGGCCCGGATAAGCTCCCGCAGATGGGCCGCACGATCGGCCGTGCCATCCGTCAGTTCCGCGAGACGCAGGAAAAGATGACGGCCGTTGTTCAGTCCGAGATTATCGATCCGGTGAGCGAGGCCGCGTCGGCCCCGGTCAAGCCCAAGAAGACTGCTGCGACCGACGACGATTCCGATGCGGACGAGGATGCCGCCGAGACGGCAGCGCCCGCCAAGAAGGAGACCTTTGCCGAGCGTCGCGCCCGTCTTGCTGCCGAGAAGGCCGCAAGCGAGGGTGCTGCTGAGGGCGAAGGCGCTGTTGATGAGGCCGAGGGTACAGAGCCTGCTACTGCCGTCGAGCCCGAGCCTGCTGCAGAGCCCGAGCCCGAGCCGGCAGAGCCCACGACGGCTGACCTCTACGCCCGCCGTCCCCGCAAGCGCAAGGCTGTCGTCGACCAGCTCGCTCGCGAGCTCGAGGCCGAGGACGCTGCCGAGACTGCTGCCGCCGATGCCCCGAAGGGAGGCGATGAGTAATGCCTATCGGACCTGCGCGTATGCCGCTCTTCGATCACCTGGGAGAGCTCCGTCGCCGCCTGACCATCGTGGTCGTGTCGGTGTTTGCCGCCGCCATCGTGCTGTACTTTGCCACGCCCGTGGTGCTCGATATCCTCGAGGATCCCATCCGCTCGTTTGTGCCGGACGGTAAGTTCTACATCACCACCACGCTCGGCGGCTTTGGACTGCGCTTCTCGCTGGCCATCAAGATGGCCGTGGTCATGTGCACGCCCATGATCATCTGGCAGATTCTGGCATTTTTCCTGCCGGCACTGCGTCCCAACGAGCGCAAATGGGTCGTGCCCACGGTGCTCGCCTCGACGGTGCTGTTCTTCCTGGGTGCCATCTTCTGCTACTTCATCATTATCCCGGCAGGCTTTGAGTGGCTCATCGGCGAGACCTCGGCCGTCGCCACGGCGCTGCCCGATCTGGAGAACTACGTCAACATGGAGCTGCTCTTTATGATCGGCTTTGGTGTGGCGTTTGAGCTGCCGCTCATCATCTTCTACCTGTCCGTCTTCCACATCGTGTCCTACGCTGCTTTCCGCAGTGCCTGGCGTTATGTATACGTTGGCCTGCTTGTGGGCTCGGCTGTGATTACGCCCGACGGCTCGCCCGTTACGCTGGGCCTCATGTATGGCGCCCTGCTCTCGCTCTACGAGATTTCGCTCGCCATCGCCCGCGTGGTCATTACCGCGCGCGAGGGCAAGGAGGGCTTGTTTGTGAGCCGTCTGGACCTGTTCTCGGACGATGAGGACGACGAGGAGTAAATCGGTATGCACGAGGTTGGCATTGTCAACGGCATACTCGATACAGTGATTCGCGCGGCGCGTGGGGCGGGGGCCTCGCGCGCCGTTTTGGTAACGCTGCGTATCGGGGATATGACCGAAGTTGTGCGCGAGGCGCTTGACTTTGCATGGGAGACGTTTCGCGACGAGGACCCGCTCACGCGCGGCTGCGAGCTTGCCGTGGAGGAAGTCCATCCACAAAGCGAGTGCCTGGACTGCGGCGAGGTCTTCGACCACGACCGCTTTCATTGTCGCTGTCCTCAGTGTGGCGGCGCCAACGTGCGCCTGCTGCACGGCCGCGAGCTCGATATCGCGAGTATCGAAATCGAAACCCCCGACGATTAGCCCGCTAGCCATCTGGTGATGGGGTATAAAGGGGCCAAAGTAAGGAGTGCCGAGTATGGCTGAGAAAACGATTGATATCGCGTCGCCGATCCTGTCGCGCAACGAGCGCCTGGCAGATCAGCTGCGTCAGCGATTTAATGAGGCAGGCACCTATGTGATCAATGTGCTGTCGAGCCCCGGTTCGGGCAAGACCACCACGATTCTGGGCACCAACGAGCGCCTGCGTGACAAAGCCGGCCTGCGCTGTGCCGTCATCGAGGGCGATATCGCCTCGGATGTCGACGCCATCACCATGAAGGAAGCCGGCATGCCCGCCATCCAGATCAACACGGGTGGCCTGTGCCACCTCGAGGGCAACATGATCATGGAGGCTGTCGACGCCTTCGACCAGGCCGTCGGTCTGGAAAACATCGACGTCATCTTTATCGAAAATGTGGGCAACCTGGTCTGCCCGGTCGACTTTGACCTGGGCGAGAACCTGTCCATTATGATCCTCTCGGTGCCCGAGGGCGACGACAAGCCCATCAAGTATCCGGGCATCTTCCAGCACGCCGGCGCGCAGCTGCTCAACAAGGTCGACGTGGCCCCGGCTTTCGATTTTGACATGGATAGGTATACTAAGACACTCGATGACCTCAATCCGCAGGCGCCGCGGTTTGCCGTGAGCGCGCGCAAGGGCGAGGGCATGGATGCCTGGTGCGATTGGCTCATCGGGCAGATTGAGCAAGCAAGGGCGTAAGTCGGCCGCCATACGGGCGGGCGTAGCCGCAGAGATACGAGATAGGAGCCTCTTTTGAAGCTCATCATCGCCGAGAAAAACGACGCCGCGCGTCAGATTGCCGAGCGTCTGTCCACGGGCAAACCCAAAAAGGACAAGGTGTACAACACCGCCATCTACCGTTTTGAGTGGAAGGGCGAGGAGTGCGTGACGATCGGCCTTGCCGGTCACATCCTTGCGCCCGATTTTTGCGACAGCGTGCTGTTCGATAAAAAGCTGGGCTGGTATTCGGTCACCGAGGACGGCGAGATGCTGCCGGCCGATATGCCCGATGGCCTGGCACGTCCGCCCTACGACACCAAGCGCAAGCCGTTTCTTGCCGATGGTATCTCCATCAAGGGCTGGAAGCTCGAGAGCCTGCCTTACCTCACCTGGGCGCCCGTCATTAAGCTGCCGGCCGAGAAGGAGCTCATCCGCTCGCTCAAGAACCTTGCCAAGAAGTCCGACAGCGTCATTATCGCCACGGACTTCGACCGCGAGGGCGAACTGATCGGTTCAGACGCCCTCAACAAGGTGCGCGAGGTTGCGCCCGACTTGCCGGTCGCCCGCGCCCAGTATTCTTCGTTTACCAAGGCCGAGATTACGCAGGCCTTCGATAATCTTGTCTCGCTCGACCAGAATCTGGCCGACGCCGGCGAGAGCCGCCAGCACATCGATCTCATTTGGGGCGCGGTGCTCACGCGCTACCTGACGCTCGCCAAGTTTGGCGGCTTTGGCAACGTGCGCTCCGCCGGCCGCGTGCAGACGCCGACGCTCGCTCTGGTGGTCGAGCGCGAACGCGAACGCATGGCGTTTGTGCCCGAGGACTATTGGCAGATTCGCGGCATGGGTGCCGCTCAGGGTGCTGCCGAGGATGACCGCTTTAAGATTGCGCACAAGACGACACGTTTTACCGACAAAGATGCTGCCGAGACGGCGTACGGCCACGTCGACGGCGCTACGACGGCAACCGTCGCCGCGGTGACCAAGCGCTCCCGCAAGCAGCAGCCGCCCACGCCGTTTGCGACGACCTCGCTGCAGGCTGCCGCCGCGGCCGAGGGCATCTCACCTGCACGTACCATGCGCATCGCCGAGTCCCTCTACATGGCGGGCCTCATCAGCTATCCGCGTGTCGACAACACCGTGTACCCTGCGACGCTCGATCTGGGCGCCGTGGTGAGCGACCTGGCAAAGATCAACCCGGCGCTGGCGCCCGTGTGCAAAAAGGTACTCGCCGGCCCCATGAAGCCCACGCGCGGCAAAGTCGAGACCACCGACCACCCGCCCATCTACCCCACGGGCGAAGGCGATCCGTCCACGCTCGATGGCGGCCAGCGCAAGCTCTACGACCTCATCGCCCGCCGCTTCCTGGCAACGCTCATGGGGCCCGCGACCATCGAGAACACCAAGCTCGAGCTCGACGTCAACGGCGAGCCGTTCGTGGCTTCGGGCGACGTGCTCGTGACCCCGGGCTTCCGCGAGGCGTATCCGTATGGACTTAAGCGCGACGAGCAGATGCCGCCGCTGGAGCAGGGCGATACGGTCGACGTTTTCGACATTAAACTCGAGGCCAAGCAGACCGAGCCGCCCGCGCGCTACAGCCAGGGCAAGCTCGTGCAGGAGATGGAAAAGCGCGGCCTGGGCACCAAGTCCACGCGCGCGAGCATCATCGAGCGCCTGTATGCCGTGCGCTATCTCAAAAATGATCCCGTGGAGCCGAGCCAGCTGGGCATCGCCATTATCGATGCACTGTCGCAGTTTGCCCCGCGCATCACGAGCCCCGATATGACCAGCGAGCTCGACGGCGACATGACCCGCGTGGAGCGCGGCGAGGACACCGAAGAACATGTCGTGACGCACTCGCGCGCGCTGCTGGCCGGCGTGCTCGACGAGCTGCTCAAACATACGCAGGAACTGGGCGACGCCATCAGCGACGCCGTCACGGCCGATGCGCGCGTGGGCGCTTGCCCCAAGTGCGGCAAGGACCTGGTTATGAAGACGAGCGCCAAGACCCGCGGCAGCTTTATCGGCTGCATGGGCTGGCCCGACTGCGATGTGACCTATCCGGTGCCGAGCGGCGTCAAGGTGAGCCCGCTCGAGGGCGAGGCGGCCGTGTGCCCCGAGTGCGGCGCGCCGCGCATTAAGTGCCAGCCGTTCCGCCAGAAGGCCTTCGAGATTTGCGTGAACCCCACGTGCCCCACCAACTACGAGCCTGACCTTAAGGTGGGCGAGTGCAAGGTGTGCGCCGAGGCCGGACGCCATGGCGACCTGATCGCGCACAAGAGCGAGAAGAGCGGCAAGCGCTTTATCCGCTGCACCAACTACGATGACTGCGGCGTGAGCTATCCTCTGCCGGCGCGCGGTAAGCTCGAGGCGACGGGCGAGACCTGCCCCGAGTGCGGCGCCCCCATCGTGGTGGTCAACACGGCGCGCGGTCCGTGGCGCATCTGCGTGAACATGGACTGCCCGACCAAGGAGAAAAAGCCGGCCCGCGGGCGCAAGACCACAACCAAGGCGAGCACGGCGAAGAAGACAACGGCGCCCAAAAAGACGACGGCTAAGAAAGCCACTGCCGCCAAGAAGACGACCGCGAAGAAATCGACTGCCAAGAAAGCGGCCACCGACAAGTAGCGGCGCAGTCGAAACATTGCCCAAAAAAACGAGCGAGGACCCCGCGATCCTCGCTCGTTTTTTTGACCGGCAGTTAGGGATGTTCTTTTTCTGCCGGCAGTTTAGGAACGTCCCTAACTGCCGGCTCGGGAACGACAAAGCGCTAGTTCACCTCGACAGGCTTGGCGCCGGGATAGCGCTCCTCAAAGTCTAGGCGGTACTTATTGTCATTGGTGCCCGCCACGTTGTCGCGCGACAGCGGCGCCACGATCTCATTCTTGTGGTCCGCAGGCTTGGCGTATTTCAGGCTGATCTCCCAGGCATCACAGATTGCGTCAATGCGGTGATCCAGGTCGTCGTACAGGGCGATGATGTCCTTCCAGGGGCTGTAGTTCTTGGAGCTCGTCGGGACGTCCAGGTCCTCGACGATGTCGTAATACTGCTCGATGGTGTCCTCCGTGCGCTCGGCGACGTCGGCGAGATTTTGACGGGTGGTTCGATCCTCTTCCAGATAGTTGCCGTTGAAGTTCTGCGCGCAGCCACGGACCTGGCTGTCGAGATCTTCGAGCAGGTCGTAGTATTCGCTCAGTCGGCGGTAGAGGTTCTGCTCAGAGAGCGTTGCTTCGCCGCCATCCTCGTCGTCATCGTCATCATCGTCGTACAGGCTGTTGGGATCGCCGAGAGGCTTTAGGTCATCGTCGTCGACGTCATGGTGCAGCTTAGCTACCTCGGCAGTCGTCTGCGTGGCGGCGTTGTCGAACGGTCTGATTGCAAAGAAGATGACCAGGGCGATGATGATCGCCACCAGCACAACGATAACGGCGATAAGCGGCCCGGTGCCGCTCATTTTGGGAGCGGGGGTCTGTGGCGAAGCGGGCGCGTATGCGGGAGCCGGCTGCTGTTGGGGCGAGCCGCTCGCGACGGGTATGCGCTGCGTGGTCTCGACGGCCTCGTTCCTTGCGGCGGGGTCGGGGCTATAGGCGAGGGGGTCGTCCGCCTTGGCTTGCGGCGCATCAAGGGAGCCGGTCTGCTCAAAAGCGGGCTGGCTATCGCTCGCGGCTGTTTGCTCAACGGGTGCACCGCACGAGGTGCAGAACTTGGCATCATCTGCAAGACGCTTGCCGCACGAGGCGCAATACCGAGACATTGCCACTCCTTTCGCCACATTTCAATGCAATACGACGATTATACCCAGCGTACAAAATTCCCCATCATAAGTTGCGGTGAAATAGGGACTGTTTGGCGGTCTCAGAGCTTCAATCAGTCCCTATTTCACCGCAACTTTGGAAAGGCGCCTTTAGCCATTGGGGACGTGCCGAGCACTGGGGTATCATGGCTTGGTTGCTATAACTCGCATTTACGCGCCTTGTAGGAAGGGGCTGCGCCCATGGCTTTTGAGCCTGCTCAACATAGCTTTATCACGCTCGAGGGCGTCGACGGTGCCGGCAAGTCCACGCAGGCGCGCCTGCTTGCCCGTGCGCTCGACCTTGCCGGCTACCAGGTTGTGACCCTGCGTGAGCCGGGCGGCACTGCCATCAGCGAAAAGATTCGCGCCCTGCTGCTCGACCCTGCCAACACGACGATGGGCGATACCTGCGAGCTGTTGCTCTACGAGGCTGCGCGTGCCCAGCTGGTGCACGAGGTCATCGCGCCCGCCCTCGCTGCCGGCAAGGTGGTCCTGTGCGATCGCTTCTACGATTCCACGACCTGCTACCAGGCGTTTGCCGATGGCCTCGATCGCCAGATAGTGCGCGACGCCAACAACCTGGCCGTCGCGGGTACGCACCCGGCGCTCACACTCGTCTATCACATCGCGCCCGAGCAGGCGGCGCTGCGCATGGCAGCCCGTGGTGCGGCAGATCGCATGGAGGCAAAAGGCGTGGCATTCCAGGAGCGTGTCTACCAGGGCTTTTGCGCAATCGCTGCCGAGGAGCCAAACCGCGTAAAGCTCATCGACGCCACTGCGACCGTCGAGGAAGTCTTCGAGAAGACGGTCGAGCAGGTTCGCGCGTATGGTCTCGACATTCCGCAGGAAGCCGTTGCCGCCGCGCTTGCCAAGGAGGCCGAGTAGCATGGCCCCCGCTCAGGCAAGCCTGCTGGCCAAGCTCGACACCCAAGAGCGCGTGCGCGACTTTTTGACCAATGCCGTCGCTAGCGGTCGCGCGTCGCACGCCTACCTGTTTTTGGGCGCGCCCGGCGCGGGCAAGCTCGACGCCGCGTGGGCGCTCGCCCAAGCCTTCCTGTGCGAGCAGGACGGCTGCGGCGCATGCGACAGCTGCGTGCGCGTCTCTCGACATACGCATCCCGACGTGCACTATTACACGCCCGAGAGCGCCACGGGTTACCTCATCGCCCAGACCCGCGAGCTGCTCGACGACGTGCCGCTGGCGCCCATCCGCGCCAAGGCAAAGGTCTACATCATCGACCGTGCCGAGCAGCTGCGCGCCAACACCGCCAACGCGCTGCTCAAAACGCTCGAGGAGCCGCCCGAGGGCGTCATGTTTATCCTGTTGGGTACCTCGGCAGACGTGATGCTGCCCACCATCGTGAGCCGCTGCCAGTGTGTGCCGTTTCGGCTGGTGTCTCCCACCGTGGCCGCGCAGGCCGTGAGCCGCGCCACCGGGCAGGATCCCGCGCGCTGCCGCATGGCCGTCGCCGTGGCGGGAAGCCCCACGCGTGGTATCGAGTTCCTCAAGAGCGCCGAGCGCCAGGACGCCCGTCGCCAGATGATCCGTGCCATCGACTCACTCATTGCCGCCGACGAGGCCGATGTACTCAGCCGTGCCAAGTCGCTCATCGTCGCCGTCAAGGCGCCGTTGGCCGAGGTCAAGTCCACGCAGGAAAAGGTGCTCGAGCAAAATGCCGACTACCTGTCGCGTGGAGCATTGAAGCAGCTTGAGGACCGCAACAAGCGCGAACTCAACGCGCGCGAGCGTTCGGGTATCATGGAAGCGCTGGCGAGCGCGCGGACGCTCATGCGCGACGTGCTGCTGACGCTTCAGGATGAGGCGGCCGACGTCGTGAACGAGGATGTGCGCGACACGATCGGTCGGCTTGCCGCCGCGACCAATGTTGCGGGTGCCACCCAGGCGCTCGAAGCGGTCGCAACCGCCGAGCGCAACATCGCCAGAAACGTTACTCCCCAGTTGGCCATCGAGGTCATGCTGTTCGATATCAGGAAGGCACTGAAATGCCGTTAGTCGTACCCGTTAAGTTTACCTACGCCTCGCGCGACCTGTGGTTCGACCCGCAGGATTTGGATATCCTCGAGGCCGATTATGCCATCTGCTCCACCGAGCGCGGAACCGAGATCGGCCTGGTCACGGCCGATCCCTTCGAGGTACCGCAGGACGAGATCGGCCAGCCGCTCAAGCCCGTGCTGCGCGTGGCGAGCGACATCGACCTGCAGCTTGCCGATGATCTGGCCATCCAGGGCGACGAGGCCATGGTCGACTTCCGCCGTCTGGTCAAGGAGCTCGACCTCGAGATGAAACCGGTGGGCGTCGAGTACCTGTTTGGCGGCGAGAAGGCCGTGTTCTATTTTGCGGCCGAGGAGCGCGTCGATTTTCGTCAGCTCGTCAAGGACCTTTCCTCGACGCTGCACATTCGCGTCGACATGCGCCAGATCGGCGTGCGCGACGAGACTCGCCTGGTGGGCGGCTATGCCCAGTGCGGCCAGGAGCTCTGTTGCACGCGCTTTGGCGGACAGTTTGAGCCCGTCTCGATCCGCATGGCAAAAGAGCAGGACCTGCCGCTCAATTCCTCCAAGATCAGCGGCGTTTGCGGCCGCCTGATGTGCTGCCTGCGCTATGAGTTCGAGGCGTACAAGGACTTTAAGAGCCGCGCGCCCAAAAAGAAGACGCTTATCGATACGCCGCTCGGCAAGGCGCGTATTCAGGAATATGACACGCCGCGCGAGCAGCTGGTGCTGCGCCTGGAGAACGGCAAGGTCTTTAAGGTCAACCTGGCTGATATGACCTGCTCGGAGGGCTGCAAAAAGAAGGCCGCCGAGCAGGGCTGTAACTGCCGCCCTGACTGCGTGACGCGCGACGTGCTCGAGCGCATCGAGTCGCCCGAGATGCGCCTGGCGCTCATGGAGCTCGACCGCGAGAACGGCGTCGACGTGGGCGATGGCCTGTCGAGCGCCGACCGTCTTGCTGGCACGTCGATGCCCAAGCGCCGTCGTCGCGATGCTGAATCCGATGCCCGCGCCGGTCAGGGGCAGGGCGAGGGTCGTGGCCGCGGAAAGGGCCGTGGCAATGCCGCAACGCC
>CALHWR010000191.1 GCA_938036665.1 uncultured Collinsella sp. | reverse complement strand
GGGGCATTTTGCCCCACCGGCCCCTATTCCAGCTCTATTCCAGCTCTATTCCAGCTCTATTCCAGAGCTATTCCGGCTTGGTTTCTACCGTGGGGGTCTTGTCCGCCGCAACTGGAGTACGCGCGGTGTCCATGCTCAGGCAGTGCTTGGGACAACTCTCGATGCACTCGCCGCACACCACGCAGGCGTACGGGTCAATCGACCAGGTACCGCCCTTGCGATCGACCGCGAGCGCGCCCGCCGGGCAACGCCGCGCGCACATGCCGCAGCAGATGCACACGTCCATGTCATTGACGATATGCCCGCGCAAGCGCTCGGGTGCCGTCAGCCCCTCCTGCGGATAGCACACCGTTACCGGCTGCTTGACCATAGAACCCAAGGCCGTCTTGGCAAATGTCAGCAAACTCATGCCGCGCCTACCTTTCCGTGCAGCTAATGCAGGGGTCGATGGTCAGGATAATCATGGGCACGTTGGCAAGGAGCACGCCCTGCAGCGCATGTGTCAGACCCGCCAGGTTCTGCGACGTCGGCGTGCGCACGCGAAAACGGTCCAGATTCTTGGTGCCGTTGCCGCGCACATAGTAGTACGCCTCGCCGCGCGGCTGCTCAATCACAACCTCGCCGCGCGCGCCGTCGGCCGGCGTAAGCTTGGTGCGCCCGCCGATACCGTCGTGCGGGATCTTGCTGACAAGCTCCTTAATAATGTCCATGGCCTGCGTGACCTCGGCACAACGCACCTGACAGCGGGCATAGCAGTCGCCGTCGGTGGCAACGATGGGCTCAAATGCAGCCAGGTCCGCATAGGCGCCGTCGCCGAACATGCGCACGTCGTAGTCCACGCCCGAGGCGCGCCCAAACGGGCCGACCATCGAAAGCTCCAGCGCGTCCTTCTTGCTGATCACGCCCACGCTATGCAGGCGCTCACCGCAGCTGTCGTCGTCCAAAAACGTATGCACCAGGGCCTCGTAATCGGGGCGCATGGCGTCGAGCGCCTGGACAATGCCCGCCAGCTCGGAGTCCTCGATGTCGTGCTTAAGGCCGCCGATCTCGTTGATCGACAGAATCACGCGGCCGCCGCAGGTGCTCTCGAAGATCTTGAGAATCTGCTCGCGCAGCGTCCACGAACGATAGAACAGCGCCTCGAAGCCAAAGGCATCGGCGAGCAGGCCCAGCCACAGCAGGTGCGAGTGAATGCGCGAAAGCTCGTGCAAAATGGTGCGGATATACTGCACGCGGCCGGGCACCTCGATGTCGAGCATGCGCTCGCAGGCGCTGGCATAGCCATGGCTATGGCCCACGGCGCAGATGCCGCAGATGCGCTCGGCGATGTAGCCAAACTGGTGCATATCGCGCTTTTCGGTGAGCTTCTCGAGTCCGCGGTGCACAAAGCCGATCTGAGGAATTGCCTCGATGACGCGGTCGTCCTCGATCACCAGGTCCAGATGAAGCGGCTCGGGCAGCACCGGGTGCTGCGGGCCAAACGGAATAACGGAGCGATGAGCCATGGGCCTTACGCCTCCTTTTTTTGCTTGTCGCGGGCGGCCTTGGCGGCAAGCGCCGCGCGGACCTTGACCGCTTTCTCGGGATCCATGGCGGCGAGCTTTGCCTCCATCTCGGCGGCTTTAAGTGCGGCCTTGGCCGCGGCCTCGTCATGCTGAGCATCGGAGCCGGCAGCCGCAGCGGGCTGGGCGGCAGCAGCGCTCGCAGCATCGCCGGCACCC
>CALHWR010000190.1 GCA_938036665.1 uncultured Collinsella sp. | reverse complement strand
TCCGGTCGCACGGAGAGCATTTCCCAGTTGACAAAACTATAGGAACACCCCCCCCTGAACAGAATCGCCGTTACCGGTTGACGGTGCGGCGATTGCCGCCAGCGGCGACATGAGCGGCTGAGCAATGAGGCCCGCCGTCAAAACGGTTGCGACGGCGCGGTTAGCAACGCCCTTGACGTTGACGGCCTTGGCCCGAGGCTCAAAGTGCTGTGGACTGTAGTTTGCCATGGCTTTCTCCCTTTGACACGGATGTATCCATACGCTTCAAAATGTAGGAGCTGATTTTTGAATTCTGTTGCGCAACATTGGTCACCAGCGGATTTTTTGAAATTCGCGCTCTCGTGCTTCACAATTTCGTCACATATGTAGGAGCTGGCGCATCATATTCTTGCGGGATCGAATTGAGCCTGTGATTTGCATTTGCTCCCGCGTCATCCGCCCTATCGGATTCCGCATCCAACAGACACCCCGCCCGCCACGGTGTAGAGTAAGGGCGACGGGCGGGATACGCGGCCCTTGCCAGAACGAGGTGGACATGGAACTCGATAAACAACAGATCAAGCGGCTGCGCGAACGCCATCACCGGCGCCACGGCATCCGCCCTGCCCATAGTGAGGCCATGGAGAACGCCACCCGCTTCCTCAAGCGCGCGTTCAACATTCGCGAGGGACGCGCGCCCTATCACGTGATTCGCAAGCGCTTTGTAAACGGGGCGCGCCTGACTGGCTCACACTTATGCATCCTGATCATTGCCATGTTGATCGCGAGCATCGGCCTCGATATCGACTCGGACATTGCCATCGTGGGCGCCATGCTCATCTGTCCGCTCATGGGCTCGGTCCTTGCCATGGCATACGGCATCGCCACGCTCGACCGCGAGATTGCCGTCGAGGCAATTGCCGGCCTCGCGCTGCAGATGGTCTTTTGTCTAATCACGTCCACGCTGTACTTTAAGCTCTCGCCCCTTGGCACCACCACGGCCGCCATCATCGACAACTCGACACCGACTGTGTGGGACCTTGCCGTCGCGCTCGCGGGCGGCTTTGCGGGCGGACTGGGCAACTCGCGCGACCAGGAACCCGCCACGCTCATCGCCGGCGTGGCCGTGGCGACCGCGCTCATGCCGCCCCTGTGCGCGGCGGGCTATGGCATCGCCATCGCGAGCGGGTCGCTGTTTCTCTCGGCCCTCTACGAGTTTGGCATCAACGTGGTCTTTATCGCACTGGCTGCCGAAGCCGTGCTGCTTCTTTTGCGCGTGCCGCTCAAGCGCGACCTCAACGGCGACGGCATTGTGACCGCCGAGGAAAACGCCGAGGTCGATGAGCTGTCACACAAGGTGCGCCGCCGCATCATCGTGGGCACGGTGATCTTTGCCATCCCCTGCATCGTTATGACCGCGGGATCCATTGGCTCGGCGCAGGCCGGCGTGCAGGACGGCTATGGCGTCACCGAAACCACGCGCGAGCTTGCCGCGGTGCTGCCGGGCTTTAAGGATTACACCGTTGCCGTCGAGACCTCGGCCACCGAAGGCGAGGAGGAGGGCCTTGTCGAGCGCGAGGTTGTCGCCCATGTGACGACAAGCGAGGCGCTTGGGGCACACGACCGCCGTGTAGCCCGCAAGCTCATCGACCTCAATGTGCCCGAGCTCGATCGCGTGGAGTTTGATGTGCAGTAATACGCAACGTGGGATGGATGCGCGCAGCCGCGAGTCACGACATGGCGCAGACGTGACGCGGGCCACGAGCAAATAGCGGGACGCGGTCCATGGCCGCGCCCCGCTCGCTGATTTATTGCCGTGAATCAGCTGTCCGCATCGACATCGCCAGACTCCACTGTAAACGCCGGACCGGTACTCACCAGATAAAAACGGGTCACCCTGGTATCTCTAAATAGGTAGAGCAAGCCCTGATCGCGTCGGCGCGAAATATACGCCACGTGGACCGTACCGAATTCTTCGCCGTTTTCCTTCTTTAATATCAGGATGTTGGGGTCATCCGTACGCTTAAACTGCCCGTCTGTGCAGATTCCGTCTTGGTCGACCAGCTGCCATCGACAGTTGTCCTCCTCAAGAAAAGCCAGGGTTTCCCGACTTGTTTCGTCATCCCGATAGTAACCGTCAATGGCAAAGCCTTCGGAAGCACATTCCTGCATATAGGATGTTTCTCGACTTATAGCAAACAGCCCCGTAGCGCCTAAGAGCACAGCCAGGCAGACCACTGCAAGGGTTATCGAAATAGCACGGCGACCCATGTTAGCCCAACCGATAGTTATTAAACGGAGCGCGAAACATACCTGGAACCTCCGATATCAGGGGGAACGTCACCTATGGCCTGCCGGCAATCATATGTTTTCAACATCAAACCATATGGTTACAACTCGTTGGAGATAGGTTCCATGAACGGACGATAATTTGCGGCGAACGGCTACATATGTTCATTATCTCAGGGTTCCGGAGGCTATTTTTGGCGCCACCGAGGCATTGTTTTCGGAAGTATGCGGCAAATTCCGGAACTCTCGAGCACACCCCGGTTTTTCGCCAATAAACCCGCAGGTACAGAGCTTGGACATATCCGGTGTGCTCAGCTTATTCAGATTTTGCCGCATACTTCCGAAATCTGAGTTCGCAAAGGGCGATAGTCGGGGCGATTGCGCAACATATGTTCAGTAAAAACGGGTGGTAGCCGGTACGGCTACCACCCGTTTGTCTCATATCTAGCCCAAAGCGGGCCGTCTACTTCTTAATACCGCGTCCCAGGCGCTCGGCGACTGACGCCACGGCCTCCTCGCTGGCTGGTCCGCAGCTCACGCAGCCATCATGGGCACGCATCTGGCCAGTGACCTCGTCCATCGCGAGCGGCGCCACCTTCTCAAGCTTAAAGCCCTTACCGGCGCGCATGTTCTCCTTGGCCACGCTGATCATGAGCTTAATACGGTTGAGCTGGTTGACCTCGGACGCGCCGGGGTCGTAGTCCACCGCGACGATATTGCTCTCGGGGTGCTGGCGGCGCAGCTCCTTGATCACGGCCTTGCCCACCACGTGGTTGGGCAGGCACGCGAAGGGCTGCGTGCAGATGATGTTGGGCGCACCGTGGTCAATCAGATCGAGCATCTCAGCCGTGAGCAGCCAGCCCTCGCCCATGTTGTTGCACACCGAAAGCACCGTGCGGGCCTTGTCCGCCATGGTGCCGATGCGCTCGGGTGCCTCAAAGCGGCGGGACTTTTCGAGCATCTCCTCCACCGGCGTACGCATCCAGTCCACAAGTTTGATGAGCGCCTGCATACCAGCGCGCGTGGTAGCAGAGCTTCCCAGCTCGTCCTTCTGCAGCTCGGCGTTGCTCATGGAGTACAGGAAGAAGTCGAGCAGACCCGGCACCACGGCCTCGCAGCCCTCGCGCTCGATCACGTCGACCACGTGGTTGTTGGCCGTGGGGTGGAACTTGACCAGGATCTCACCGACCACGCCCACGCGCGGCTTGGTGTCCTCGCCCACAAGCGGCATGGTGTCGAACGCGCGGATGGCCTCGCGGCACAGCTTGGTGTAGTTATGCCTGTTGAACTTGGGTGCCAGCTTGCGAGCGCGCGCCATGTACTCCTCGTAGAGCGCGTTGGCGGCACCAGGCGTGGCCTCGTACGGGCGGCAGCGGTAGAGCATCTGCATCATCACGTCGCCAAAGAGCACCGCGTAGACTGCCTGCTTAAGCAGCGCCGGCGTCAGCTTAAAGCCGGGGTTGTCCTCGCCCAGCGCCACGGCCGAAAGCGAGATCACGGGGATCTCGGGGTGGCCGCTCTCGCGCAGGGCCTTGCGGATGAGCGCGATGTAGTTGGTGGCACGGCAGCCGCCGCCGGTCTGGCTGATGACCACGGCGGTCTTGGACAGGTCGTACCGACCGCTCTCGATGGCCTCCATAATCTGGCCCGTCACCAAAATCGACGGGTAGCAAATGTCATTGTTCACATAGCGCAGGCCAGCCTCGACGGCATCGTGGTCGGTCGAGGGCAGCAGCTCAAGGTTGTAGCCGGCACCGCGGAACACCTCTTTGACCAGGTCAAAGTGGATCGGCGCCATCTGCGGGCACAGGATGGTATAGCCCTCGTCGCGCATCTGCTCGGTAAAGGGCACCTTGGGCCACGCGGTCGAAGCACTCTCGCGCTGAGCCTCGAACGTGTACTTGCGGCTCGCAAACGCGGGGGCATCCGTGGAGGGCGCCACCGGCGCGGCGTCGCCCTGCTCGTAGGCCTCGCCCGCGGCCGTGGCCTCGGCCAAGCGCTCGGCCTCCTGGTCCTTGA
>CALHWR010000189.1 GCA_938036665.1 uncultured Collinsella sp. | reverse complement strand
TACGCGCTGGGTGGCGGGGCCGAAACGAACGCGGTCGCGGACACGAGCTGCGAGCTCACGGTCTCCCCTGCCGGCATTGCGGGCTACGCGCTGCCGGGACGCATTACGGCTGTGGCGCTCACCAAGCTCAACTTCCGCGTACGCCGGCCGGTCGATACCGCTCGAGTACGCATCTTGGCCAACGGCGAAGAAGTGTTTGCGGGCAAAGTCCGCGCGTTTAAACCGAGCGTCATGGAAAGCTTCCCGCTGCCGGCTAAGGTGATTCAACGCGCACTCGACCTGGGTGCCAGCGAAATCGTCCTGTCCGTCGATCCCGTTGAGGAGGCATAGCTCATGAGTACGAATGTGACCGAGACGCTGCAGTTCAACTGCACCACCTGCCCATCCGAGTGCCTCCTGACCGTAGAGGTGGAGCACGACGCCAATGGCACCGTGGTGGAAGTGCGCTCCGTAACCGGTAACAACTGCCCGCGCGGCGATACGTTCGCACATCAGGAGCTCACCTGCCCCATGCGCGTGCTCACAACGACCGTGGCCGTCTCCGGCGGCGACGAAGCCCTACTCCCCGTCCGCACGGCCGAAGCCATCCCGCTAGAACTCCACGCCCAAGCCATGAACCTCATCCGAGGCCTAGTCGTCAACGCCCCCATCCGCATGGGCGACGTCGTGCTGGAAGATCTTCTCGACACCAACATTGACCTAGTCGCCAGTATGGACATCGACCCAGCCTAAGAAGCAAATTTGGGACGGGCTCTTTTAGCTGCTTTTGCCTGCACGCTTGCCAGGCTGGCCATGCCAAGGAGTGTCCCAAGGTGCCGGCATAAAAGGAACGTCCCTATGTGCCGGGCTTGGGATACCATGGTGGCACCATAGTGAAAGGATGTTTCATGGCACATGTCGATGACCAGCGTGTGGCACGCGTGTTCGATGCGCTCGGGGCTCAGCACCCCGGCGCACAGCTGCTCGTAAACGACCCGTGGTCAATCTATTACCTGACCGGCTTTTATGCCGATATGTTCGAGCGTTTTTGCGGCGTGCTACTCGTGCGCAATGCCGAGCCAGTGATCTTGGTCAACGCCCTGCACCAGCTGCCAGAGTATGACAATGCCCGCGTTGCCTATCACACCGATACCGACGTCGTGACCGACGCCATCACTCGCGAGGTCGATCCGACCAAACCGCTCGGCATCGACACCGTCATGCGCTCCGGCTTTTTGATGCCGCTCATGGAGCGCCACGCCGCCAGCGAGTTTTTCCTGGGTGACTTTGCCGTCACCGCCGCACGCACCTACAAAGACGCTACCGAGCAGGAGCTTATGCGCGCGTCCTCGGCCGCCAACGACGCCGTGATGGCCGACGCCATCAAGCTCGTCCATGAAGGCGTGACGGAGCGCGAAATTGCCGATCAGATGCTCGGTCTGTACCGCAAGCACGGCTGCGAGGGCTTTAGCTTTCCGCCCATCGTGAGCTTTGGCGCCAACGCCGGCGACCCGCATCACGAACCCGACGACACCGTGCTCAAGCGCGGCGACGTGGTCCTGTTCGACATTGGCGGACGCCGCTGCAACTATTGCTCGGACATGACGCGCACGTTCTTTTGGGGCGAGCCGGACGAGGAAACCGCACGCATCTACGATATCGTGCGCCGCGCCAACGAGACCGCCGAGGCGCTCATCGCACCGGGCGTGCGCATGTGTGACCTGGACCGCGCCGCACGCGACGTGATTGAGGATGCGGGCTATGGGCAGTACTTTACGCATCGCCTGGGGCACTCGATCGGCCTGCAGGACCACGAGCCAGGCGACGTCTCGCTCGTCAACGAGCAGTTCGTGGAGCCGGGCATGACGTTCTCCATCGAACCGGGCATCTACCTCCCCGGCCGCACCGGCGTCCGCATCGAGGACTTGGCCCTAGTTACCGAGTCCGGCGTCGAGATCCTCAACGCCTACCCCCACAACCCAGTCCGCCTAGACTAGCCAATGTGCCAAAGGGACAGTCCCTTTGGCACCTTCCGCTAACGCCGCGCCACGAAAACGGGCTATCTACTACGTTTAACCCGCATGGGTCGACCATGTGGGTCTTTTTTGAAAACCAGCAAGTCGTCTACCTGCGGTTTTGATTTCACGATTTTCCGTGTGGTCGAGGGTAGTCGCCAAAACGTAGTAGATAGCCCCATTTCGTGGCAAGCGAGTCAACTCGGGGCACAGGGCAGCCAAAGAAGCCCCGTCCCAAATTGACTGCTTTTGAGTTGCGGTGATATACGGACTGTTTGAGGCTTCTTGCTTGTAAAACAGTCCGTTTTCACCGCAACTGATGTGGGGATGGGTTAGCGGAGCAGGCCGGCTACTTCGCCGGCCAGGGTGATGGTGCCGGCGGCAACGAAAGCCTCGCCCGCGGCATCGAAGGCTGCAAGGGCCTCGGACACGCTGGGATACACGCCCGCGAGCTTATCGGCGTCCATCAGGGCAGCGAGTTCCTCTGCCGGCAAGGCGCGATCGGAATCGGTCTGCGTCACGACCACGCGCGGGAAGGCCGGGACCAGCACGTCGACGATACCCGCCACGTCCTTGTCGGCCAGCGCGGCACACAGCAACGTGGGACGATTTTCCACGCACGGATCGATCTCGTCCAGCGCGCTCACAAAGTTCTCGCAGCTCTGGGGGTTATGGCAAGCATCGATTAGTTTAAGCGGATCGGTCCCCAGCACATCAAAGCGACCCGGTGTGGGGCAACCCATAAGCGACGCATCCAGCGCATCGTGGTCGAGCTCGCGACCCAAATACCCCTCGCACAGCATAATCGCGCACGCGGCATTCTGCGGCTGATAGGCCGGCTTAACCATGCTCGTCGTATAGACCGCACGCGGCGTGGTGCAGCTAAACTCAACCGTGTCGCCCACATGCGCCGGCACCTTGGTCGTGGCATGGTTCACCACGAGCGGCACGATGCCGCACTCGCGACAACGTGCATCCATCACGCGCTGAACGCTCGCCTCGTGCGTGCCCTCGCCCAGCACAACCAGGCGTCCGGGCTTGATGACCGCAGCCTTCTCCCCCGCAATCGCCTCGAGCGTATCGCCCAAAATGCGCGTGTGATCGAGCCCGATGCCCGTAATGGCAACGGCAACGGGATCGGTCGCACTCGTGGCGTCCCAACGTCCGCCCATGCCAACCTCGAGCACGGCAACATCCACCGCGGCCTCGGCAAACACGACAAGCGCGGCAGCCGTCAGCAGGTCAAACGGCGTGATGGTATAGGCGCGCTCCCCCGCCGCCACACGACGAGCATTCATGCGACGCCCCGCCTCGACGGCGGCGGAAACGCCACGGGCAAACGCCTCATCGCTCACGACGTGCCCATCGACCTCCATGCGCTCGGGATAGCGCACCAGCTGCGGCGACGTATACAGCGCGGTCTTGAGTCCCTCACCACGAAGAATGGCAGCCGAAAAACGCGTAGTCGAAGTCTTGCCATTGGTACCGGCAACCTGAATGCAATCGAAATACTCATCCGGACGTTCCAGCTCATCGAGCATATCGACAACCGTCTCGAGCAGAGGACCAGCATCCCCAGAAATCCGCCCCGTATCAGCAGTCAGCCCAACAGCCTCATCAAACGAAAGCAAATCAAACGAGAACGGCACAGAATACGACCCCGAACGTTTAGCCATAACCCAAAGTCCCCTCAACATAAAAAGAGGCCCGTAAGCAACAACGAGCCCCTCCCATTCAAAATATCAGCCAAACACCGCTTTGCAGCAGAAAGTAAAGGTGCTGGTGAAGCTCTATGATTCCGGCTGTAAAACCGAAAAGGATTTGAAGGCGCTGAGCCTGCAAAGTATTTTGAAAATCCCCGATATATCCGTTTCCGATATGACGGTTATTACAGAGCTTCAGGAGCAGATCGCAAAAAACAGGCTCTTTTCCTATTTGGGAGGTGCAGATGATGAGCAAAAGTCAGAACAGAACGGTGGATAAGCATATTATCTGGAGCGATATGAATCTCAACCCTGATGATTGGCGTGACAGCTATAAGGATTTCCTTGAAATCAATGAAATCGACGGGAATCCGAATGACGAACACGGGCTGTACGAATATATGGTTGAAACCAATGGCGAGTATCTTTCCGATGAACGGGAAAATCTTAATGTCCAGCTTGCTCAGCCGATTATTGTCATCGGCGACATCGGCAGATGGAACGGCAGAGTGATGGGATACAAGATGATTGATTCCGGCAATATTAAAGATTGCCTTTATTCTGATACGGATATGACCGAGTGGTATGTA
>CALHWR010000188.1 GCA_938036665.1 uncultured Collinsella sp. | reverse complement strand
CTGGAATAAAAAGGGCGCCGCGGATGGAGTTCCGCGGCGCCCAAGCCACACGCTAACAGCTTTAAGGAGTCAAAGCTGGTTTAGCCAAAAAAGCGCTTGATCTCGATCTCGGCGTTCTCCAGGCAGTCGGAGCCATGGATCACGTTGGCGTTGACATCGACGGCAAAGTCGCCGCGAATGGTGCCGGGAGCGGCATCAAGCGGGTTGGTGGCGCCCATAAGGGTGCGCATCTTGGAGACAGCGGAGAGACCGGAAACGACCATCTTGACGACCGGACCGCTCGTCATAAAGTCACACAGACCGCCAAAGAAGGGCTTATCGGCCAGATGAGCATAGTGCTCCTCGACGGTGGCGCGCTCAAGCGTGGTCATCTCCATGCGCTCGATAACAAGGCCGCTGCGCTCGATACGAGCAACGATCTCGCCGATCTTGCGATCGCGCACGGCGTCGGGCTTAATCATGATGAAGGTCTTCTCGATAGCCATAAGGTAGCCTTTCAAATAGGTTCGCGCGTGCCCAAGTCCCATTCCGGCACCCGCCTGGACTGCATCGTAACAGAGTTCTAGCTGCAGTTAAACAAAAAGCCGTTTATTGAAGCGTTATTATTTATTGAAGCGCTCCATATGTGTCACTTCTGTTCCGAAGCCCGACTAGAGTACCATCCGCCCCACTTCCAACTGCACCGAACAGAACAGACGGTCGATTGCCGCCCGTGAACGCACCCCCTTCACAACCTGCGCAAATGTCCTACAAAAGTTCTCGACAAGCTCCTTCCTTCTCTATAACAAAACGGGCGCCTACCGTAGCGGGCACCCGTAAAGGCAAGATATGATGAACGCACCAGACAGACGCATCCATAAGCTAATTAGCTCCGTGGCCCATCTCGACGACCTTAGTCAACGAGCCAAACACACCCTCATCGGCCGCAAGCTGCGCTTCGGCGCGCCCCAACTGCACGGCAACGGCGGCAGGGGCGGTACCGCCCTCGGTCGTGCGCGCAGCGACAATCGACGGGATGTCGAGCGCCTCGGTAATATCGCGCTCAAAGAGCGGGCTTGCCTCCTGGAACACCTCAAACGGCAGATCCTCAAGATTGCAGCCGCGCTTCTCACACATCAGGACCAAATGCCCCACCACGGCGTGCGCCTCGCGGAACGGCAGACCACGCTTAGCCAGGTAGTCGGCAACGTCGGTGGCGGCAAGATGACCCACGCCGCACTCGCGTGCCATGGCGCCCTCGTTGACGGTCCAAGTCGAAATCATACCGGCCATAACCGACAGGCACTGCATGAGCGTGTGGGCGGTATCGAGCGCGCCCTCCTTGTCCTCCTGCAGGTCCTTGTTATAGGCCAACGGCAGACCCTTCATGGTCACGAGCAGCTGGACCAGGTTGCCGTACACGCGACCGCTCTTGCCGCGAATAAGCTCGGCAAAGTCGGGGTTTTTCTTCTGAGGCATGATGGACGAGCCGGTGGAGTACGAGTCGGAAAGCGTGATAAAGCCAAATTCGGAGCTCGACCACAGCACGATCTCCTCGGAAAGACGCGACAGGTGCATGGCCATGACGGAGCCGGCATAATGCAGGTCGAGCAGGAAATCACGGTCGGAAACAGCATCGAGTGAGTTAGGAATCACGCCCGCAAAGCCAAGTTCGGCAGCCGTCATCTGGCGATCGAGCGGATAGCTCGTACCGGCAAGCGCGGCAGCACCCAGCGGGCAGTTATCGGCGGCATCAAAGGCGGCCTTCAGACGTGTAAAGTCGCGCGCGAACATCCAGGAATACGCCAGCAGATGATGTGACAGCAGCACGGGCTGAGCATGCTGCATGTGCGTGTAACCCGGCAGAATCACCTTGTCGTACTTCTTGGCCGCATCCACCAGCACGTGGCGCAACTGCAGGTTGGCCTCCATGAGCTCCTTGGCCAACGCCTTGACGCCCAGGCGCGTATCGGTCGCCACCTGGTCGTTGCGCGAACGTCCGGTATGCAAGCGCTTGCCGGCCTCGCCGATGCGACGCGTCAGCTCGCTCTCGATGGACATATGGATGTCCTCGTCGTTGATATCGAAGGTGAAGCTACCGGCGTCGATATCCTGTTCGATTCCGGTCAGGCCCTCGGCAATCGCCTGCTCATCCTCGGCACTGATGATGCCCTGGGCCGCCAGCATCTTGGCATGCGCCTTAGAACCGGCGATATCCTGCTTATAGAGATGTTTGTCGACCGGCAGCGACGCGCCAAACTCCTGCGTGACCTCGGCCACTCCCGCCTCAAAACGACCGCCCCAAAGAGCCATGGAACTGTCCCCTTTCTCCAAATACCAAAACAAGCGCCCAAAGCAATGCGCCATGTCGCTAAAGCGATTTTTCAACCGCCAGTTTTACACAATCCCCACCGTGCGCGGGACCATGTTGCTAATTTGCAAAGAAGTGACGCACGAGGCACTTGGTGCCCAACTTCTCCCTCCGGATGTTGCCTTGCGAACCATCGATCCAGGCCTTCAGGCTCATAGGAACATCCTCGACCTTTGCAGCATCGAACTCGGGCGCGAGGGCAAGCAAGGCATGCGCGATAGCGTTGAACATAATGGATACTCCCCATATATATAGGTGCAGGGCCGTCAAATTGATAGGAGGAGCCCCGCCGGACAACCCCGGCGGGGCTCGGACTCAGCCGCAGACGCGGCATCATATACGCGGGCGGAACGTAGGGGCCACCGATGTTAAGAAGTGTCAGCAAGCATAACGAAAGGTAGAGACCCCATGCGCCCGTTATGTATCACGCGGATGGGCCGCGCGGATACCAAAGGAAGGAGGCGCTAGGCCTGGGCGGCAGCAGAGCTGGGGCCCTGGACCTTAGCCCACGTCTTGAGCGACAGCGTATCGATCTCGATAAAGCCGGCGCTGGCCTTCTCGTCAAACGTAGTGTCGCGGTCGTAGGTAGCCAGACCGTAGTCATACAGGCTAAACGGGCTCTTGCGGCCGACGACATGGCAGTTGCCCTTAAAGAACTTCAGACGGACGGTGCCGGTCACGAACTTCTGGGTGTCGGCCATAAAGGCATCGAGCGCGTTTTTGAGCGGGCTGTACCACTGGCCGTTGTACACGGCGGTGGCCCAATCCTGCTCGAGCTTAATCTTGGTCTTGAGCAGGTCGCCCTCGACGCAGATATCCTCGAGTGCCTTGTGGGCGGTGATGAGCGTCAGGGCGCCGGGAACCTCATAGCACTCGCGGCTCTTAAGGCCCACCAGACGGTCCTCGACCAGGTCGAGACGGCCAAAGCCGTTGTCGCCCGAGATCTTGTTGAGTGCGATGATGATCTCGGAGAGCTTCATCTTCTTGCCGTCGACGGCGACGGGCTTGCCGGCCTCAAACTCAATCTCGGTATACGTCGGGGTGTCGGGCGTGTCCTCGGGATTCTTGGTCATAACCCAGGCGTCGTCGAGCGGCTCGTTCCAGGGATCCTCCAGGTGGCCGCACTCAATGGCACGACCCCACAGGTTGTCGTCGATGGAATAGGGGTTGTCGTTGGCACCCTCGGGAACCGGCACGTTGTGGGCGTGAGCATAGGCGACCTCGTCGGGACGGCACTTAAGATCCCACTCGCGAACCGGGGCGATAACCTTAAGCTCGGGGTCGAGGGCCTTGACGGCAGCCTCAAAACGAACCTGGTCGTTACCCTTGCCGGTGCAGCCGTGAGCGACGTAGGTCGCGCCAAACTCGTGAGCGACCTCGACAAGCTTCTTGGCGAGCAACGGGCGGGACAGGGCGGAGAGCAGCGGATACTTGTTCTCGTACATAGAGTTTGCGGCGATAGCCTTAGTCAGGAACTCATCGGAGAACTCGTCGCGCAGATCGAGCACCTGGCAATCCAGAACGCCCAGGTCGAGGGCCTTCTGCTTCTTGGCGTCCAGACCGGTCTCCTCCTGGCCCACGTTGCCGCAGACACAAACGACATCGAGATTCTTCTCGTCCTGGAGCCACTTGACACATACGGATGTATCAAGACCACCGGAATATGCGAGAACGACTTTTTCCTTGCTCATGGCTGTTTCCTTTCGCCCTTGGTAGCTAGTTAGAACATCGGTCAGTTGCAAGTCATTTCGAGGTCAAAAACCGTGCAATATCAGGTTAAATAGCAAAAAGCAGCACAGCATGCCCTAGAAACATGCGTTTATATCGTGCTAAAACCCAACGACCTCAAAATGACTCTGTTGGGGCATTTCACCCCATACGAACAGAGACGATTGTTATCGTCGTCGGGAAATTGCGCGCTGGCGTCGGATGGCATTATCTGCAGTGGTGATGATCTTTACGAACTGCATCTGCCTCTCCTTTCACCTATCGCCGGGCGCAATTCTAATATCGTAAACGGTACCTTTTCTTCGGTAAGCGGTTGTATTTCCGTCTCCGTTTTCGATGGTCGCTATATTACGCTAAAGTGCCCGCAGCACAAGCGACAAATTCAAATTTCTGAAAAGTTTTTTCATTACTTTGTGAAGCGTGGTGCAAATACGCTCCGTTCCTGCGACAATACGCTCAGTTACTGGTTGATGGTTATAACGTCTGAAACAATTTCGAAACGAAAGGCGCGCTTTTATGCAAACTTACGAATCGGACACCAATATCGGAAGCATTAAGATTCTCGCCGTCGACATGGACAAGACGCTGCTCACCGACAAGCGCGTGTTGCCGCAGGGTCTTGATGAGCGCCTGGACAAGCTCGCCGACGCAGGCATTGTATTCTGCCCCGCCAGCGGACGCCCCGCCCCCAAACTCGAGGAAATGTTCGAGAGCATTAAGAACCGCCTTGCTTTTTGTCCCGACAACGGAGCCTGCGTCATCTATCGCGGCAGCTATATCTATAAGAGCAACATCGATGTGGCGCTGTATCAGCAGGTGCTCACCCGTGCCTCGGAGGACCCGCGTGCCGTTCCCGTCTTGTGCTGCTACGACGAGTTCTATGTGCTCGCCCGCGACCATCAGTACCACGACGAGATCAGCGTCTACTACAACACGATCAACTACGTCGATAGCTTTGAGGGCCTTGATATCGAGTCCAACAAGATTTCGATCTTCTTCCCCGCCTACGATGCCGAGCCAGCGTTTCGCGAGGACTACAGCCCCGAGTTCTCGGACAAACTCTACGTCACCAATGCGGGCCGCGAGTGGATCGACTTTATGAATCTGGGCGTCGACAAGGGGTCGGGCGTAGCACATCTCTGCGAGCGCCTGGGCATCGATATCGCCGACGCCGCTGCCGTGGGCGATACGTACAACGACATCCCCATGCTTGAGCGCGTCGGTCACAGCTTTATCGTGGACAATGCCGAGGAGCATATGAACGCGCATGCCAAGTGGCGTATTCCGAGCAACAACGACGGGGGCGTACTGACGCTCATCGACGCTATCTTGGCGGCTCGGTAACGTGGCACGTCGGACCTGGCCGGGCGGCGCGGATTAGTTTTTCGTTCGGTCAGGTCCTGGGCTCGCTCGGAAAGCA
>CALHWR010000187.1 GCA_938036665.1 uncultured Collinsella sp. | reverse complement strand
GATATTCAAACTGTTAAGGACCTGACTGAACGGACTGAAGCTGATATGATGAAGGTCCGCAACCTGGGTCAAAAGTCCTTAGAAGAAATCAAGCTGAAGCTGGCCGACTTGGCGGGCGACTACACTATAAGCGACATCATGCGAGAAGATTGGAGGGCCGACGATGCGCGCTTACGACGAGTCGTATTTGAATGACGCCATGAACGCCCTCGGCGAAATGCTCGAGCGTGCCCACGCCGCCGCTCGCGATGACGGGGATTGGCACCGCGCGCGCCACGGCGCGGGTGAGCGCCAGGTCAAAGCCGGCCTTGGTGCCGTCGCGGTCCATGCTGGTCAGCAGAATCTCGCCGGCGCCGCGGCGAGCCGCCTCCTCGGCCCACGCCACCGCGTCGATACCCGTGGCATTGCGGCCTCCCGCGATAAAGACCTCCCACTTGTCGGCATCCGGCTGACCGGGCAGGCCCACGCGCTTGGCATCAATCGCCACGACCACGGCCTGGCTGCCAAACGCCGCGGCGGCCTGGCTGATCAACGACGGATCGCGCACGGCGGCAGAGTTAAGCGACACCTTGTCGGCACCGGCAGCCACCATGGTTCGCATGCCCGCCAAGTCGCGGAAACCGCCGCCCACGGTATAGGGAATAGCGAGCTCCTCGGCCGCGTGCGCCGCCATCTCGATGGTCGTCGCGCGGTTGTCGCTCGTCGCGGTAATGTCCAGGAAGACGACCTCGTCTGCACCCTCGCGGTCGTAGGCGCGCGCCAGCTCCACCGGGTCGCCAGCATCGCGCAGGCTCACAAAGTTGACGCCCTTGACCACGCGGCCGTCCTTAACATCCAGGCAGGGAATGACGCGTTTGGTAAGCATGGGCTACTCCTCCCCTCGCGCGGCGGCCAACGCCTGTACCAGCGTAAAGTTGCCCTCGTAGAGCGCGCGACCGGTGATGGCGCCCTCAATAGCGCCCTCGCCCACCGCGGTCAGTGCGCGGATATCGTCGAGCGTCGAGATGCCGCCCGAAGCCACGACGGGAAAGCCCGCGACCTCGGCCACATGGCGATACGCCGCCACGTCGATGCCCGTCTGCATGCCATCGCGCGCGATGTCGGTATACACCAGATGCTTAAAGCCCAGCTCGGTGAGCTGCGCCACGGCGTCGTCGAGCGCCACACCTGCGCCGTCGCGCCAACCATTCACCTTGACCTGGCCGTCACGGGCGGCAATGTCTGCCACCAGTAACTCGCCAAAGCCTTGCGCCGCCACCTCGGCAAATCCCGGCTCGGTCACGAGCACCGTGCCTAGCGCGATGCGACGCGCGCCGTAGCCGGCCAGCTCGTCGATGCGCGC
>CALHWR010000186.1 GCA_938036665.1 uncultured Collinsella sp. | reverse complement strand
TGTTGACGGCAGCGAGCAGCTCGGGCGCCACGCCGGTTTCGTCGGCCTCGGAGCGGGCCTCGGCGGAGCGGGCACGCAGCGCCTTGGCCGAAGTATCGGCCAGCGGCGCGTACTCACCCACCGTCATGGCGGCATTGCCGTTAACGTCGATCACCAGCATGAGCACGCCGTCGTGCGCGGTATAGTCGCCCTCGGCTAGCGACCACTCAACGTGCTGCTTGGCCCAGCTGAGCATGTTATGGGTAAGTGGCTCGCCCTGCACCAGGCGCTCGGACAGCGCGCGGATGTGACGGTTGAGCATGGGCACCTTTTTGTTGGACATGCGCCAACGGCAGACAAGCGCGGGCTTGTCGAGCGTAAACTTCTCGACCGACTCCTGATTGGCGCAAAAGTCCTCGTACGCACGCTGATCCTCGGCATTGCCAAACAGCTCGGCATCATCAATCTGGGGCATGGTTGTACCTTTCGTGTTAGTCATTCCGTCCTCTTATACCAAAAAGACGGCCCTCCAAACGGAGCAGCCGTCTTTTGCAGAGATTATTTTAGAAGCGAGGCGGTCCAAGAGACGAGATTACATCCCATCCTCCCCAGTCAACCTAACAGGTCGGCGAGGGTTGCCCAAGTGCCGCAGATTGCCGTGAAAGAGGAGCGACGCGTACTTGGGTACGCGAGCGACGAATGAGCGGCAAGGTGCGGTGGTTGGGCAAGCCGCAGCGCCACCTCCCTACTTAATGGCGGAAGTGGCGGGCACCCGTGAAAACCATCGCAATACCATGCTCGTTGCAGGCCTGGATGCTCTCGTCGTCACGCTTGGAGCCGCCGGGCTGGATGATGCAGGTCACGCCGTGCGCGGCAAGCACGTCGACGTTGTCGCGGAACGGGAAGAACGCGTCGCTTGCGCAAGCAAAGCCGCCCTTCTCCACGCCCTCGCGCTCGCAGAAGTCCTCGGCACGCTCGCAGGCAAGCAGTGCAGAGTCAACGCGGTTAGGCTGACCCGGGCCCATGCCAATGCCGGCCTTGCCCTTGGAGACCAGGATAGCGTTGGACTTGACGCCCTTGCAGACCTTCCAGGCAAACTCGAGCTCGGCCATTTCGGCATCGGTGGGCTTGCGGTCGGTGGGGAACGTAAAGGTCGCGGGATCCTCGGTCACGTGGTCGACCTCCTGCACCAGCATGCCGCCGTCGATGGAGCGCAGCTCCACTTGGGCACCGTGGTCCACGCCGCCGGTAGCCAGCACGCGCAGGTTGGGGCGCTTGGCCATGCGCTCGAGCGCCTCGGCGGTATAGCTCGGGGCGATGATGACCTCGACGAACTGCTTGTTCTGATCGGCAAAGTGCTCAACCAGCTCAAAGGGAACCTCGCGGTTGCAGGCGATGATGCCGCCGAAGGCAGAGGTCGGGTCGCACTTGAATGCCTTGGTGTAGGCTTCTTCGGAATTCATACCGATAGCTGCGCCGCAGGGGTTAGCGTGTTTGATGATCACACAGGCGGGGCTGTCAAAGCTGCGGACGGCTTCCCAGGCAGCGTCGCTGTCGGCGATGTTGTTGTAGGAAAG
>CALHWR010000185.1 GCA_938036665.1 uncultured Collinsella sp. | reverse complement strand
CCGGAGTTCCTGCCCGTACTGGACAGGATCAAGGGCCTGACTATGGTTGGCAATCGCCTGGCGCTGGTCGGCGACGATCTGGTCGTAGCGGCCTGCGATATCCTGGCGCGTCTCGAGTTCCTCGGCCTGATCGGCAATGCGCTGCTCAAGTTCGGCCAGGTGGGCGCGGGCATCGGCAAGTGCCTTTTTCGCGGCGTTCATCTCGCGCATGGCCGAGGCGCCCTGGGCGATAAAGGTGCCCACGGCGTTCGCAGTGTTCGAGACAGCGGTCCCCAGATCGCGGCTCGCGGCGGGGGAGTGCGGGGCAGTCGGGCGAGCGGTGTCGGCAGCGTCCGCATCGGCAGTCTGCGGCACGGCGATATTGCCGGTACCGCCTTCGATCACAGAAAAGCCTGCTGCGTGCGGGTCGACCGCATCGGTGCCAATCGTGGGATGCTCGAGCTGCAGAAACGAGGGCATGGTGCTGCCCTGGTCGGCAACCGGAGTCTCGCCGGGTACGAAGGTCGAGGCTGCCTCGGCGGCCTCCTCTTCCTCGGCGTCAACGTCAGCGTCGGCCACGGCGTCTTTCATCGCTTTGACGGCATCCATCATGGAGTCCATGACGGCATCGAGCTCTTCTTCCGAAGACACCTCGATGGGGCCCGCTGCTTGCTGAGCGGCATCCTGTACAGGAGCGTCGTCCTGAGCGGGCGCATCGTCGTTTTGCTCGTCAGCGTTTTCTGCGGCAGGGGTTTCTGCCGCAGCGCTTTCGTCCAAGATGGGGTCGTCGATGTCGATACCATCGCAGGTCACAGCGTCAGTATCTGTGGTGACGTCTGCGGGATCATCAATATGCTGTTGAGCCTGGGGGTCCAGCTCGTCTGTCATAGGCATGTGCTCCTCATCGTTGTTTGTCACCCTATGATAAAGTCTCGCGCCGACATCCCGCGCGCCGCAGCAAAGTTTCAAAACGTGTTCGATGGCTCGATCTGATAACAATAACTCGGCCGCTTTATCCAGTTTGTACTTGACAATCCCTTCGCCGAACGACGTGGTGCCGTTCGCCTACCGCGGTCTTTTATTTTTGCTTGAACACGCTAAAGTTGCATCTCAGCTTTTGGCGCGTGAAGTTGGATACGCGCAGTCGGCGGGCGTGCCCGTCGCGATTTGAAAGGACTTTGTATGGGACTTTTCACTGGTAAGACCGTGATCGTCACCGGCGGCGGCAAGGCCACGCTTAAGGACGGTTCCGCTGGCTCCATCGGCTACGGCATCGATATCGCATTTGCCAAGGAGGGCGCGAACCTCGTCATCACCGGCCGCAACGTCGCCAAGCTTGAGGCCGCCAAGGAGTCTCTCGAGGCCGAGTACGGTGTCAAGGTTCTGCCTGTTCAGGCCGATGTCTCGGCTGGTCAGGACAACGAGGCCGTCGTCCAGAACGTCATCGACAAGGCCATTGAGGAGTTCGGCCGCATCGACGCCGTCGTCAACAATGCTCAGGCTAGCGCCTCGGGCGTGACCATCGCCGATCATACCATGGACCAGTTTAACCTGGCCATTTATTCCGGTCTGTATGCCACTTATCTGTACATGCAGAAGGCCTATCCGCACCTGAAGGAGACCAAGGGCTCCGTGGTCAACTTTGCCTCGGGCGCCGGCCTGTTTGGCAACTACGGCCAGTGCAGCTATGCCGCTGCCAAGGAGGGCATCCGCGGTTTGACTCGCGTTGCCGCCAACGAGTGGGGCAAGGACGGCATCAACGTCAACATCGTGTGCCCGCTTGCTTGGACCGCTGCGCTCGAGAACTTCCAGGATGCCTATCCCGAGGCGTTTAAGGCCAATGTCCACATGCCGCCGGCAGGCCACTACGGCGACGTCGAGAAGGAAATCGGCCGCGTTGTCGTTCAGCTCTGCGGTCCCGACTTTAAGTACATGAACGGCGAGACTGTCACCCTCGAGGGTGGCATGGGCCAGCGGCCGTAAGGGTTACGCGGTTTTCCAAACCGCGTAACGGCTCGACGCTGCGCGGGCCGCATTTGGACAATCTG
>CALHWR010000184.1 GCA_938036665.1 uncultured Collinsella sp. | reverse complement strand
CGAGTGCCAACTCCGACAGGTCACCCGTGCCGATGACAAAACCGCCAGCCTGGTTGGCCAGATCCATCAGAATCTGCGTACGCTCGCGGGCCTGGCTGTTCTCGTAGGTCACGTCCTGCACGGTCGGATCGTGCTCAATGTCCTTGAAGTGCTGCTCCACAGCCGCGTGGATCGAAACCTCGCGGAAGCTCACGCCCAGGTCGCGCGCGAGCGACTCGGCGTTGGACTTAGTGCGATGCGTCGTGCCAAAGCCGGGCATGGACACGGCAGTGATGCCCGTGCGCGGCAGCCCCAGCGCATCGAAGGCACGCACGGTCACGAGTAGCGCCAGTGTGGAATCGAGGCCGCCGGAAAGGCCGATGACGGCAGCCTTGGTACCCGTATGGGCAAGGCGGGTCTTGAGGCCCGCAGTCTGCAGATTGAGAATAGTCTCGCAACGCTCGGCCAGATCACCGTGGTCGGCCGGCACAAAAGGCGCGCGAGGGAAAACGCGGTCGATATCGCAGGCATCGCGCAGGACAGGCTCTTTGGCCAGCACGCCCTCAAAAGAAAACTCAACGGTCGTGGCCTCCGGCGCATCGTCCGCGCGCGCCCACGTCGTCGAGCGACGGCGCTCGGCAACCAGGCGGTCAAGATCGACATCGGCGATGGCCATATCGCAGGTAAGCAGTTTGGTCGCGGCGAGCTTGGAGCCGTTTTCGTAGACGAGGTTCTCGCCCGCAAAGACCATATCGGTCGTGGACTCACCCTCGCTCGCGTCCGCGTAGGCATAGGCGCAGTACAGGCGTGCACTTTGGTTAGAGATAAGGCTGCGGCGGTAATCCGCTTTGCCGATGATCTCGTCCGAGGCCGACGGGTTGAGAATCACCGTCGCACCGGCAAGCGCCATCTCGGTCGAAGGAGGCGCCGGCACCCACAGGTCCTCGCAGACCTCAACGCCCAGCACCAGGTCCTCGGCGCCCTCATCACAGCAACGGTAGACAAGCCCCGAGCCCAACGGGACCGGACCCTGACCGGCAAATTCAAGCCAAACGGGATCGGTAGGTGCCGGAGCAAACCAACGGCGCTCATAGAACTCGCCATAGTTGGGCAAATACTTCTTGGCCGTGAGGCCCAAAAGCTCGCCCGCGCAGCACACAGCGACGCAGTTGTAGATATTCTCGGCA
>CALHWR010000183.1 GCA_938036665.1 uncultured Collinsella sp. | reverse complement strand
CTCCTTCCCTATCCCCTCCGTCCTGCAGAAATAGAAATAACACTTCTCGACCCGCACATCATGATTAATTTGCTTAAGGCAACAACTTTCCCGATCGATGTAATCACCGAATCAAAACGTGTACATCAGCCATCAAAGATGCCGAAAAATGTCATATTTGGAGGCTGATGTACACAAATGCAGAATCCCGCACAACCCAGTAGCATCCTCCATATGTCTGGACTCTCTATGCATACGCTGGATAGACATCGCCGGAACGGGTATAGTATCGAAAGTTTTGTCGTTAACCAGCGGGGGAGTCCTGTGGGCATCAAAAAGAAGATCAAAAAGGAGCTTATCGGCACTTCCGATTACCCGTCGAATAAGATCTTTACGATCTCCAATTTTATCACCTTTACGCGCCTGATCCTCACCCTGGTATTTCTGTACCTGTTTGTGACGGATAACAACCGCGTCATCGCCATCGTTATCTACGCCGTTGCCGCCTCTACCGACTGGATGGACGGTCAGATCGCCCGCATGACCAAGACGGTCTCGTGGCTCGGCAAGGTCATGGATCCCATCTGCGACCGTGCGCTGCTGTTCACCGGCGTACTTGGGCTGGTGGTCCGCGGAGAGCTGCCCATCTGGGTCTGCGTGCTCATTATTGGCCGCGACATCTATCTGGGCATCGGCACGCTTATCGTGCGTCATTATCACCGTCGCCCCATCGATGTCGTCTTTCCCGGAAAGATTGCCACTGCACTGCTCATGACCGGCTTCTCGCTCATGCTGCTCGGGTTCCCCGTTATTGACGGCCTGCATCTTTTACCTTCAACCCTTACGGCCTTCCCGGGCCTCAACGGAAGCTCGGTGCCCCTCGGCATCTTCTTTGTGTACGGCGGCGTGATCTTCTCCATGCTCACGGCTGTCATCTATTCCATTAAGGGCGGAGTGGCCATTAAACAGGCTCTCGCGCATCCCGAGGACGAGGACATCGACTTTCTGAACCCTGAAATCGAAGACTGATTCGTTGGGGTATGATTACGTACGGTTCATTATTTGCGGCACGTCCGCGATAAGTTAGGGGTTGTCATGGACAACATGGTTAACAATATGCCTCAGAATGATAAGACTGCTGACGCTACCTGCGTATTCCGCGTGCCTTCAAGCGACGTCACCGTTCCCGACCTCATGGCCAACGTGCGCATCACCGCACCCGTTCTGTCCATCGTCAAGGGTCCGCAGACTGGTGCCGCCTTTGAGCTCGAGGACGACGTGACCACCATCGGCCGCGATCCTGCGAACGGCATCTTCCTCAATGACATGACCGTTTCGCGTAGCCACGCGCGCATTATTCGCGAGGGCCTCGGCGCTCGCATTGAGGACCTGGGCTCGCTCAATGGCACCTGGGTCGACGGCGCCATTGTCAACGCGGCCCCGCTGCACGATGGTTCTTCCGTCCAGATCGGTACGTTTACGCTCATCTACCACGAGAGCACGCCGGAGCGCATCGAAACCGGTGAGTAGGGCATGGCCGAACGCAACTATCTGAGTATCGGCCAAGTCGTCAATCTACTTCGAGGCGCATACCCCGATCTATCGAACTCAAAAATTAGATTTCTAGAAGATGAGGGGCTCATCACCCCTCATCGAACGCCTAAGGGGTATCGCCAGTACTCCAAGGAAGACGTTGACCGTCTCGAGGTCATCCTGCACCTGCAGAAGACCCGCTACATGCCGCTCAACGTCATTAAGCAGCGCTTGGAAAACGCAACGGACCTGTCCACTTTGGCTTACGAGGTGGGTCTTCTGTCCGATGTTCCGCTTAAGACGGAGCCCAAGGAGACCAAGCAAAAGCTGCACCCCATCGAGACGATCCCCGACATGCTCGGTGTTGAGATTTCGTTTATCCGCTCCCTTGCCGAGAACGATCTTATCCGCATCATCAAGAGCCCGCAGAACCGAGAGCTCGTCGATGGCAGAGATTTCCCGATTATCCGCTACTGCTCGGAGCTGTCGCGCTTCCACATTGAGCCGCGCAACCTGCGTCAGTACGTATCGTCGGCAAACCGCGAGTCTTCGATGTTTGAGCAGGTTCTCGTGAGCATGCTCGGCATGGATACCTCTGATGATGAGCGCGACGCCAAGCTCGAGCGCGCTTTTAAGAAGCTGCACGACCTCACCGAGGGTGTGCATACCGCGCTCCTTAAGAACCGTGTCTTTGAGTCGCTCAACGCCGTGGTCGAGGACGCCGACATTGATGCACTCGATGAGGAGATTGCACGTTCCGAATCCACCAAGGCTAAAAGCGATGGGGCAAGCGTCCCCGCGGTTGCCGCGCACGAGGAGTCGCTCGTGCAACCGTCCAAGGTCGTCGTCCCCTCGCATAACCCGTCTGCTAACACGGGTAAATAATCGCCGTCCACCCGGCAATCCATGAAAGGTCACGCCATGTACGACTTCGAATCTCATATCGTCGATATCCCCGACTATCCCGAGCCCGGAGTCGTCTTTAAGGACATCACACCGCTCTTTGGCAATCCCGAGGCCCTGAGGGCCATGGTGGATGCCCTTGCCGAGCATTTTGCCGATATGGGCATTACCAAGGTCGTAGGACCCGAGGCCCGCGGCTTTATGGTCGGTGTGCCCGTGGCCGTCGCCCTAGGTGCCGGCTTTGTACCCGCACGTAAGCCCGGCAAACTGCCGCGCAAGACGATAAGCGAGAGCTACGAGCTCGAGTATGGAACGGATTCTATCGAGATTCACGCCGATGCCATCAGCTCTAAAGATACCGTGTTGATTCTGGACGACTTGGTCGCGACGGGCGGAACCGTCGAGGCAACAGGTAAACTGGTGCGTGATATGGGCGCAAAGCTTGTGGGCTACGGTTGTATCCTTGAGCTTGCGTTTCTCAACCCGCGCAAGAAGCTCACGCCGACTGACGACGATGTTGAGCTCTTTAGCCTGGTGACGGTGGACTAGCCGTTACCCTTAGTTACTGGAAAGGAAGCTACATGCGCACAGCAAACACGCACAGAAACATGGCACGCTGCGCTGCTACGGCAACCCTCGCTTGTGTTTTGGGCCTGGGCCTCGTGGCTCCGGCCTACGCCGATACCGCATCCGACCTTGCCGCTGCTCGTACTAAACTCGAGCAGATCGGCACGCAAACCCAGCAAATTCACGATGAACTCTCCGCACAGACGCAGGAGCTTGATCAGACTGCAGGCGAGATTACGCAAAAGCAGCAAGAGATCGCCGAAGGCCAGGCAAAGCTTTCGAGCTACGTTGCCGGTGAGTACAAGACCGGCGGCCTGAGTCTCCTTCAGGTCCTGACGGGTGTCGACGATCTGGGCGATATGCTCAACCGTCTGTTCTACTACGGCAAGGTGTCCGACAAGCAGGCCCAGACCATCCAAGAGGTCAAGGACCTTAAGCAGCAGCTCACCGATAAGCAGGCCGAGCAGGAGAAGAACGTCGCCGCGACGCAGAAGAAAGTCGACGAGCTCAATGCCCAGCAGGCTGAGGCCCAGAATGTCGTGAACTCCCTGGATTCACAGCTGCAGGCCGAGCTTGCTGCCGAGGCCGAGGCCAACGCTGCGCTGCAGGCTGGCATTAATGCCAGCACCGCCGAAAAGGCCACGGTGAGCAACGACACCGCCGGTACGACCGAGAACACCAACAATGGTGGCGGTACGACCAACAACGGCGGCGGCAACACGCCTGCGCCCGCGCCCGCTCCTGCCCCCACGCCGCAGCCCGTGACGCCCGCTCCGACTCCGACGCCTTCCGCACCGAGCCAGTCCGTTGACGGCGGTACCGTTGTTTCTCGCGCTTATAGCAAGCTGGGTTGCGCTTATTCTTGGGGCGGCATTGGACCGAACAGCTTTGACTGCTCCGGCTTTGTAAGCTATTGCCTCACGGGCCGCTACTGCCGTCTGGGCACCACCGGCACTTTCATGGGTTGGACCCGTGTGTCCGATCCGCAACCCGGCGATGTTGTGGTTAACTCCTACCATACCGGCATCTATATCGGTAATGGCCAGATGATCCATGCTTCCGACTACAAAACGGGCGTTATCATCAGCTCCGTCGCAGCCGGTATGAACAACAACTACATCTTCGTACGCTACTAATTTATTACTACAGCGAACGAACATGGGCCTCGCGATCTTGAGTCACGAGGCCCATTCTTTTTACCCCTACCGTTTGCCATAAAATCAGGATGGCTATCTAGTATTCAAAACTAGATAGCCATCCAATCAATCAAAAAGATGGCTATAATTGTTGGGGAACAATTAGAAAGGACCCTCAATGAGCTGGGCACTTATCTCCGATTCGAGCTGCAATCTTCGCGATTGGCAACCGACTGCACCCCGTACCACCTTTGCATTCGCACCCCTCAAAATTCGAGTGGGGGAGCGTGAATTCATCGATGACCTTTCGCTCGATGTTCATGAGCTCAACTGCGCTGTTCAGGCGGAGACGAACGCTTCTTCGAGCGCTTGTCCCAGCGTAGGGGAGTGGGCCGAGCTCTTCAAATTGGCAGACAAGACCATCTGCATGCCAATCTCTGAGGGCGTGTCGGGCAGCTACAACGCAGCAGCCACGGCTCGCGATATGGTTCTTGCCGAGGAACCGGACCGCAATATTCATCTTGTCAATTCGCGCGCAGCTGGCGGCAAAATGGACCTCATTTTCTTGCTGTTCGACCGCTATCTTGCAAGCAATCCGGATGTCTCATTCGAGGACGCTTGCGCATACTTCGATAGCCTTGAGCAGAACAGCAAAATCCTCTTCAGCTTGTGCAATTACGAAAACCTGGCCAAAGCCGGACGTATCCCTAAGGCAGCCGGCGTCATTGCCAACAAGCTCAATATCCGCATTTTGGGCACGGCGAGCGAAGCGGGCAAAATTGAACTCGTTGGGCACACCCGCGGCGAAAAGAAGATGCTCACCAAGATTGTCGACACCATGGAGGCCGAAGGCTTTACCGGCGGCGAGGTCGTTATCGACCATGTCGAGAATGAGGCGGGCGCTCAGGCGCTTGCCAGCCGCATTGCGGAGCATTGGCCCGGCTCCAAGACGATTATCATGCCCTGTAACGGGCTAGATTCATACTATGCCGAGATGCACGGCCTCATTATCGGCTACGGTATGGGCGTGGCGTCGGGCCGATAATATCCAACTAGACAAACGTACGGGCGGGATAAGGAGCCATTGGCTCTTTATCCCGCCCGTCTTATACCTCGGTTAGCTATTAAACCCATTGAACTTGAGATAGCTCATCAGATACGCCTTCGAAACGAAGGACGATACCGCACTGCGCACGAGCAGCGATTCGCGCGTAACCTGATGTGCGGTATCGGGCACGGGAGTCTGCTCAACAGAAAACGCCGCACGAATCGATGCCTCGAGCTGATCGACAACATAATCGAAAGCCGTCGGAGCGTCGTAGCTCAAGCGCTGAATATTAAAGAGCGCCTGAACCGCTGCGATGGGCAGCACCTGCTTAAAGATACAAATGGCGATGAGACGCGCAATCTGCTCACGGCCATACTGCTTTTTAACGGGAGCAGGAACGAGGCCGACCTTCACATAGTTATTGATCATCGACGGCGTTATAACGGGCTGCTCTACGCAAATGGAAAGCGGCTCCATCCACAGTGCAACATACTCAATGACCTGATCGCGATAGAGCGTTACGTTGGGCAGCTGGTCATAGCGTGGCAGGCTCAACGCGTTGAGTTTACCCACCATATCGGACTGAATAAATGCATCCGGCAGAACCGTCGGCTGAATATCCTCAGGCTTAATGCTGACCGACGTATCGGACATCGGGATAACATGTTTAGCGTGGTTCATAAGAGGCCTCCGTTCGTTTTCTATATTGTATTCTAGGTTATCTAGTTTTGCATACCACATAGTCGCCAAGTAAAAGTGGTTGGACAGCACATTGATGCACCGTCCAACCACTTTGTGTAAAGATAGCAACCTTACATAAGATATATTATCGTACTTATCCGCGTAGGAAAGCGTATGAGCTGGTTGCCGCAATGGCTCCGTCCGAAACGGCGGTCACAACCTGGCGTAAACGCTTGGAACGGATATCGCCGGCTGCGAATAAGCCGGGCGTACGGGTAGCCATCGAATCGTCGGTGACAATGCCGCCGTCGGGAGCCAGATCGACGAGATGCTCAACCAGCTCGGTATGCGGCTGCGTCCCCGTAAAGACAAAGATGCCAAATGAGCCAGGTTCAAAGGACTCAGTGTGCATTTCACCAGTCGCATTGTCCTTGAACGTAATGGTTGTGGGCATCGCTTCACCAGAAAGCTTAACAATACTAGTTTGGTACCTAACTGAAATGTTGTCCTTTGCAAGCACCTTATTCACAACGCCCTCGGGTGCACGGAACTGATCGCGACGCAGCACGATGGTCACGCTGCTGGCAATGTCGGAAAGGAACAGCGCCTCCTCGCATGCTGAATTGCCGCCTCCGATAACAAAGACCTGCTTGCCGCGGAAGAACATACCGTCACATGTTGCGCAATACGAAACGCCACGACCGCGATACGTGTCCTCGCCAACAAAACCCGCAGGACGCGGTGTGGCGCCCATGCACGCAATGACGCTCTTGGCCGTTGTGTCACCCATATCATGATGGATGGTAAATTGAGCCGCATCGGCATCGTAGTCGACGCCTGTTACCATACTCCATTCAACCTGAGCCCCCAGGCCTTCAGCATGCTGTTGAAACCGCTCACCAAGTTCGGCACCGCTCAGCAGCGGAATGCCAGGATAATTCTCAATCTCGTTGCTCGTGGCAATCTGTCCGCCGGACATGCCCTGCTCAAGAACGGTTGTCGTAAGATTGGCGCGCGCCGCATAAATGGCGGCAGCATAACCCGCGGGACCGCCGCCGATAATCGCAACATCGATTGTCTGATCGGTAATCATGAAGAGTCCTCTCGTCGAAACGTTGTCGTTCTTTGCGCTCATACCCAAATTTACGTGAACGTGACACTCATGCACTACAATGATAAATCCGTGTTACAACGTCGAAGGGGAGTTATCGATGGATCAGACGCAGACGAGCGACGACGCTCCCCTGCTCACGCTTAGCACTCCCCAATCGGAGCAAACCACGCTCCTGGATCAGCAAAAACCTCTCGTGACCATCGTGCACGCCTCGGTTGGCTCGGGCCACAAGGCCGCCGCAAATGCGATTGCGCAGGCATTCGACCTCATCCGCGGCACCAATGGTATCCCCGAGGATGTTGAGATTGAAGTGCTCGATATCCTTGATTTTGGACGTATTAAATTCGACGGCAATAAGACCGCGGCTTCTTTTACGGGAGCCACGCGCCCCATTTACGACCTGACCTGGCGATATACGCTTACGGGACATCTGCTCTGGGGTGGTGGCACGGCATGGTCGAGAATTATGTTCCCCGCCTTCAACGATTATATTCGTAGCCGCAGGCCCATAGCCGTGGTCGCAACGCACATCACAGCAGCCAATGTTGCCGTGGGCGCCCGCGTAATTACGGGTATCGATTATCCGGTCATCTGCGTACCGACCGACTACGAAGTCGAGGGATGGTGGCCCCACAAGGACACCGATTTATTCTGTGTTGCCAACGAATTTATGGCCGAAACGCTGCGTCCGCGCAAGGTGCTCGAGACAAAGATTCGCATTACCGGCATTCCTATTCGCGCCGGATTCGACACGGATTACGATCGCGAGGAAGAGCTAGCTAAGTTCAACCTCCCACCGACAAGACCGTCGTGCTGGTAATGGCCGGTGCCAGCTTGCCTCAACCGTACGTTCGCTTTCGCGCGGAGATGGACCGCACCCTCCCCTTCCTACGCAGCTTCGA
>CALHWR010000182.1 GCA_938036665.1 uncultured Collinsella sp. | reverse complement strand
CAGCCGCCGCCCTTGCCATCTGGGACGCCCTCCTCGAAGACGCCGCCCAGCGCTAACTACCCACCCCTCAACATCCCCCGACACGTGAAAGGGGTCTCCATGGACCTTGCTGACATCCGCCAGGCCATCGATGGCATCGACACCACGCTCCTCAACAGCTTTGTCGAGCGCATGGACATTGCCACCGAGGTCGCCAAGTCAAAAATCGAGATGGGCAAGGCCGTCTTCGACCCCGCCCGTGAGCGCTCCAAGCTCAACAACCTCGCCAGCCGCGCCCCCGAGCGCTACGAGGCGCAGACCATCACCCTGTTCCGTCTCCTCATGAGCATGAGCAAGGCCGAGCAGCAGCGCTACATCAACGAGCTCAAGGGCATCACCGTCTCGCAAAAGGCCCACGCCACGGCTGCAGCCTCCGACACGCCCTTCCCTCAAACGGCCACCGTCGCCTGCCAGGGCGTCGAGGGCGCTTACAGCCAAATCGCCGCGTGCAAGCTCTTCGACGTGCCCGACATCGCGTTTTTCGAGACCTTCGAGGGCGTCATGTGCGCCGTGCGCGACGGCTTCTGCGAGTTTGGCGTGCTGCCCATCGAGAACTCCACCGCCGGCTCGGTCAACGCCGTCTACGACCTGCTCGCCCAGTTCGACTTCCACATCGTGCGCTCGCTTCGCCTCAAAATCGACCACAACTTGCTCGTCAAGCCCGGCACCAAGCTTGCGGACGTGCACGAGGTCTACAGCCACGGCCAGGCCATTGCCCAATGCGCCGGCTTTATCGAGGCACACGACCTGCACGCCACCAAGTACCCCAACACGGCCATGTCGGCCGAGATGGTCGCCAGCTCCGAACGCACCGACGTTGCCGCCATCGCCTCGCGCAGCTGCGCGGCGCTCTATGGTCTGGAGGTGCTGGAGCCCAATATCCAGGACTCGGACAACAACTACACGCGCTTCGTCGTCATCAGTCGCGAGCCGCGCGTCTACCCCGGCGCCAACCGTACCTCGCTCATGATCACCACGGCCAACGAACCGGGCGCCCTCTATCGCGTACTCGAGCGCTTCTACGCACTCAACATCAACCTTATTAAGCTCGAGAGCCGCCCCATCCCCGGGCGCGACTTTGAGTTTATGTTCTACTTTGACCTAGACTGCCCCTTTGGCAGCAAGGCCCTCGATGACCTGCTCGATTCCATCGACGACGTGTGTGAGAGCTTCACCTACTTTGGCAGTTACACGGAGGTGCTCTAGATGACCGATGTCGCCGCAACCCGCCCCTACGGCGTGCTGGGCCGCGTGCTGGGCCACAGCTACACCCCGACCATCTACAAGGAGCTCGCGGGGCTCGAGTACGTGCGATTTGAGCGCGAGCCCGAGGACCTCGAGGCCTTTATGACGGGCAACGAATGGGAGGGCGCCAACGTGACCATCCCCTACAAGCGCGCCGTCATGGACTACCTGGACGAACTGAGCCCGCTGGCCGAGCGTATGGGCAACGTCAACACCATCACGCGCCTGGCCGACGGCCGCCTGCGGGGCGACAACACCGACTACTTCGGTTTTCAGTGCCTGGTCGAGGAGTTGGGCGTTGAGGTTGCCGGCAAGAAGGCCCTCGTGCTCGGCGCCACCGGCGGAGCCGGCACCACGGCGAGCATGGTACTCGGTGACCTGGGCGCCGTCGTCGTACCCGTGGGTCGTACGAGCGAGGTCAATTACGACAACATCGCGCAGCAATCTTATGCGGCACTGCTCGTCAACTGCACACCTGCCGGCATGTTCCCCCACTGCCCCGACGCGCCTTGCACGCTCGAAGGGCTAGATGCGCTCGAAGGCGTTATCGACATTGTCTACAACCCCGCTCGCACGGGCCTGATGCTCGAGGCCGAGCGCCGCGGCATCCCCTGCATCGGTGGTCTGCTCATGCTTGTGGCACAGGCGGCGCAGGCCGTTGAGCGCTATACCGGCCAGGTCACCCCGCGCAAGCGCATCTTGGACATAACGGAGCGTCTGTCCCGCCGCGAGCAAAACATTGCCCTGATCGGCATGCCGGGTTCGGGCAAGACCCGCGTGGGCGAGCAGATCGCCCTGCTCACGGGTCGCGAGCACATCGACTTGGATCACGCGCTCGAGGAGCGTCTGGGCATGCCCTGTGCCGACTTTATCGTCGAGCGCGGCGAGGTGGCCTTCCGCAAGCAGGAGACGGCGGCGCTGGCCGACATCTCCAAGCGCAGCGGCCTGGTGCTCTCCACCGGCGGCGGCGTGGTCACGCGCGACGAGAACTACCCGCTGCTGCACCAGAACAGCCAGATTGTGATGCTCAATCGCAAGCTCGACGAGCTCGCCCACAAGGGCCGCCCCATCACGGCGCGCGATGGCATCGACAAGCTCGCCGAGCAGCGCATGCCGCGCTACCGCTCCTGGGCCGACTACATCATCGACTCACGCGACTGCGCCGCCAACACCGCCCAAGCCCTCCTCGACACCCTCCCACCCGCTCTCTAACCAAAACCACCACAAAGGGGACAGGCGCCTTTGTGGTGGTTTTCCAATCGCAAAGGAAGCAACCATGAAAGCACTCGTCATCAACGGCCCCAACCTCAACATGCTCGGCATTCGCGAGCCGGGCATCTATGGCAGCGACAACTACGACCGCTTAGTGCAGATCTGCCAGGAGGCAGGTGCCGCACAGGGCTTCGACGAGATCGAGGTCTTCCAGTCCAACCACGAGGGCAGCATCGTCGACAAGATCCAGGAGGCCTACGGCAAGGTCGACGGCATCGTCATCAACCCGGCCGCTTATACGCATACGAGCGTGGCGATCCTCGATGCCCTCAAGGCCGTCGCCATCCCGGCTGTGGAGGTCCACATCAGCGCCGTAGAGACACGCGAGGACTTCCGCCAGGTGAGCTATGCACGCCTGGCCTGCTTCGCCACCATCACCGGCGAAGGCCTCCAAGGCTACGCCCACGCGTTGGAGCTGCTGAGGGAGCGTATCGAAAAGTAAAATGCCAACCCCAACAAACAGCAGCGGCTTGCTCGCGCTCGGCTCCAGCAGCACACAAGATGAAAAAAGCCCAGACCACCAATGAACTGCCTCCCATTTCTTGGACATGAGAAATGGGAGGCTCTCTTTATGCGCGT
>CALHWR010000181.1 GCA_938036665.1 uncultured Collinsella sp. | reverse complement strand
GCTGCTGGGTGCACGTGCCGATGATGTCGCCTGCCGTGCCCGCGCCCGTGCAGCCGCCGGGTCCGACGCCCGCATGAACGGCTGCGCGCTGCCGGTCGCCATTGTGTGCGGCTCGGGCAATCAGGGCATTACCTGCGCGCTGCCCGTTATGGAGTATGCCGAGTATCTGCGCTGCGACCACGATCGCCTGGTGCGCGCCGTGATGCTGTCCGATCTTATCGCTGTGCATATCAAGAGCTATATTGGTGCGCTCTCGGCGTTTTGCGGTGCTATTTGTGCCGCGTGCGGCGCCGGCGCTGCGATTACCTGGCTGTGCGGTGGTACGCGCGAGCAGATTGGCGCGACGGTCTCGAACACGCTCGGCAACGTTGGCGGCATCGTGTGCGATGGCGCCAAGGCAAGCTGTGCCGCCAAGATTTCCGCTGCCGTCGATGCGGCGATTTTGGGCCACGATATGGCCATGCAGGGCCGTGGCTTCCGTGCCGGCGAGGGCCTGATCCAGGATACCGTCGAGCAGACAATCGCCAGCATGGGCTACGTGGGCCGTGTGGGCATGAAGGACACCGACGTCGAAATCCTCAACATCATGATCGGCAAAACCCAAGTTTGCTAGTTCGTTAGTTACGCGGGTTTACCAACCCGCGTAACGGCTCGACGCTGCAAACTCGCCAGAGCGGCAATCTGCCTTTCAACTTCGGCGGCATGATCAAAAGATCAATGCCGCCTCGTTTCAAGGCACCTTGCTCGCTCTGGCGGGTTTTCGCTGACTTTGCCTAAACATCGGGGTAGTCGTTGGGGACGTTCTTAAATGACTAGTCAAACAAGAACGTCCCCAACGACTATTAAGTCTGAACGTTAGCTCAGTTCGTCGGCTACTTGGTGTTCGTAGAAGGCTTCTACTACGGCGTTAAAGTCGCGGGCGAAGTCTTCCATGGTTCCGTGCCAGGTGGCTCGGCCGGGTTTTCCCTGGCCAACATAGGCAGTTTGAATGCCGCAGGCGGGACTGGGGAAGTCGCGCTTGGGATCGTTGCCCACCATAAGGACCTCGTGCGGCTCGAGTCCCATTACCTGAAGCTGCTCTAGATAGTAGGTGGCATCGGGCTTGCAGCGGGTGGTGTTTCCCATGTGCGTGACGAGCTCAAAGGGGGCGTCGCCCAAGTCGCCCCAACCCATGCGGCACTCGATGGCCCCCTGGGGAAAGCTGGGGTTGGTAAAGAGCGCGCAACGCAGTCCAGCGTCCTGTACGGCCTGGAGCGCGGCGTGTGCACCCGGCATGGCGTGGGCGTTAATGACATCGTCGTTCTTGTATGGAAGAACTTCGCGGTCGTAGTAGGTAAACGCCTCGTAGATGAGGGGATCGGAGAGGCAGATGCCGCATCGGCGCTCGACCTCGGTGCGGTAAAACTCAAGATTGGTGCGGTTGTCCGTGCCGCTGCGGCGATTGGCATTGAGGTCGACCAGGATGGTGCCGAGGCGTGCCATCGTGCCACCGCGGCTGCGGCGTCCGATATCCGCGAGCATCGACGAGACATCCTTAAAATAGCGAAGGATGAACGCGTTGAGGTTGATGCTAAGAAGCGTCTCGTCCATATCGAAAACGACTGCTTTGAGCACGCGGCACCTTTCTCGAAAAATCGTTCCAGAATCGTTGGCTCCGGATACTTTACCGCAAAGCCGTATGCCTAACTGCCTATCGTCAACTTATGGAGACGGTCGTCCACAAGATTGCGAAAAAGTCTCCATACGAGTAAAAAATCGCAGTTCACGCTTGAAATCGAAATGATTTCCCCGTAACCTATACGAACGTGATTGCATAAGCGTCACATTAGTATCTGTCGGCTCCCGAGTGTTCCTAAACGTTGTGTGCTTGTCGCACCCTTCTGTAGGTCCTAGCAATCGGGGCCCCGTAGTTCGAAAGGGGTCCACCTTTGAGTGAGATTCAGAACTCGTCCATTTTCTCTCTTGACGATGTCAATGAGGAGGAGATGAACAACCTCATCGACGGTACGATTACCGACTTTGATGAGGGCGATCTCGTTAACGGCACTGTCGTTAAGATCGAGCATGACGAGGTGCTCGTTGACATCGGATTCAAGTCCGAGGGCGTTATCCCGGTCCGCGAGCTGTCCATCCGCAAGGACGCCGACCCGTCCGACATCGTGGAGCTGGGCGAGAAGCTGTACAGCGGCGACCTGAAGAAGGACAA
>CALHWR010000180.1 GCA_938036665.1 uncultured Collinsella sp. | reverse complement strand
CAGCATCTCGCGGTGCTGGCCGGTCACGGTCACGACGGTCTTAAACTCATCCGTACGCGCCTTGAGCTCGTTGACGAGCGGGCACATCTTGATTGCCTCCGGGCGGGTGCCGAAGACGAGCATTACCTTCTTCAAAACGATTTCTCCTGAAGAGTCACATGGACTTACAGCTTGTAGACGTTCTCTCCGTCGCCGCAGACGTTGCGCGGGTCGATGAGGACGCGCTCTCCGAAGATGCCGGGGTTGTCCGTGACCTGGGAGTGGCCGACCATCACGATCACCATCTCCAGACCGTCCAGGAACTCCTCCATGGAATGGACCTGGCCGGGAACCTCGTCGCGCTCGACCCACGGGTCGTAGACCTTGACGGAGCCCGCGCAGAGGTGCTCGGACATGGACTCGAGCATCTGCAGCGTCGGGGACTCGCGGACGTCGTCGACGTTCTCCTTGTAGGTGAGGCCGTAGATGCCGACCTTGGAGGCGTCAGCGATGCCGCGCTCCGCCATGACCTCATGGGCCCGGTGCATGACGTACTCGGGCATGGAGGCGTTGGTCTGAAGGGCGAGGCGGATAAAGTTGGCCGTCTCGGGGTAGTCGCCGACCAGGAACCACGGGTCGACCGGGATGCAGTGGCCGCCGACGCCCGGGCCGGGGTTGAGGATGTTCACGCGCGGGTGCTTGTTGGCGATGCGGATGACCTCGGCGACGTCCATGCCGCCGATGCGGCAGATCTTGGCGAGCTCGTTGGAGAAGGCGATGTTCACCGCGCGGAAGGTGTTCTCGACGACCTTGGTCATCTCGGCGGTGCGGATGTCGGTGACGGAGATCTCGCCCTGGCAGAAGCTGGCGTAGACCTTCGCCACGGCCTCGCCCACCTCGGGGTCGTCGGCGCCGATGGTGCGGTTGTTGTGCAGCAGCTCGTAGACCATGTTGCCCGGGATGATGCGCTCGGGGGCGTGGACGAGCCTGACGTCCTCGCGGCCGGCCTCTATGAGTAGCGGGCGAACGAAGCGGTCGATGGTGTTGGGCGAGACGGTGGACTCGACTACGAGCACGGCGCCCTCGGGCGCGACCTCGAGGACGGTCTTGCAGGCCGCCACGACGTAGCAGGGGTCGATCTTCTTGTCTAGCTTGTCGTAGGGAGTGGGGACCGAGACGATGTAGGTGTCGCAGACCTGGTAGTCGGTGGAGAACTTGATTCCGGACTTCAGGGCGTCGGCGAACAGCTCGTCCAGGCCCTCCTCCTTGAAGGTAGTCTTGCCGGCGTTGAGCGTGGCGACGAGCTCCTCGTTGTAATCCGTGCCCACGACCTCCACGCCGTGGGATGCCATCATGAGGGCGGTGGGCAGGCCGATGTAGCCGAGACCGATAACGTTAACCATTGCTATTCACCTTTCTTAGCGAACTTGTATTTATACGTGAGGGCGACGAATTTTAGGTTGCCGATGATGTAGCGTTTCCACAGCCTTCCGGGCTCCTGGATGAAGCGGTAGAGCCACTCCAGGCCGTGCTTCTGCATCCACGTCGGAGCTCGGTCGGTTACGCCGGCAACAACATCGAAGCTGCCGCCGACGCCCATGACGAAGGGGATTCCGATCTGGTCGATGTACTTGTGGACCCAGTACTCTTTCTTGGGAGAGGAGAAAGCGACGAACATCATGTCGGCTCCCGAGGCGGCCATATCGGATACGATCTGGGGCTCGTCCGCCTCGGTGAAGTAGCCGTTGCGATACCCTGCGATCTGGATGCCCGGGTACCTGTCCTCGAAAATCGCTTTGACCTTGGTGACCACCTCTTCCTTCGCCCCGAAGAGGTAGATGCGGTAGCCCTTCTCGGACGCCAGCCCGACAAGCCTCTGGAACAGGTCGATGCCCGTGACGCGTTCCCCGAGAGGAACCCCCAGCTTTTTCGCCGCCCAGACGATCGAGGCGCCGTCGGCGTTGATCAGGGGGCATTCGTTGACGATTGACGCGAGCTCGGGATCCGCCTCCATCAGGTTGACCTTGGAGGCGTTGATTACGACATGCTGGGTCGGAACGCCCCTCGCGATGATCTTCTCGATTTCATCCACCGTCTCGTCAAGCGAGATGGCGTTTACATACGTGTTCAGAATTGGATAACGATTGCCGGCTGACACTAGCACGCCCCGCTTCCCGTAATTACCTCGACGACAGTGAGTAGAACGATCTTGAGATCCGTGATGACGCCGCGCTTGGCTATGTACTCAAGGTCGCGCTGGACCATTCCGTCGAAACCCGTTGAATTGCGGTCGGTCACCTGCCACCAGCCGGTGATGCCGGGCTTGACGGCCAGACGCTGCAGGTCGAATTCTGTGTACTCGGCCACCTCGTTAGGCAGCGGCGGGCGCGGGCCCACGACGGACATCTGCCCCAGGAACACGTTGACGAACTGCGGAAACTCGTCGATGGAATGCTTGCGGATGAACCTGCCGATCTTGGTGACGCGGGGGTCCTCCCTCATCTTGAACATGGCGCCGGCGATCTCGTTCTGCCCCTTGAGCTCGGCGAGGCGCTCGTCGGCGTCCCTGTACATGCTGCGGAACTTCCACATGCGGAAGGTGGACAGGCTGCCGTCGCGGTGGGTCTGGCCCACGCGAATTTGACTGTAGAACGGGTTGCCCTCGCTCTCCAGGCGGATTGCCGCGGCAAGCACCAGACTCGGCACGGCAATGACGGCCAGCACGCAGCCGCTGAACACGATGTCGAACGCGCGCTTGACGGCACGGTAGGCCAGGCGCGAGTTGTCCCAGTCCATGATGGATTGCACAGCCTTATATCGACCGGTGCATTCACGCTGGTCCATAGCCTGAGCAATCAGCGCTGCCCCCGCGGGCGCATTGCTCTCTGTCACTTCTTTATTAGCAGCCACAATAAAACTTACGTTCCTGTCCCCAGGAACCCCCCCCCATCTATGAATCCAAAATCAAGTAATTTGCTAGTGCAACGTCTCCCTTACGTTTTGCTGGGCGCGTCGAGCGGCAGCAGCTCCCTAAGTGTGGAGTCGCCTTCGCCCACGTCTACCAGGCACCAGCGCTTATGACGGTCGATCTTCTTTACACGGGCTTCTTGCCCCACCAAGGGCCCCTGCTCTATGTGCAACACGCCGTCATCTATGCGCGCTACGCTGTTGCGCACCACGCCGTCAGCATCCAGCACGCTGCGGTACCAATCCTGCGCATCATCCGGCATGGACATATACGCCCGCTCCCTACTGCCGGCGATGCGACAGCCAAAACTCAACTGAGCCAGGGCCCTATCGAGCGCGGCGGCATCGTGCGTGGCGACGAAGAAATATTCCTTGTACATGGGTTTGGTTTGGAGCGACCAGGCGCCGTCCCGCTTAAACCAGAACTCCTTTTGCATCACAAAAGCGTCCTGCATAAGGTTGTGCGGGATAATGCAGCGAACCTTTTCACAGGTCTCGCGCTCTTTTCCATTGGGGGTGTGGACCAGATACCAGCGGACGCGGCCGTGCTGGCTGTTGGTGGTGACACCGTTAAATGCGCCCGGCAGCTGCTCTTGGCGCCGTGCCGTCTGTTCCATGTTATCGTCCCCCCCTCTTTTTGCTTTGCGATGCACGCAAATGCAGGGGCGTTTAGAACAGGCTTCTCGCTCGCAGCTAGGCGCAGTCGCAAAAGTACAGGTTTTTGTATCTTTCGACAGACGACATTATACGAGCAATTAATCAGCGTTTGCCCAGATTACGCAAAATGTACTGCTAGTAGGTACATCTCCATACCCCTCTACAAAAACCTGTACCTTTTTGTGCAACAAAAAAAGCCGCTTAACCAGCGGCTTTTTTATTCGGGCATGAAAAAAGGCGACCGCCCTGTGTGGACGGTCGCCTTTGTTAATTGTTGTGAAGTTTGCCTTAGGCGCGGGTCTTGATCTCCTCGAGCACCTTCGCAACAAACTCGTCAACGCTCATCTGAACGGTCTCGTTGGAGCGATCGCGAACGGAGATGTTGCCGGCCTCGACCTCCTTCTCGCCCAGGATGAGCATGTAGGGCACGCGGTCGATGCTGCGAGCCTCGCGGATCTTGTAGCCGATCTTCTCGTCGCGGTCGTCGCAGACCACGCGAATGCCGGCCTCCTCCAGCTTGGCGCATACCTCGTGAGCGTAGTCGCGGCTCTTCTCGGAAACCGGAAGTGCCTTGACCTGCACGGGAGCCAGCCAGGTGGGGAACTTGCCCGCAAAATGCTCAATCAGAATACCGATAAAGCGCTCGATGGAGCCAAAGCACACGCGGTGCAGCATAATGGGGCGCTTCTTGGTGCCGTCGGCGTCCACGTACTCCAGGTCAAAGTTGAGCGGCATCTGGAAGTCGAGCTGCACGGTACCGCACTGCCAGGTACGACCGAGCGAATCCTCCAGGTGGAAGTCGATCTTGGGGCCGTAGAAGGCGCCGTCGCCCTCGTTGACCTCGTAGTCCATGCCCAGCTTCTCCAGAGCGGTGCGCAGGCCTTCCTCGGCGCGCGCCCAGTCCTCGTCCGAACCCATGGAGTCCTCGGGGCGGGTGGAAAGCTCAACGTGGTACTTAAAGCCAAACTTCTGGTATACGGAGTCGATGAGGTTGACCACGCCCACGATCTCGTCGGTCAGCTGGTCGGGGCGCACAAACAGGTGGGCATCGTCCTGGTTAAAGCAGCGCACGCGGAACAGGCCGTGCAGGGCGCCGCGCAGCTCATGGCGGTGCACCAGGCCAATCTCGCCGGCGCGAATGGGCAGCTCGCGATAGGAGTGCGGCTTGGAGGCGTACACCAGCACGCCGCCCGGGCAGTTCATAGGCTTAATGCAATACTCTTCGTCGTCGATAACGGTGGAGTACATGTTGTCCTTGTAGTGGTCCCAGTGGCCCGAGGTCTTCCACAGCTGCTTGTTCATGATGAGCGGCGTGGAGATCTCCACGTAGCCGGCCTTGTAGTGAATCTCGCGCCAGTAGTCCAGCAGCGTGTTCTTAAGGATCATGCCGTTGGGCAGGAAGAACGGGAAGCCGGGGGCCTCGTCGCGCATCATAAAGAGGTCCATCTCGCGGCCGATTTTGCGGTGGTCGCGCTTCTTGGCCTCCTCCAGCATGTGCATGTGCTCGTCGAGCTCTTCCTTGGTGGCAAAGGCGACGCCGTTGATGCGGGTGAGCATCTTGTTGTCCTTGTCGCCCTTCCAGTAAGCGCCCGAGACGCCGGTAAGCTTAAAGGCCTTCAGGGCCTTGGTGTAGCAGATGTGGGGGCCGACGCACATGTCGATGTAGTCGCCCTGCTGGTAGAAGGTAATGCGGGCGTCGTCGTCCAGGTCGCCGATGTGCTCGACCTTGTACTTCTCGCCGCGCTCCTCCATAAGGGCGATGGCCTCGGCGCGGGGCTTCTCGTACACGGAGAACTTGAGGTTCTCCTTGACGATCTTCTTCATCTCGGCCTCGATCGCGGGGAAGTCGTCCTCGCTGATCTTGACGCCCTCGGGCAGGTCGACGTCGTAGTAGAAGCCGTTGTCGGTCGCGGGACCGTAGGCAAAGTCGGCCTGGGGGTACAGGCGCTTGATGGCCTGCGCCATGATGTGCGCGGCGGAGTGGCGGATGACGTGCGTGACCTCGTCCTGCGGGAGCTCGGCCACCGAACCGTCATTGTAGAGTGCCTTCATGGGTATGTTTTCTCCTCTCGGATGCCTG
>CALHWR010000179.1 GCA_938036665.1 uncultured Collinsella sp. | reverse complement strand
GCGGAACCGCAGGGGTTCTGATGCTTGAGGATCACGCAGGCCGGCTCGTCGAACTCGCGGACCAGGTTCCAGGCGGCATCGGCGTCCAGATAGTTGTTGTAGCTGAGCGGCTTGCCCTGGATCTGCTCGGAGCCCACAAGCGGGAACTGAGAGCTCGCGGTGTTCTCGCAGCCCTCGGCAAAGCGGTAGACCGTAGCCTTTTGCTGAGGATTCTCACCATAGCGCAGGTCGTCGACCTTCTCCAGCGAAATCTCGAGCTTGGCAGAGGTGTCCGCCACGTCGCTTGCCTGGGCGGCAAGCCAACGGGAGATAGCCGTGTCGTAGGCGGCGGTGGTCTGGTAGACCTTCACCTGCAGGCGACGACGGGTGGCAAGCGTGGTGCAGCCACCGGTCTCGCGCATCTCGGCCAGGACGGCATCATAGTCGGCCGGGTCGGAGATGACGGTAACGCTCGCGGCGTTCTTGGCGGCAGAGCGCAACATGGAGGGGCCACCGATGTCGATGTGCTCGATGGCATCCGCAAAGGTGACCTCGGGGTTGGCGACGGTCTTCTCGAACTCGTACAGGTTGACGACGACCAGGTCGATCAGCTTAATGCCGTGCTGGGCGGCCTCCTGCATGTGCTGCTCGGAATCGCGGCGGGCCAGCAGCGCGCCGTGAACCTTGGGGTGCAGGGTCTTAACGCGGCCGTCCATCATCTCGGGATAGCCCGTGAACTCCTCGATGGGGGTTACGGGAACGCCCGCGTCCTCGATGGCACGAGCCGTGCCGCCCGTAGAGATGATCTCGACGCCAAAGTCATCGACCAGCGTCCGTGCGAAATCGACGACGCCCGTCTTATCGGTAACCGAGATCAACGCGCGCGCGATCTTCACATCAGATCCCATGCAGTCCTCCTGTCTGGTACGCCGCCGTGCTCTGTGAGTCGGTGATACGTCGATCTGCAGCGCTCGCGCAGCGGCATTGAAAATACTGATTCAATGTAGCGCATCGAGCGCATCGATGCACCCCGCAACGGGCGCATGTGCAGAAAAAGTTTGCGAGCAGAGGGGATGGGCACGGCACCGGGCACGGTGAGTTCATGGAACACAGGGGCACCATAATTAGATGCCAATAGCGTGGTAGAATTGTGCTCGATATGCATCCGCAAAAGAAAGAGGCACCATGGTCTCGCGGGTTCTCTACCGACCGTTTGATACCGAAGACTTCGACGCCATCGCGCTGATTCTGCAGCAGCTTTGGCATAACAATTCGGATAACGATGAGTACAACCGCCTCGAGGCCGCGTGCGACCTCGCCCATTGCCTTTCGTCATCGACGTTTTCGCAGGTTGCCGTAATCGACGGTCAGGCGCGTGGCATTGCGCTCGCGCGCGCGGGACAGAGTTCCGGCGCCACCGTTAAGGAACACTGGATGGATACCGAACGCGCGCTGCTTTCGCAGATGCGCGAGCTGGAGCCCGATGTCTGCGCCGAGTATCTCTCGTTTGTGCGCGCCACCATTCGAACCAACAACCGCCTGCTCGAGAGCAGCCCGTTGCCGCACGACAACGAAGTCACGCTGCTCGCCGTCGATCCCGATGTCCATGGCCTGGGCGTTGGCTCGGTTTTGCTCGATGCCGCGGTCTCGTACCTGTCCTCGCGCGGGGCGACAAGGGCGCACTTGTACACCGACTCTAACTGCTCGTGGAAGTTCTACGAGCTGCACGGCTTTAAGCGCACGGCCACGCACCGCGCCAACCGCGAAGAGCGTCGTCACGACATGCCGCGCGAAAGCTTTCTCTACGAACTCGACCTAACAGCCTAGCCCAAGCAGCCACACCTGGTCATTTAAGAACGTCCCCAATGACTGATCCCCAACAACTAGTCATTTAAGTCTGTCCCCAATGAGTGGCCTAGGGGGTTTGTAGATAGCCGTGGTCAAAATACATCAAATATGAGTACTGTTACCTTTTTAGTGGCAGCGATTCAGGGCATTTTTGATGCTTATAGGCATGACGACCAGCTGCACGAGCTGACGTAACTCCCCAAATGTTCAATAAAATGGGCTCCTAACGAGAAGTACTCTCATTAGGAGCCCATTATTATGTGCAAACATATGTGACCAACGCAGCAACAGTACTCATATTTGGCATTTTTTGTCCACTGCCCTTTGCGCGAAGGTCCTCAGCGGAAAGTTTGACCCGTTTCGATGCACAAAAATGGGATGAATCTTCCCTGGCAACCGCCCAGAAAGATCCACCCCAAAGCAAGCGCTCGCTAGAACGTTCCGCCGCCGCCTCCGCCGACGCCGCCACCGCCGCCACCGGAAAAGCCGCCACCGCTGCCGCCGCTCGAGCTATCGGAACTCGAAGCCAGCTCGCGGATGGTCTCGTGGTACACATCGTTGAACGAATCGAGCGGGGACTCGTTGCCGTAGTGATGGTAATACCACCAGTAGCAGGGGTAGTTGTCGTAGAAATCGTCACTGTTGCGCAGGTCCGCAGGCACGGCTTCGGCCAGCTGTCGCAGCACTTCTTTCGAAACGCCCAGGGCAACGCCCATCACCAGCAACTTGTTCCACAAGATCAGGTCGCTGGGGACGGCCTCCTTCAGACGCGTAAAGTCCTCGAGCCAATGCTTGAGCGCCTTGCAGCGAGCCGCCACCTCGGCGCCCTCCGGCGTGTAGCGGCGGAAGGTGCAGCTCAGGACAAAGCCCACGATCGTGACGGGGATCGAGATCATAGCGGCACCGACGTTGGCGTCCGCAAAGTCGGTATAGATCAGAGAGCCCAGAATGCCAAAGACAATGATGATGCCGAGAACCAAGCCGGCAACCAGGGCGATGGTGCCGTCCGAGGCGATAAACTCGCGCGCCTCCAGCTTGCCCTTAACCGTGCTCTGATAGTCCTCGAGCTTGTCGCCAACAGATGTGGTGCGCTCGCTAGCGTACTCCTCCAGCTCGCTAAACGTGCGCGAACGGACTCCGTCCTTATCGGGCTTAACGCCGGCGAAGAAGACCTTGAGCACATCGCGATCGATGCCGTCCTTCTTGGCAGCCTTCCAGGCCTCGTCGGTCACTGTGATGCGATACGTCTGCTCCTCTTTTTCGCGACGGAGCAGACCCTTCTTCTTGGTCTCGGTCGCTTCTTCCAGCTTGATCACGCGGTCGTCGGTAAGCTTCATAAGCGTGGCGATATATGCCTGATCGGGCACGTCGTTCCAGCTCATAAGAGCTGCAAGCACCGCGGGATGGTCGGCCGAGGGCACATCGCGGAAGTACTCGTCCTGAAAGAGCGGCTTGGGCTTGGGCCTGCGCAGCTTAAGCATCACGATCACACCGGTATAGGCAACCGCCACGGCAACACACACCACGGCAATCGCGCCGGCAACCGCACGCGCGTGCTCACGGCGAGCGTTGGCCTCGTCGGCCCATTCCTTCTCTTCGCTCAGGATCGTCGACATGCGCTTTTCGCCCGAGACGGCAAGCTGCGGCACCCAGTCGCTAGGGAAGGCGATGCGTGCCTCGGCGAATTCGCCCTGGTGCACGCAGGGAATGGTATAGGTGACCATGGGCTCGTCCTCATCGAGCGACACGTCGCCCGTCAGCGGACCATGGCCCCATGCGCGGAAGTTATCGCCCTTGACGGCCACCGTCCCGGCAGCGGCATTCGCGAAGCACACTTCCATCTCGACGTCATCGGAATCCGCAGACCAGCCGTCACCCACGAACTTCCAGTAGAGCTCGGCGGTATCGGCCCAGTTCATAACCGCACCGGTCATGGTGTAGCTCACGTAGTAGATTGCGCTGTCGCCGCTCTCGTGAGGGCTGAACACCTTAATCCTTACGCCGTCACCGGTCTGCTCGACCGTGTAGACGCCAGAGTCGCCCTTGTTCGCGCTATCGACTTTGTTAAACGCGGTGTCCTCTTCCTCGACACTCAGCACGTCGACGCCCGCCGTGCCGCCCTGCTGGTTGGAGCCCGTATTGATCTCCCAAAACACGCCGTTGATGTCGTCGTCGAAATCAAACTGGCGTCCCTCGACAACGGTCAGCGATCCATCGGCCTCGACCGTGGCACTGATGTAGGTTTGGGTCATGGAATACCCGTCGGCACGTGCAACGGCGGGCAACAGCAGCAGCGCGCACGCGACGAGCGCGCAAATGGAAGCAAATCGCGCAAACGGGCAGCGCTGCCGACAGGTCTTGGCAACGGGGGCGTTCATAGGCACATCCTTTGTCTGTGATACCAGTAGCGTCATTGTCCCACGTTTGCGGGTTCATGTGACGAACATCTAGGTCAGCGGAGTATTAAACGGGACGAAAGTCACGCCCGCGACCGGCACCTGGGGACGTTCCTTATCTGCCGGCAATCTGGGACACTCCTTGGCATAGCCCGCTCCGGCATAGATACCACTTCATAGCTCCGTCACAGGTGTAGCGGCTTTGTGTGGGCGCGGCGTGAGCCGATTAAGCCGGCGAGCGAGGGGCATAAAGCAGTTGAGCGAAAACGGTTTGCCCCTTTGCCGTTCGCTTGAGGATCATGTCCCCCTTTTCCGCGGAAACCCCGGCAGTTGCGAAGAGCTGCCGGGGTTTCTGTCGTTTGAGGGGTTGAAGGGGCTGAGCTTGGGGCGGTAATCGAAGTGTTAAGTCGGTGCCCGCCGCGCACAACACGCAGCCTCGGCAACTCGCGAGCATCGACGACGCCCCCTCACCTCACCCCGCGCTATACTCGTCCGCATGGATATCAACGCATGCAACATAGCAACCCCCGCCGTGGCCATGTCGACGGCGCCCAACAGCAAGCTCGCCCCCGCCCTCGCGCCGGTCGTGGGCCGCTTTGCCCCGTCGCCCTCGGGCCGCATGCACCTGGGCAACGTGTTCAGCTGCCTGTGCGCGTGGCTTTCGGCCCGCAGCCAGGGCGGCAGCATCGTGTTGCGCATCGAGGACCTGGACACCCAGCGCTGCCCCCGTGTGTTTGCCGATGCCATCATCGACGATCTGGCCTGGCTGGGCCTTGCCGCCGACGGTCCGCAGCTGCCGGTCTACCAGAGTGAGCGGGCAGAAATTTACCAGCATTACTACGATATTCTGGACCGCCGCGGGCTGGTGTATCCCTGTTTTTGCAGCCGTAGCCAGCTGCATGCGGCCAGCGCACCCCACCGCAGCGACGGTCAGGTCGTCTACGCCGGGAC
>CALHWR010000178.1 GCA_938036665.1 uncultured Collinsella sp. | reverse complement strand
GCAGAACAGGGTATTGTCTGGACCAACTGTGCCGTAATTCTGAAGGGTAATGACACGCTGTCCACAGCTGCAACGTTTCATTTCGCATATCGCGCAATACCCCATCGGGGCTTCAGTTGTAAACAGCAAATCGCCACGGTGGGTCTCCCCGCGAGACAAGCGTGTTGCATATTCGTCTTCTGAAATATACTCCTCGCGCGTGTAATCAATATAGCCTTGGCGAATGTTGCTCGCAGTCATTAGTCGAACACCTGAAGGTGATTTGTGAGGTGTTTTACCCCTGTAATCAATGAAGTTATATACGGTTTCCAGCCTTGCCCAAGCCCACCCCTCGGGCAACTCCTCAAACGGCACTTCGCTCGCGATGCACTTATCGCTAGTCACGCGGCCCCTGGCGTCCACCCTCTTCTCATAGGGGGAGCCATCGGAACCGATCAGACGTTCAATTGTGTTCGCAACAAGCGTTGTAAAATCTAGTGATATGAGCATTCCGGTTGCTTCTGTGCTTCGATGCTCTCGTCTTCAGCGCCCTCCGTTCAGTGGAGGACTGACGGCAGGTGACGTAAAACAAGAAAAGGGGACAACCGTAAATGAAAGCAACCGAGGCAAATCTACTCGACCTTATGGGCGTGGCGAAGATGCAGTTCGTCATTCCTGTGTACCAGCGAGTTTACTCGTGGAGCGTAAAAGAGTGCGAAGTGCTTTGGGAGGACGTTATGCGAGCGGGTCGTGATGGCGTGTCGCACTTCGTGGGGTCGATGCTTTATATCCCCGAGTCCGAGAGCTCTGCCACGAGTATTTCGCGCGTGCTTCTGATTGACGGGCAGCAGCGCATGACGACGTTTTCGTTGATGATTGCAGCTTTGGCTGACTATTTGGAGAGCAACCCCGACAAGGCCGGCTTCCTTGGCGATCTCAAGATTTCAGCGCTGCGGAAGAACTACCTCTTTAACGATGATGACTACAACGGTCTGGCGCGCTACAAGCTGGTGCTCTCGCAGGACGATAAAGAGACGCTGTTCTCCATCGTGTCTGGGTCTCCCGTGCCAGATGAAAAATCGGATCGGATCGTCGAGAACCATGCGTTTTTCCGCGAGAAGATGCACGGGAAATCATTCGACCCTGCAAGGCTTTGGGCGGGGCTAAACCGCGTGCAGGTCATCGACACTAAGCTCACCGCTGGCGTTGATAATGCCCAGCTCATATTTGAGTCCATGAACTCCAAGGGTAAGCCGCTCACGCCTATTGACCTCATTCGTAACTACGTTCTTATGTCGCTTCCCAACGACGAGCAGACCAAGCTCTACGAGGGTTACTGGCATCCGCTCGAGCGCTTGTTCGGAAAAGGCGGCGAGGAAGAGTTCAATGCATTTATCTGGTACTGGCTGTGGCTCAAGGTTCCCAATAGGATGCCGAAGGAAAACGAGGCCTACCACGAGTTCAAACGCTATTTCGCTGATGACTACGATGGAGATACCGAGGGCCTGCTGAAGGAGCTCCGCGAATATGCGCAGAGATATGCCAGGCTGTTCCTTGGCGAGGAAAAAGACGAGGGGCTGCGCCGAGTGTTCGGCAGGATTACTTGTCTTTATGTGAAACCGGTCAGACCTTTGCTGATGCTGCTTTACTCGGTTTATGAAGGAGGCAGGATTGACCGCAATGCGTTTCTTCGTATCTGCGAGACTATCGAGTCGTTTCTGTTCAGGCGGGCGGTTTGCGGCAGGCTTACCACAGGCCTAAATAATTTCTTTGCCGGCATGTATCGCAATCTCGAGCAGCAGGACGATATAGAGGAGTACGTTACGGCGATGCTCCTTATCCATAGCAGTGGTATGACCGCGTACTTCCCGACGGACGAACATTTTGTCGAGGAGTTTAAGACGCGTGACTGCTATAACCGCTTCTCTAAAAAGCGCTATTACCTGGAACGCA
>CALHWR010000177.1 GCA_938036665.1 uncultured Collinsella sp. | reverse complement strand
GAGGCCCCGGACCTTTGCTCGATATGAGTTCCGCACGAACAGGAGGCGCCAGTGGCGCCTCCGTCGTGAGCCAGGACTGTCCGAAATAGCGAGTAAAGGTCCGGGGCCTCGCTACGGGGCAGCCTGGGATGGTTATTAGAGATGCAGCACGCGGTCGCGGATCTCCTCGGTTCGGCCCTGGTTCCAGAATTGGGTACCGATGTAGCCGCACGTACGACGAGCGACGTTCATCTTCTCCTGATCGCGGTTGCCGCACTTGGGGCACTCCCACACCAGCTTGCCGTCATCCTCGACAATCTTGATCTCACCGTCGTAGCCGCACACCTGGCAGTAATCGCTCTTGGTGTTGAGCTCGGCGTACATGATGTTGTCGTAGATGTACTGCATCACGCGGATGACAGCCTTGAGGTTGTCCTGCATGTTGGGAACCTCGACGTAGGAGATGGCACCGCCCGGCGAAAGTTGCTGGAACATACCCTCGAACTTGAGCTTGTCGAATGCGTCGATCTCCTCGGACACGTGGACGTGGTAGCTGTTGGTGATGTAGCCCTTGTCCGTCACGCCCGGGATGATGCCAAAACGACGCTGCAGGCACTTGGCGAACTTGTAGGTCGTCGACTCCAACGGCGTACCGTACAGCGAGAAATCGATATCGCTTTCGGCCTTCCACTCCGCGCACTTGTCGTTCATGCGCTGCATGACGGCCATGGCAAACGGCGTGCCTTCCTTCTCGGTGTGGCTGTGGCCCGTCATGTACTTGACGCACTCATACAGGCCGGCATAGCCAAGGCTGATGGTAGAGTATCCGCCCACGAGCAACTTATCGATCGTCTCGCCCTTCTTCAGACGCGCTAGGGCACCATACTGCCAAAGAATCGGCGCGGCATCCGAAAGCGTGCCCATCAGGCGCTCATGACGGCACAGCAGGGCGCGGTGGCACAGCTCGAGGCGCTCGTCGAAGATTTTCCAGAACTTGTCCATGTCCTGATGCGAGCTCAGCGCGACATCGGGCAGGTTGATGGTCACAACACCCTGGTTAAAGCGGCCATAGTACTTAGGTTTGGTCGGGTCATAGTTCAGCGCGTTGGCAACATTGTTAAAGCCGTTGCCCGAGCGGTCGGGCGTCAGGAAACTGCGACAACCCATGCAGGTGTAGCAATCGCCGTTGCCGGCGGTCTCGCCCTTCGACAGCTTGAGCTCGCGCATCTTCTTCTCGGAGATGTAATCGGGCACCATGCGCTTGGCGGTGCACTTGGCAGCCAGCTGGGTCAGGTAGAAGTACGGAGAATTCTCGTGAACGTTATCGTCCTCGAGTACATAGATAAGCTTGGGGAATGCCGGGGTAATCCACACACCGGCTTCGTTCTTAACGCCCTCATAGCGTTGACGAAGCGTCTCCTCCACGATCATGGCAAGGTCGTGCTTCTCCTGGGGCGTACGGGCCTCATTGAGATACATAAAGACCGTCACGAACGGCGCCTGGCCATTGGTGGTCATAAGGGTCACGACCTGATACTGAATCGTCTGGACGCCGCGACGGATCTCATCGCGCAGACGGTCCTCAACGACCTCACGGACCTTTTCGGCAGATGCCGAAACACCGAGCTCCTCGAGCTCGCGGGCAACCTCGCCGCGAATCTTTTGACGGCTCACCTCAACAAACGGGGCAAGATGGGTCAGCGAAATAGACTGGCCGCCGTACTGGGAGGAAGCAACCTGGGCGATAATCTGCGTCGCGATGTTGCAGGCAGTCGAGAAGCTGTGCGGCTTCTCGATCAGCGTGCCCGAGATAACGGTGCCGTTCTGGAGCATGTCCTCCAGGTTCACCAGGTCGCAGTTATGCATGTGCTGGGCAAAGTAGTCAGAATCGTGGAAGTGGATCAGGCCCTCATTGTGGGCATCCACGATCTCCTGGGGCAGCAGCACACGCTGAGTCAGGTCCTTGGAAATCTCGCCGGCCATATAGTCACGCTGGACGGAATTGACGGTCGGGTTCTTGTTAGAGTTCTCCTGCTTGACCTCTTCGTTATTGCACTCGATCAGCGACAGAATCTTGTCGTCGGTCGTGTTCTTCTGGCGCTTCAGGCTCTGAACATAGCGATAGATGATGTAGTGGCGAGCAACCTCGTAGCAGTCGAGACGCATGATCTCGTCCTCGACCAAATCCTGGATCTCCTCGACCGAAACGGTGTGGCCCGCGTTCTCGCATGCCTCGGCGACGTTTTGTGCCGCGTAAACCACCTGGCGGTCGGTTAGACGAGAGCTCTCCTCGACCTCCAAGTTGGCGGCGCGGATGGCATTGACGATCTTATCGATGTCAAAGACAACCTCGGTGCCGCTGCGCTTGATGATCTTCATCCTCTTGCCTCTTTCGCATCGTAGCCTCATTGCGCTTCAGAGCCAAACGATGCCCGGCAGGGCCTGTCCCTGTCTTGCGGCGCCGTCGCGCAATCTGTGTTCTCGATAAACCATAAGCCTCCATGTGCTCGGGATAGTAGGGATAGTTGTATATGGTAGCCATTGTTCCGA
>CALHWR010000176.1 GCA_938036665.1 uncultured Collinsella sp. | reverse complement strand
GGGGCCTCGCTGCGGGACAGCCAAGGTGATGTAGCTGAGATGCGGCATGCGGTCTGCTCGCTCCTCGAAGTTCTTAGCGGAAATGAGTTGAGCTGCAATGACGATCTGCTTGCAATGGCGGCTGAGCTGCAGCTGAGTATTTATTGGACCTCGAACCCTATACTCGATGTTCGCTTCGTTCATTGAGTTACCCTTTGCATGAGGCCGGGACATATCGTCCCGCCCGCAGTTTCGCAGGCCGAAGGCCGAGAATGTTTGAGGACGGGATGATATGTCCCGGCCTCCCGGGAGAGTTACCTATGAACTACGCGAACATTAAGTATTTCGACATTGCTGATGGGGAAGGCGTTCGTACTTCTCTGTTTGTGAGCGGGTGCCGTCGTGGGTGCAAGAACTGCTTTAACTCTGTCGCGTGGGACTTTGCTGCGGGCGAGCTGTTCGATCGTGCCGTCGAGGACAAGATTATCGAGAGCCTCGACCATCCCTTTATTGACGGCCTGACGATTCTGGGCGGCGAGCCTATGGAACCTGAGAATCAGGCGGGGCTCGTTGAGGTTGTCGGGCGTGTTCGTGCCGCTTATCCTGCGGGGTCAGGAAAGACCATTTGGTGTTTTACTGGCGACGTGCTCGAGGAACTTATGCCGGGCGGTCGTCACCATACCGAAGTCACGGACCGTATCCTTGCCTGCCTCGATATGTTGGTGGACGGCCCGTTTGTTCAGGATCTGTACGATATCTCATTGCGTTTTAGGGGCTCGAGTAACCAGCGCGTGATCGATATGAACGCCACGCGCGCCCGTGCTGAGCGCGAGGGCGTTGCGCTTTGTGATGCGGTTGAACTTTGGCGTGATGATCCGGTCTATTCGACCCATACTATGTAGCTTGTGGTCGATGCCGAAGGGCGTGGTACCATAGCGCGAACGTGAAATCGGAAAAGTGAGGCCCAGATGGTCGATCAGGAAAAAGTCGAGGCCGCCATTAAGCTGTTGCTTGAGGGCATAGGCGAGGACCCAACTCGTGAGGGCCTGCTGGAGACCCCGGCGCGCGTTGCCCGTATGTATGGCGAGATCGCCGGCGGTATGGAGCAGAGTGCCGAGGAGCACCTGTCCAAAACCTTTGCCGTCGCTTCGAACGATTTGGTTATCGAGCGCGACATCACGTTTTACTCGCTGTGCGAGCATCATCTGCTGCCGTTTTATGGCAAGGCTGCGATCGGCTATATCCCTAACGGTCGCGTGGCGGGTCTGTCTAAGCTCGCTCGCACGGTTGAGGTCTATGCCCGTCGTCTGCAGCTGCAGGAGCAGCTGTGTGCGCAGGTTGCCGACGCCCTCATGGATTATCTCGCTCCCCAGGGAGCGATTGTGCTCATGGAGGCTGAGCATATGTGCATGACCATGCGCGGCGTGCAAAAGCCCGGCACCAAGACCGTGACGCTCGCTCGCCGCGGCGTCTTTGAGACCGATCCCGCGCTCGAGGAGCGGTTCTTTAGGATGCTGGGCCGTTAACATGAGGGTCGTCAACGACTTTACATCGAAGACCGATGAGGGGACGTCGCGTCGCGGCTTTATGGCTTCGGGCCTGGCCCCTTTTGGTGCTATGCCTCGCATTGATTACATTTGTGCCAACGGGCTGTTCCGGCGGCACCTGGGTAACATTGCGCAGTTGGAATCGGGACGCATTTTCTGCCGCCACGGTATTGACCATCTGCTCGATGTCGCTCGCATTATGTGGATCAAGAATCTCGAGGAACAGCTCGAATTTGACCGCGAGGTCATCTACGCCACGGCACTTCTTCACGATATCGGCAAAGATGAACAGTACGAATCGGGTATATCCCATGATGTTGCAAGCGAACGCGTCGCTGATGCGATTCTCGGCGGCATGCCCGATGATGTGGCGTTTGAGCCGGCCGATGCCGCAGCCATTAAGACGGCCATTTTGGGCCATCGAAAGCTGCGCGTGAACAGCCAACCGCTTGAGCGTCTGCTCTATGCAGCCGACAAAGCGTCGCGCGCCTGCTTTGCATGCCCCGCGCGCAATGCTTGCAACTGGAGCGATGATAAAAAGAACCTGTCGATTCGCGTGTAGTTAGTTTGCGCGGTCGGGGTTCTAAACGAAGGAGACGATCGCGATGAGTAACAAGAAGCTGCCCGAGAGTGCAACCAAGACTGAAGGCGCCGAGCTCGCCCGCCGTGGAAGGGGCGAAATATCCACCGCAACGGCGGTGCCCCACGTGAGCTATGACGACTTGCGCCATGCCGACCGTATTGTCATTGACGGCCTAGAGGTTTTTGCCAACCATGGCGTGTATCCCGAGGAGAACGCGCTGGGTCAGAAGTTCATCGTGTCCTTGGTGCTCTATGCCGACCTGCGCGCAGCGGGGGAGCACGATGACTTGGACGCCTCGATTGACTACGGCTCGGTGTGCCACGATGTCGATGGCTATCTGCGCGAGCATACGTTTAAACTCATCGAGGCGGCAGCCGAGGGGACGGCCCAGATGCTGCTGCGCCGTTATCCCTCGCTGCTTGGTGTGCGCATAAAGCTCGATAAGCCGTGGGCTCCTGTTGGCCTGCCCCTGGCAAGCTGCGGTGTCGAGATCGAGCGCGTGCGCTAACCGGTTCTAATACGTCTCTACGGGAGGCTGCTTGAGCCGCTGCGACAGAGCTCTATTGTTGGGGCAGTACGTGTCGAGCAGGGCGTGAAACCGCTGATTGTGGCTTGGCTCGAGCAAGTGGACGAGCTCGTGGGCGACAACCATGTCGAGGCATTCGACGGGGTAGGCGGCGAGCTCGCGCCCGATGCGAATGGCGCCGGATTTGGGCGTGCATGAGCCCCAACGCGTTTTCATGCTGCGTACGGAAATGCGGGAAACGGTGACGCCCATTGCGATTTCGTACGCGTGCACGATGTCGCGTAGCGCTGCGGTGACCTCGGATGCATAGAGTTGGTCGATGCGGGTCTGGAGTTCTTTGGGCGTTAGGCCGTCAAGGGCTGTGCGCTGCTTTGCCTGCGTGCGCCCACTTGGCTCATCGGTACCCATAAAACTTGCGAAGGTGGCCTGTTTGGGTCGCGATGCGGGTGATGCAAAGTTGTGATCGAGTGCATCCTGTACCGTAATGGGCTTGCCCCAAAGTGCAATGATGGACGAGGGACTGAGCGGCTCTCGCGCCGTCGCCTGACGCTGCTCACGCTGGGCAAGTCGGCTGATAATCCAGGCGCTGTTGCGCTTAACAAACGCTTCGATACGCTCGCGGCTGGCGCCGAGCGGTGCGCTGGCGTGGACCTCGCCGCTCGATGTGACGCGTAGGTTGAAGTTCTTGACGCGCTTTTTGGTAACGACGACAGGGATGGGCGTCCCATCCGGTCGGGATACGGAAATCGTAAACTGCTGCGTCAAAAGCGGTCCTTCAGATTGGGGACGGGCCGGCATGTCGACCGTTCGGCATGCCGGCCCGCTCAAGGGATGTGAAATTAATAGCGCTCGAAGAAGGCAAGCGCGTTGTCGCTGCAGAGCTTTTGCATCACGGTCTTGCCAAAGTGCTTGGAGAGCATGTTCTGGAACTCGGGCATCATGCTGGCATCGGAGAGGAAAGCGGGCACAGTGGCGCCGTCCCAGTCGCCGCCGAGCGCGATGACGTCCTCGCCGCCCAGGTCGAGCCAGTGCTCGATATGTGCCGCTAGCTGGTCGAAGGTGACGTCTGCGGCGGTCTTGTCGGTTGCGTCGTTGGAAAGGAACTCGCTGCAGTAGTTGAGGCCGACGATACCGCCCATGTCGCGAATGGTGCGGAACTGGTCGTCGGTGAGGTTGCGCTTGACGCCGCAAACCGCACGGGAGTTGGAGTGGCTGGCGACGAAGGGACGCGTGGCGTGGGCGACAACCTCGTCAAAGCACTCATCGTTGAGGTGGGAGACGTCAAGCACCATGCCGGCGTGCTCCATCTGCGTAAGTGCCTCGATGCCGGCGGCGGTGAGGTCGGCGTGGGTATCGTGTCCGCTTGCGAGCGGCCCCTGCGCGTTCCAGCTGAGTGACGACATGAGTACGCCCAAGCTCTTGAGCACCTCGATCAGCGCGGGGTCCTCGGCAAAGAACGTGGCGTTTTCGATGGTGTGGATGCAAGCGACCTTGCCGTCCTTGAGCGCGGGGCGGATGTCTGCGGCGCTGCGCACGTTGACCATACTGTCGTGGTTGAGCATTGCCTGGCCGCTCATATGCGCCATGATCTGCGCCTGGAAGCGCGCGGCGTGGGCGGTGGGAATCTCGTCGGGGACAAACGTGGCGAAGCACTGTGCCCATGGCGTGTTGCCGATCTTTGCGAGCGAGATGGCGCAGGCGTTACCCTCGATGAGGTCGAAATCCTGCGGATGCGTTTCGTCGCCGGGGAAATAACCGTCGGTACCGGCGGTAAAGCGCAGGTCGAGATCGAGTGTGGCCCAGCCGATGCGGTCGGCGGTGTCGCAGTGTAGGTCAAATACGGGATATGCCATGGTTCCTCCGGTTGCAGCGTTTCTTTGCAAACTGTCTTTGAATTGTATGACTAGGGTATAGTTAGCGCCATATGTTCATGGCGGTCCGCGTTGTGCGCCGCCCTTATCACGGAGGTTACCATGTCCAACCAGGGCAAGAAGGTCAAGACCCATTATCGCGGCACGCTCGACGACGGCACGCAGTTCGATAGCTCCTACGATCGCGGCGAGCCGCTGGAGTTCACCTGCGGCGCCGGTCAGATGATCAAGGGCTTCGACGCCGCTGTTGTCGACATGCAGGTGGGCGAGAAGAAGACCGTGCACATTCCTGCTGCCGATGCCTACGGCGAGCACAATCCCGAGATGGTTATTACCTTCCCGGCCGAACAGGTTCCCAACATCGAGCAGATCGAGAAGGGCATGAAGCTTTTCCTGTCCACGCCGAGCGGTATGCCCGTCCCCGCCGTGGTCATCGACGTAACGCCCGAGGCCGTGACGCTCGACGCCAACCACGAGCTGGCCGGCAAGGACCTCAACTTTGATATCGAGCTCGTCGAGGTCGAGGGTTAGAGTATGCCTGAACGCTTGGTTTCGACGACATGCTTGGGAAATCTCAACGATCCGTCCTATGAACTCCTGCTTCGCCGGAAGTTGGGCGGCGTCTTTGAAGTTGACGAGCTGCTGCTCGATTGGGACCAGGCTGATGTATGCGCGCTTGTGGGCGTGACGGAGCTGGGGCGCACGGTCGATGTTCGGCTGGATACTGCCGACGGCGGTCGTCTTGCCGACGGTGACGTGCTCGCTATCGACCATACGGGTGCGGTGCCCGTGGTGGTTGTCGTACGTCTGCGCGGCGCCGAGGTTTATTTGGTCGAAGTTGACCGCATGGACCCGATTGCGCTCGCGCATGCGTGCTGGGAGATCGGCAATATGCATACGCCGCTTTTCCGAGGCGATTCGGACGAGCATACCGTGCGCATGTATACGCCGGTGCAGCCTGTTTTGGGCCGCATGCTCCGGGGCGTCGAGGGCGTTCGGCTCTCGGTGGTTACCCGTGAACTCGATTCGGACCGGCGCTTTGCGTCGAATGCGGCGGATGCCGTTGTGAGTATGGCTCCAGACTTTACGATCGTAAAGAAGGCGCGCGGTTAACGTGCGTATAAGTAAGACGGACTTTGAGAGGCAACTATTCAAAGTCCGTCTTTCTGTTGATGAGATGCTGTGGGGGAAAGCATATGGGTCTTGAAGGAATCAAGCTGATTGCATGCGATTTGGACGGCACGTTGCTGCATCCGGGGGAGCGCGAGCCGCGTTCCGAGGCCTTTGAGCTCATCGATGAGCTGCATCGTCGCGGTATCGTGTTTATGCCGGCGAGCGGCCGTCAATATGCGAGCTTGCGCTATCTGTTTGCCCCGGTGGCCGATGAGCTCGCCTATGTATGCGAAAACGGAGCTCTGGTGATGAGCGAGGGACGCGCCGTTGTCAAGCGTTCCATGGAGCGTAGCCTTGCTATGGATATCGCGAATGCCGTGATTGCATATCCCCATGCCGACGTGACCCTTTCGTGTGAGGGGCACCTCTACACCATGAGCGGCAACGATGCGTTCGTCGATCATTTGCGCTATGAGGTCCACTGCGATGTGGCGGTGGTCGACCGTCCCGAGGACATCGAAGAGGACGTCATTAAGATTGCCTTCCAGACGCCCGAGGTGAATCAGCCGGCGGCGCTGGAGTATTTTGAGCGCCACTTTAGCGATCGAGTCGATGTCATGACATCGGGAACCGAATGGACGGACTTTATCGGCTTTGATTCGGGTAAGGGTTCCGCGCTTGCCGATTACGGTCGTGCCCTGGGTATTTCGCCCGATGAGATGATGGCGTTTGGCGATAACGAGAACGACCGCGACATGCTCAACGTAGTGGGCCATCCTTATCTAATGGAGAGCTGCAATCCCTCTATGCGTGGCATCAACGACCGCGTCCGCTATGTGTACACGGTCGAAGAAGAACTGCGTCGCCTGCTTGCCGAGTAGGCATGTCCCAAACATCTACCGGCAGTCGGGGCAGAGACCCTCGAAGATGGTGTAGTGCGACGTGACGTGCCAGCCGATTTGCTCGGATGCCTTGGCGTCGAGCTGGGCATCGAAGGGGAGTGGTATGTCGATGACGCGGCTGCACGAGGTGCAGATGATATGCGCATGCGGCTCGATCGTGCGATCGAAGCGGCTGCCGCCCGGCGTCTTGATGGAGAGAATCTCGCCGGCGTCGGCCAAGAGATTGAGGTTGCGGTAGACCGTGCCGCGGCTGATTTTGTCATCCTGCGCGCGCACGACGTTGTAGATTTCGTCGGCGGTGGGATGGTTATAGCTTTGGCGCACGGCGTCAAGAACCAGCTTTCGCTGCCTGGTATTCCTTCTTTGCACCGCCATGCGCCTCGCCTCTTTTCTATCAACGGTCGTAGGTAAATGATACCGTATTTAGCACACAATACTAATAACGAGGCGTGAAACCGTCTTCATTGGCAAGTGGGGCTCGGGCCTGGGCGTCTACGAGGCGAAAACGCGTTCCCATACGCTCGTAGGAGGCATGAAGCGCCTCGAGATGAGATAGGATATTTGCCGGAGCCCCCTGTATCTCCATCTCGACTGAGCCGTCTTCCATGTTACGCACCCAGCCGGTGAGCGCGCGTGCCTGCGCGAGGTTGGTGTTGGTAAAGCGAAAGCCAACGCCCTGGACTTGCCCCGCCCAGCGCAGGAAATAGCGCAGGGGAGTGTCTTGAGTGGCCTCGTCGCTTGCGAGCACAGTAAGCCTGCGGCGCAGCTCGAGCTCGACGTTTGATGGTTTTTGAGGCTCTCGACTGCCGCCGGTGACGCTGGAGAAGAACGTATCGAAGAGGCCCATAGCTATGCCTGCTTGCCTGCGTCGGCCGGGAAGGTTATGCCGGCCTGCTGGCGCACGGCATCCATGATGCGCAGTGAGACGAGTGTGACATCGCGGTAGTGGCCAAGCTCGTGGCGTCCCGCCGGGGTCTCCCAAATCTCTTCCTTAACGTTATCGATGCCGCCGATGGCGGTGATAAAGTCTGTGAGTTCGTATTCCATAGTGTTGCTCGATTTGGGCAGGTCGAGCACGCGGCCGTTGTCTCCCTGTTCGCGCGGTGCCTCGGTCGCCGAGCCGCGTACGACGTCGCCGCGATAGTCGATGCGGACGTTGCGGGGCGTGGACAGATGGTCGATCTGGATAGTGCCACGCTCGCCTTCGATCTGCGAGGGCAGCAGGTCATTCGTAATTTTGGAGTGCGCGAGCTCGACGGAGATACGGCCGCCGCCGTAGCTGGCGAGGATGGAACCGCAGCCATCGATGGGGCCGTGCGTGAGCCGTCGCGTGGTGGGATCGAGCAGAGTGGTCATGCTCGTAAGGCCGGAGGGCATGCCAAAGATCTCGACCATGGGCTCGACGGTATAGACGCCAATGTCCATGAGGGAACCCGATGCCATATTGCAGTCGAAGATATTGGTGGCGCGTCCCGCGAGAATCTCGTTGTAGCGCGAGGAATATTTGCCAAAGCGCAATGAGGCGCGGCGGATGGGGGCGATCTCGCCCAGGGCGTCCTCGATGGCGTGGAAGGCGGGATCGTGGAGGGGACGCATGGCCTCGAGGGCCACGACACCTGCTGCCTCGGCAGCGCGGAAGACTTCCAGCGCCTGCGCTTCGGTGGCGCAGAAGGGCTTCTCGACGATGACGTGCTTGCCACCGGCGATGCAGGCAAGGGCCTGCTCGTAGTGAAGTGCGTTGGGGCTGCCGATATAGACGGCGTCGACGTCGGCGGCTGCCGCAAGCTCATCGAGTGAGATAAAGTTTCGCTCGCCATCGCGCTCGGCGGTAAAGGCAGCACCGCGATTGGCATCGCGTGAAAGCGTGCCCACAAACGCGGCTTGGTCGTTGGCGTTGACGACTTGGATAAAGTCGTCGGTGATCATGGATGTGCCGATGGTCGCGATGCGCAGCATACGTCCCCCTTGCGTTGTTTGGTCTACAGGATGAGTGTAGCGCGTGGGGATATAAAGCTGTGCGAAAACGCTATTACAGGTCGCTCTCGTTAAAGCCGGTGTCGATATCGAGGTTGCTGCCGTCGGCCGCCGTGGTGGCGAGCTCATCGCAGCGCTCATTGAGCTCGTGGCCGGCGTGACCCTTAACCCAGATGAACTCAACCTTATGCTTGCTTTTGGCGGTGAGTAGGCGCTCCCACAGGTCGCGGTTCTTGACGGGCTGCTTGTTGGCGGTTTTCCACCCGCGCTTTTTCCAGCCGTCGATCCAGTGCTTCTTAAAGGCGTTGACGACGTACTGCGAATCGGAATGGACTTCGACCTCGCAGGGGCGGTTGAGTGCCTCGAGCGCCACGATAACGGCCATGAGCTCCATGCGGTTGTTGGTGGTCTTGGCGTAGCCGCGCGAGAGCTCGGAGGTAAAGGTCTTGCCGGCGGGGTTGGTGTATTTGAGCACGGCGCCGTAGCCGCCGCGTCCCGGATTTGATCGGGCCGAGCCGTCGGTATAGATGATGACCTTCACGGGTTTCCTTTCTTTGAGTGCATTTCATGTGAGTGACCATTGTAGCGCCATGCCCGCCGGGGGCCAGCAATCTACGATTTCTGCCCCGTCTTCCGACTGTTAGCTGGCATGGATGATGCGGTTGAGCTCGTCGAGGTATTGCTGCAAGAGGAGAGAGGGCTTGCGCTCGTCGTGCATGATGTAGCCAACGTGCATCGTTGGGGCGTCTGCTAACGGGATCGATGCCATGCCCCATTGCATTTCATTGGAAAGGACACCGGTCGACAGGGTGTAACCGTTCGACGTGATAAGTAAGTTGGTAAGTGTTCCGCGGTCCGATATTCGTATGTTGCGGTCGCAAGGGATATAGCTAAAAGGTTCCTCGGCGTAATAGAAGGAGTTTGAGGTTCCCTGCTCAAAGCTGTAGCGCGTATAGGGCGCGAGGTCGGCAAGGGACAGCTGAGGGCGGCGTGCGAGCGGGTGGCGTTCGCTGACGAATACGTGGACCGTCGCGTCGAATAGGGGATGGAAGCTTGCGCGGGCATCGGCGAAGGCCTTCTGCAGAACGCGGGCGTTAAAGTCATCCAGATACAGAATGCCGATATCGCTGCGAAACGCACGGACGTCATCGATGATCTGCGATGTGGTGGTCTCGCGCATGATGAACTCGAACTTGCTGTCGCGGCAGCGCTCGACCACGTTGACAAAGGCCTCGACCGAAAAGGCGTAGTGCTGGGCGGAAATGGCGAGGCGGGCTTGCGGGGTGCCGCCGTTCTCGTAGCGTGCCTCGAGCATGTCGGCCTGCTCTACGACCTGGCGCGCATAGCCCAAAAGCTCGGTGCCGTCGTTGGTGAGCGTGACGCCGCGGCTGGAGCGCGTAAAGATCTCCAGATGGAGTTCCTGTTCCAGGCTTTTGACGGCGTTTGAGATGTTGGACTGAGCGGTATAGAGGCGCTGAGCTGCGGCGTTGATTGAGCCGGACTCTGCCACGGCGATCAGAAAACGAAGCTGCTGAAGGGTCATCGACGCCATCCTTTCGATAGTTATCTATAAAACAGATAACAAGTTAGCGCTTTTTAGTGATTGACCGAGGAAGACAATGCCCGTACTATTCAAAACACACAAAGGCGGTAGGTTATTAAGCCGACTACGGAATCGGGACGCGAAAGGAGGCCCGCATATGAATTGCTTACCAAGACGAATGCCGGGCTCCTGTTTGCGCCCGTCGGCGTGATCAGGAGACAGCGACTTACTTCTCTCTTTTTACTTACTTTCGTTCGATCAAGGAGATCATCATGAGCCAGTTCATCAACAACCCCGAGCACACCTTTGGTTTCGATACCCTGCAGCTGCACGTTGGCCAGGAGAGTGCCGATCCCGCATCCGACTCCCGTGCCGTGCCTATCTACCAGACCACGAGCTATGTGTTCCGCAACTCCCAGCACGCCGCCGACCGCTTTGGTCTTGCCGACGCCGGTAACATCTACGGCCGTCTGACCAACTCCACCCAGGGCGTCTTCGAGGACCGTATCGCCGCGCTCGAGGGCGGCGTGGCAGGTCTTGCCGTCGCCTCCGGCGCTGCTGCCATCACCTATACCCTGCAGGCTCTTGCCCAGGCTGGTGACCACGTGGTGGCTCAGAAGACCATCTACGGTGGCTCCTACAACCTGCTGGAGCATACGCTCTCCCAGTTTGGCGTCGAGACCACGTTTGTCGATGCCCATAACCTGGAAGAGGTTGAGGGTGCCATCAAGGACAGCACCACGGTCATCTATCTCGAGACGCTCGGCAACCCCAACTCTGACATCCCCAACATCGACGCCATCTCCGAGATTGCCAAGAAGCACGGTCTGCCGGTTGTCGTCGACAACACCTTCGGCACCCCGTATCTGTTCCGTCCGCTGGAGCACGGCGCCAACATCGTCGTCCACTCCGCAACCAAGTTCATCGGCGGCCACGGTACCTCGCTGGGCGGTGTGATCGTCGACGGCGGTAACTTCGATTGGAAGGCGAGTGGCAAGTACGCCCAGATCGCTGAGCCCAACCCCTCCTACCATGGTGTTTCGTTTGCCGAGGCTGCCGGTCCCACCGCCTTCGCAACCTATGTCCGCGCTATCCTGCTGCGTGACGAGGGCGCCTGCATCAGCCCGTTCAACGCCTGGGTCCTGCTCCAGGGCACCGAGACTCTGTCGCTGCGCGTCGACCGTCATGTCGAGAACACCAAGAAGGTCGTTGAGTTCCTGGCTGGCGACAGCCACGTCGCCAAGGTGAATCACCCGAGCCTGCCTGAGCACCCCGATCACGAGCTCTATCAGAAGTACTTCCCCCGTGGCGGTGCTTCGATCTTTACCTTTGAGATTAAGGGTGGCCAGGAGGCTGCATGGAAGTTCATCGATCATCTGCAGGTGTTCTCGCTGCTCGCCAACGTGGCCGACGTCAAGTCGCTCGTCGTGCACCCGGCTACCACCACGCACTCCCAGCTCTCTGCCGAGGAGCTCGCCGAGCAGAACATCACGCCCTCCACGATCCGTCTTTCCATCGGTACCGAGAACGCCGAGGATATCATTTGGGATCTGAAGCAGGCCTTTGCCGCGCTGGACGAGTAAGGCGACTTGTGCAAGGACCCCTTGCGACTCGATAGGTATAACTGCATAAAATGCCTGCTCAAGGCGCCTGTGCGAACAATGGTTGCACAGGCGTCGTTTTTGCATAGAGAGGGTGCAAAAACAGGGTTTTTGACACGCTTTATGCAATCGAGATGTGGAAAACTCCTGTTGAGAGGATGTGAGTTTTACGCAATTGACGTGCGCCTTTTGAGTAAAACCGCAGGTCGCGATTTGCTCGGGGTACTATGCAGCGCGATTAAATCACACGCAGCTCAAACGCAGCAAAAACGCACTACGGAGGTTTCCAGCTACATGAGGATCGATTCACGAAAACCGAAAGCCGCCGCCCTTTCCGCCGCTCTGACCGTGGCACTTTTGGCGGGCGCCGGCGCAACTGATGCCCACGCGGCAACACTATCCGATACGGTCGGATCTGCGCCGTCCGAGGCGACGCTGGTGCAGCCCGTCGACTACCGCGGCGACGGTTATGGTTCCATGCAGGAGTGGAACGCCTCGATGGAGGCCAAGCGCGATTCCCTTGAGATACGCGCTCAGATTATCCTAAACATGTATGGTGACTATGCCACCGATGACGAGCGCGCTGTGCTGCAGGGTTGTATCGATGGTGCGGGCAGCCTTTTGACGATGGGGGAGGTCGACGCGAAGTCGACCGAGCTCGATGAGCTGCGCACTGTGCTTGAGAATGCCAAGCGCGAAGCGCTCGAGGCCGCTGCCGCCGAGGCGGAGGCTGCCGAGGCCGCCCAGGCTTCGTATTACAACGCCGGCTCCGGCTCGTCTTACACGTCTGCTGCGTATTACGCGAACGGCTCGGGTCTGACGCGCTCGAGCGGCGTCAATAACTATAACGGCCGCCGCGAGACTTATTACAGCAGCAACGTGTTGTATCACCACCGCACGGGCGAATGGACGCAGGATTCTGAGGGCTTCTGGCGCGATTCCGACGGCTATTACGTTGTTGCCGCGGGCGATATGGCCCAGGGCTCGACCTTTACGGGCTCCAAGGGTGATTGCAAGGTCTATGACTCCGGCTGCGCTGCCGGAACCACCGACTACTACACCGGTTGGTAATCTGCCATAAGCAAAATACGCACATGATGGGCGGGCGTCTTTACTGAGCTTTTAGGCAACGTAAAGCCGCCCTTTCTTTATGTGCGCTTGAGTTAACAGAGCCCTTACCGTGGCGGTGCGCTGGGCGTATGGATGCGGGGCACACTAGTTCATGAGAAATAGGGTCTTTCTCTTGGAGGAAGTGATCTTGTGAATGCTCGAGATATTGCCATTGCCGCCGTCGCGTTGATGCTTGGCTGCCTTGGTCCCACGGCCGCGCTCGTCGCGGGCATGCAGGGGACATGCGGGGCTGCTCCTATCGTGATCGGCGCGTTGATCGCGGCCACACTGCTGGGAAGCGCCGGTGTTGTCCTTTGTCGCGACGATGAGGACGAGGTTCCGGAGTCGCATCTCTAACTGTTGCGAAAGTGACTGTTGGCCATGGCTGAATATGAAAACCGCCGCAAGGGGAGTGCCCCTTGCGGCGGCTTTGCTCTTGAGGCTGTTGGCTGCGGTGCGTCGAGCGCTACCAGCTGGCCTCGATTTCGCGGATGCGCGAATAGAGCCATTCGTTTTGCGGCACTTGGATACCGTGCTTGGCCGCGAGGCGGCAGATGGTGCCCGCAAACTCATCAACCTCGGTTTTGCGCCTTGCGACGCGGTCTTGAGTCATCGAGGGCATGCCGGCGGGTTCGAGCCCCTCGATGAGGTGCACCATCTGCGTTAGGTCTGCCTCGGTCAGCTCAATGCCCTCGGCGTTGGCGACCGCAAGCGTTTCGCGCATGGCGGAAACAAAGCAGCGGCGCTGCTCGGAGCCCTGCTCTGTAGCGCTTCCGTAGGTGCCGCCGTAGGCCATACAGGTCTGGTTGATGCCGTCGTTGAGCATGAGTTTGGCCCACATGCGATGTGCGATGTCGTGCTCGACGGTATGGGCGATGCCGCAACGCGTGTAGAGCTCGTCGATGGCGATAACGGTTGCGGGGTCGGTGCCCGCTGCCGCACCAAAGCGGATCTCGCCGGCATTGGTATAGGTGAGCTCCCCGTTGAGGAATACGGCGTCCATGCCCTGGCAGATACCAAGGACGGTGTGCTCCCAGCCAAAGCGCTCGGCAATCTTCTGCTCGCTCGTGATGCCGTTGCACAGCGACGCGATCAGCGTGTCGGGTCCCACGACGCTTTCCAGGGTTTTGAGCACCACATCGAGCCCGGTTGTCTTGACCGTGAGGATGACCAGGTCGACGGGCGTCGCCTCGCTCGCGCGGACGGACTTGAGCGCGCAGGGCTTGCCGTTGACGGTGAGCGCATCACCTGCGTGGCGCTCAAAGCGCGCGTCGTCCATAACGTATTCGACGGCGTCGTTGCCGAGCGCTTGGGCGATCATGCTGCCGTAGAGCAGGCCCACGCCGCCCTTGCCGATGAAGGCGACCTTGTTGATCTGCATGTGAATCATCTCCCCATAAAAAGGCGCCCGCGTATGGGGCGCCTGATGGATTGTATGCCGCCGGGCCATGTCGCGTGCACCGGATGGCCGTATTTAGAAGAACAAACGCATGGGAACTTATGACGCGGGGCAGACCGCAAAGACACGTGCGGGATATCCGACGCCATCACGCACCTTGGGGAAGGTGCAGAAGATGACGGCACCCGTGGCGGGAAGCTCGTCTAGATGGTCCATGACCTCGATCTGATAGCGATCGACCGAGAGGATGTACTGTTCGCCGGGGTAGGGGTAGGCGTCCTCACGCGTGGTCACGCTCGCCGGGTCGGTGTCAGCCGGCTCGTGGCCGATGGCGCCGATGTCGCGCTCTTCAACGAGCCACTTGATGGCGTCGAGGTCCCAGCCGGGGTAGTGGGGCTGGCCGTCCTCGTCCTTGTTCTCGAGGTCGGCGAGCTTGGACCAGTCGGAGCGGAAGGCGACGAAAGCGTCCTCGGGAATGCGACCGTGCTCATCCTCCCAAGCTTTGAGGTCCTCGATGGTCAGGATAAAGTCGGGATTCGCGGCGCACTCCTCGTGCTTGTCGATCACGCAGAGCGGATGCATAAACTCGATGGGTTCAATCTCTCCAAGGGAACGGCCGTCAACATGGAAGTGGCGTGGTGCGTCGACATGCGTGCCGCACTGCGAAGCAACCGAATACTGGAAGCAACGCATGGGGGCGAGCATGTCCTCGGGCGTGCCGGGCAGGTAGTCGAAGAGCTTGGTGGACTCAAACGGCTTAAAGCCAAACCAGTGCGGGGTGTCGCATGAGAGCGTGTGGGTGAGGTCGACCCAGCGATAATCGTTGCTTTTGAGCTGGGAGGCGAGGTTCCAAAGGTCGAGCGCGGGCATGGGCGGCTCCTTTCATCGGGCTTTTTGCTGATGTTAAAGCGGTGCCGTGACAGCTCGATTTCTGCTGCGTTACGATACGTTCTCGATTGCGATTCCACGATGTTTCGGCCGCGTGACCATTGTGTTTCGCCTTGCCGGGGCGCTGATGGCGAAAGGAGGGGCCGTGCAATATCGCGTTGACCCCAAAAGTGGTAACCGAATATCCGCTCTGGGTCTGGGCTGCATGAGATTTCCCGGTGCGCCGGGACACCCCGATGCGAAGACAGCCGATGCCATCATTTCCCGTGCGGTGGAGCAGGGGATTAATTATCTGGATACCGCGTATCTCTATCCCGGTAACGAGGTGTGCGTGGGCGCCTCACTTGAGCGCCTGGGTCTGCGCGACCGCGTGTTGCTCGCGACTAAGTTGCCGCACGCTTCGTGCAAGTGCGCGGAGGATTTCGACCGGTTCTTCGACGAGCAACTGCGCCGCCTGCGGACCGACCATATCGACTATTACCTTATGCACAACATCACTTCGCCCGCCCAGTGGGAGCGCGTGGTGGCGTTGGGCATCGAAGACTGGATTGCGCACCAAAAGGCTGCGGGGCGTATTCGCCAGATAGGTTTTTCGTATCACGGCAGTGCGGCGGACTTCCTGACGATGCTCGACGCGTATGACTGGGATTTTTGCCAGATTCAGTACAACTACGCTGGAGAGCGCTACCAAGCGGGAACGGCGGGACTTATAGCAGCCGCCGAGTGCGGGCTCGCGGTGTTTGTGATGGAACCGCTTTTGGGCGGACGCCTGGCGGGCAAGCTGCCTCCGCGGGCCCGCGCCGTGCTCGATGACGTACGCGATCCGTACCTGAAGACGCCGGCTGCTTGGGGCCTTTCGTGGGTGTGGAACCATCCTCAAGTCACGATGCTGCTTTCGGGCATGACCGATACCGCGCAGGTGGACGAGAACACGGTGCTGGCCGATCGGGCCCTGCCGGATTCGATGACAGCCGCTCAGCTCGATACCATCGCACGCGTGCTGGCGGAGTTTGAAAAATCGAATCGCGTGCCCTGCACGGGATGCGGCTACTGCATGCCATGTCCCAAGGGTATTAACATTCCCGGCTGCTTTGCCGCTTACAACGCGAGCTATGCGCACAGCTGGTTTACGGGGCTGTCGCAATACTTTACGGCGAGCGCGGTGCGCACGAGCGAGCCCAAGCTCGTGAGCAATTGCGTCAAGTGTGGCAAATGTGCGCGTCACTGCCCGCAACACATCGATATCCCCGAGCGTCTCGACGACGCGCGCCGACGTTTCCAGCCTGGCCCCGTAACGGCTGCGCTTAAAGCCTTTTGCAAAACGCGCTCCTCATGACCCTTTTATATCTTGCGGTGGAATACGGTCTGTTTGCGCCAAAATAAGGCACCAATAGACCGTATTTCACCGCAACTGATGAGGGGGAGTTGGAGATGCTGACGATCGGGTGTCATCTTTCGACGACGAAGGGCTATCGGGCGATGGGGGAGACGGCGTTGTCCATTGGCGCCAATACCTTTGCGTTCTTTACGCGCAACCCGCGCGGTGGCAAGGCAAAAGACTTTGACATGGATGACGTGGCGGCTCTGCGCGAGCTTATGGCACAAAACGACTTTGGACCGCTGGTGGCGCATGCCCCGTATACCTATAACCCCTGCTCGGCCAAAGAGCGGGCGCGCGAGTTTGCCCTGGAGGCCATGGCAGAGGACCTGCGGCGCATGGAAGCGCTGCCCGGCAACTACTACAATTTTCACCCCGGTGCGCATGTGGGACAGGGGGCGGACGCCGGCATTCAGATGATTGTCGACACACTGTGCCAGGTGATGTTTGAGGGGCAGCAGACGACGGTATTGCTCGAGACCATGGCAGGCAAGGGCACCGAGGTGGGCCGTAGCTTTGAAGAGCTGGCGTGCATTATCGAGGGCGTTGCCGCCAAGTGCCCAGAGCTGTCCGATAAGCTGGGCGTTTGTTTGGACACCTGCCATGTGAACGATGCCGGCTACGACATCATCCATGATCTGGACGGCGTACTCGACGAGTTCGATCGCGTGGTGGGTATCGATCGCTTGCATGCTGTACACATCAACGATTCGAAGAACCCTTGTGGCGCCCATAAAGATCGTCACGAGTGCATCGGCAAGGGATACCTTGGCAGCGAGGAATTTGGTGGCGGTATGCAGGTTATGCAGAATATTGTATCGAATGGCCGTTTGCGTTCACTGCCGTTTATTTTGGAGACTCCGAACGAACTTGCAGGTTATGCAGCTGAAATTAGACTATTAAGGTCATTGCAGCAGTAATGACTGTCATAAAGTAGAGTATTCCATTCACGTTATGGGTTTGTTTCAATCAGTTTTCTCATTGCAGATTCGTAATTCCGGGTGCATAATAGCCAACAGTTTTTGCAGACCTCTGAATCAAACGAGGTCACCGGAAGGAGACTGATTATGAAGCTCAAGAAGCTTGGCGCATTTGCCGCCACGGGTGCCATGGCGCTCGCCCTTGCTCTGACGGGCTGCGGCTCGTCCAACGCCACCTCTGGTTCTGATGCCGGTTCCAGCAGCTCTGACGACGCTAAGGTCGAGAAGGTCGACGGCTCCAAGGAGTACGCACTCGTCAAGGACGGCACGCTGACCGTCGGCACCTCTGCCGAGTACGCCCCGTTTGAGTACAAGGACGACAACGGCGATTATCAGGGCTTTGACCTTGAGCTTATCAAGGCTATCGGCGACAAGCTGGGCCTGGATGTCGAGTACGTCAACAATGACTTTGACACGCTGGTTCCGGGCGTCGCTTCGGGTGCCAAGTATGACGTCTCCATCGCGGCTATCACTGACACGCCCGAGCGTGAGAAGGAAGTCACTTTCTCCGATTCCTACTACATGGACGATCAGGCCATCGTGACCAAGGTCGATAACGCCGACATCACGGCTGACAACTACAGCGAGAAGCTCAACAACGCCGACGCTACCATCATCGTCCAGTCTGGCTCGACCGCCGAGGCCTTTGCCCAGGAGAACTTCCCCAAGGCCAAGATCGTCCCCTACAAGGATGCTACCGAGTGCTTCAGCGCCTTGCAGTCCGATAAGGGTGACGCCGTAGTCACCAACCGCTCCGTTGCCAGCCAGCTGACCGCCGAGCAGTTCAACACCTGCCAGACCATCAAGCAGATCAGCACCGGCGAGGAGTACGCCATCGCCATCAACCAGGGCAACACCAAGCTCAAGGACGACATCAACCAGGCCATCAAGGACCTGACCGATGACGGTACCGTTGACGCCCTCATGGCTAAGTACAACATCAAGTAAAATAGCTACTTGATTGTGCGCGGGCCCTTTCCGTTTTGCGGAGAGGGCCTTTGCGCTTCTCTTGACGGAGAGTGTTTCCGTCTCGTTTTGCCGGCAACTTCTACGATAGGAGCCACCTTGTCTCGACTGAACAAAGGGGCCGCGGAGCAGCGTTTTTCACTGCCCGCCTTGCTCCAAAAGCTAGCCTGCGTCATGGCCGTGGCGCTCGCGCTGGTGTGCGCGGGGGCATATGCGCCCACGACCGCCCAGGCGCTTGAGACCGCAAAGATTACCGCCCGACCCAACACCGGTTCGGGCAGCGCTGTGGTCGGCGGCACCGAGACGCGCATTACCTGGGAAGTTCAGGCCGATGCCGACGAGGAGCTGAGCGGTCTTTCTTTGACGTTTGTCGACGGCACGACGTTTGGTACCGATGACACGCGATTGACGATGCTCTCGGGCGAGGACCTCATGGATCGTACGCCCATGAAACCCACGTGCAAGGCTGACGGCCAGACGCTCAAGATCGATTTTGGCGAGACGGCGCCTGCCGGCGGCTTTTTCCGTGTCGAGGTTTACGGCGTGACCTTCCCCGTCGAGGGCGGCGATGAGGCCTTTAGCGGCACCTATACGCTCGCCGACGGGTCGACCAAGAAGATCTCCAAGATTCCGTCGGTGGAGATCAAGGGCGTGACGGCCTTCGATAACTTCTTGGCCGACCTTAAAGAGCAGCCGTGGGTCGAGGCCTGGAACTCCAATATGTTCCTGCGCCTGTTCCTGAACCCGGTCATTTTGGTCCAGAGCCTGCCGATCGTCTTTAAGGGCTTCCTCATGTCGCTCTCGATCGTGCTCGTGGCGTTTCCGCTGGCAATTCCCTTCGGTTTTGCCCTGTCGCTCATGCGCATCTCCAAGTCGCGCATCCTGCGCTGCCTTGCCGGCATCTACGTGAATATCATCCGCGGCACGCCGGCGTTCCTGCAGATCTATATCGCGTTCTTTGGCCTGCCACTGGCCGGCGTCAAGGTGGACGACTATGTCTTGGGCGTTATCGTCATGGCCATGAACTCGTCTGCGTACCTGTGCGAGATCTTCCGTGCCGGTATTCAATCGATCCCCAAGGGCCAAAACGAGGCTGCTCGCTCTCTGGGCATGAATGCCTTCCAGACGCTGCTCTACGTTATGATTCCGCAGACGTTCCGCAATGTTTTGCCTACGCTGACCAGCGAGTTTATCTTGCTTTACAAGGATACGTCGCTGCTTGCCGCCGTGGGTGTGGTCGAGATCGTCATGAACGCCCGTACCATCGTGGCCACGACGGGCTCCATTACACCGTACGTGGTTGCCGCTCTGTTCTATCTGGTCATCACCCTGCCGCTCGCTCGCTTGGTGAGCGGTCTTGAGGCGAGGCTTCTGGGCACGGCCGAGACCAAGAAGAAGCGTCCCGCCAAGAGCGCCGGACAGGTTGTCGCGACGCCCGCCGATCACATCGCCGGTCTGTAAGGAGGTCCTATCATGAGCGAAACCAATAACTCGAACGAGGTCGTCGTCAGTATCAAGAACCTCCAGAAGGCCTTTGGCGACAACGTGGTCCTGCGCGATATCGATCTGGATGTGCACAAGGGTGAGGTCGTTGTGGTCTTGGGCCCCTCGGGCTCGGGCAAGTCGACGATGCTTCGCTGCATCAACCGTCTGGAGCATCCCACGAGTGGCTCGATTGTCGTTGAGGGCGTGGACGTGTGCGCCAAGGGTGTCGACCTTAACAAGGTACGTACGCATCTGGGTATGGTGTTCCAGCAGTTCAATTTGTTCCCGCACCTCTCAGTCAAAAAGAACGTCATGCTCGCGCAGCAGAAGGTACTCAAGCGCAGCAAGGAAGAGGCCGAGAAGATTGCCGTCGAGGAGCTGACCAAGGTCGGTCTTGCCGAGCGCATCGACTTTATGCCGAGCCAGCTCTCGGGCGGTCAGCAGCAGCGCGTTGCCATCGCCCGCGCCCTGTCGATGAACCCGCACGTCATGCTCTTTGACGAGGCCACCTCGGCGCTCGACCCCGAGCTCGTGCGCGACGTCCTGGGTGTCATGCGCGACCTGGCACGCGACGGCATGACCATGATCGTCGTGACGCACGAGATGGGCTTTGCCCGCGATGTCGCCGACCGCGTCGTCTTTATGGACGGCGGCGTCATTGTGGAAGAGGGTACGCCGAGCGAGGTCTTCGACCACCCCAAGAGCGAGCGCACCAAGGCGTTCTTGGGAAATATCTCGTAGCCGGTTGATGTAACTGCCGTTACAAAAGAGCGGGGGCTGGACTTGAATCCAGCCCCCGCTCTTTTGTAGGGATGGGGATGCGCTGTGATACAGGCTCTTTTGGAGGCCTGGTTTCGTTACGCGAGCTCGGCTCCGAGGGCCTTGCAGGCCACCTCGCCCTCATCGTCGGGCGCATCGTAGCAAATGACGGAGTCCACGACGTTGACGCCGGCCTCGTCGGCGTCGGCCTTCCAGTTGTCCATCCACTCGCCCTCGGCCCACGAATAGGAGCCAAAGAGGACGACCTTCTTGTCGCCGAGGGTCTCCTTGACCTCGTCCCACATAGGCTGAAACTCGTCATACTCAAGCTCCTCGGAGCCCATGGCGGGGCAGCCGAAGGCGAAGGCATCATATTCGGCGGCCTTGTCGGCAGAGAAGTCGGCGCAGGGGATGACCTCAGTCTCGGCCCCCGCGGACGTGGCGCTTTCGGCGACGAGGTTTGCCATGGCCTCGGTATTGCCCGTGCCGCTCCAGTAGACGACGGCGATCTTGCTCATGTTTTGTCCTTTCGGTCGTGCGGCGCTTGCCGCGGCTTGTACGTTCTATCGGGTTGCCTGGGCAAGTTGCGCCAGGCTGCAGCCCTGCTGATAGATAAAAGTGAAGTATTGGGTGCAGGCACGGTAGGCATCAAACGTCGCAAGCGCCTGCTCGACATTTGCGTAGACCTTCCAGGCCCCAAAGACCTTGTAGTTCTCGCCGCGCTGGACGATAAATTCGTGCACGTCGTCGTAGGGATATCCAAGGAAGTAGCCTATTTCGTGCGGAAACTCGCAGGTGCAGTCGTTGCTGCAGCTAGCTTGCTGGGGTAGTGCGCATCGAGTCTGGCTACAAGCGCATTCCGCGATGTTATTGCTCGCGAGCGTGATGCGTGATGCCAAATGCACAAGGCATGTCGAAAGGTCTCTCGTGTCGTAGCCTTCCGAGGCGAGCGCTGTTTGGGCGCGAGGGTCTGCGAAATAGGTGGCGAGGCTTTTGGCTCGGTACACGTACACGAGTGCTCCGCAGGGCCGCCAGACCAAAACACTCAGGTGGATGCCGAGCGGGTCAAGCTCGCGATTGCACTGGGCGATAACGTTGAGCAGGCGCGCGCGGCGTTCTGCGATGGTTTCGGTTGTGGTCGAGCCGTCCCCGTGGGCGTAGGTGCCTGGATAGGTAAAGAGCGATGCCGGCTTGATGCCCGCGAGCGTGGGAGAGCAGTTGCGCACGACTGCTGCCTGAAACGTTGGGATGTCTATGGTTCGAGTCACGGCGCTCCTTACGGATCTAAACTGTTAGCCTAGGAAAACTTATACACGAAAGTAAGCCATGGTCAACAAAAAAGTTTGAAGAGGGAAACTAATTGACCGAACAGACATGATTTTGGGTTAAGATGGGGACACCCCATGGGGGTATCTAGATAGTGCTACTTGAAAGGGGAGCGCATGAGTGACTTGCTCAACCCTGCGAATCTCATCGTGCTGGCCGTCATTGCCGTCGGCATGTTTTTTGGACTGCGTCGCATTGCCGCTTCGACACACGGGAAGAGTTGTTGCAGCGATGGTGCGAGCGGCAAGAAGGCCAAAAAGGTTGTTGTGGTGGATACCGATGCGTCACACTATCCCTATAGCGATGAGCTGCTCATCGGCGGCATGAGCTGTGAAGGCTGCGCTCAGAACGTAGCCAATGCCCTCAATGCGCTGGATGGTGTGTGGGCTACGGTAACGTACGCGGACCACACAGCGCGTGTGCGCTCCAAGCGGCCGATCAATCGCGGTGTCCTTGAGACTGCCGTGAGAGATGCGGGTTACTACGTCATGACGCTGTAAGCGTCGCTCTGGGTGCGCTTCCTTGGCTAGGCTCGTCCGCGCAGTTCGATGTCTTGGATGTCGTCGAAGTCGATGGCGATGTCTCGGAGCTTGAGGAGCTTGAAGGCGGGGAGCGCCTCGTCGAGGATGCCGGTGCGGCTGCGATAGCCGTATGTATCGTAATAGGTGACACGAACCAAGTCGCCACGTTTGAGACCCTCGAGCTTTTTAGAAAGTACGAGGGCTTTTTCTTCCGTGAGCTCACGTTTTGACTCGACGGTGATTTCCTGCTTGCGCACGAGTTCGTAGTATCCCGTGAGGGCGGCAAAGGGCATAAACTGTGCGG
>CALHWR010000175.1 GCA_938036665.1 uncultured Collinsella sp. | reverse complement strand
CTCTCCGGAACATTCCGCAGGACGCAAAGAGGCTCCGCAGCGCGAAGCGCGATGCGGAGCCTCTTTGCATGTCCGAGGACGTTCCGGAGAGAAACCCCCGTCACGCCCCCGGATCCCCGGTGGGAGTTCTAGACCTTGTCGGCCTTAGTACATACCGCCGCCCTGCTGACCAGCGGTAGCAGCAGCGATAGCGTCCTCAAGCTGAGTGTTTTTGGGCACATCGGAGACGGTGGCCTCGGTGATGAGGATCAGGCTGGCGACAGAAGCAGCGTTCTGCAGGGTGACGCGGCTGACCTTGACGGGGTCGAGGACGCCCATCTCGATCATGTCGCCCCACTCGCCGTTGGAAGAGTTGAGACCCTGGCCGGCGGGCAGCTCGGCAACCTTGTCGACCACGACAGCGCCCTCAAAGCCAGCGTTCTTGGCGATGGTGGCGACCGGAGCGGTCAGAGCCTTCTTGACGATGTCGACGCCGATCTTCTCCTCGGGGTCGTCGATCTCGACAGCATCGAGCGCAGGAGCAGCGTCCATGAAGGCGACGCCACCGCCGGCGACGATGCCCTCCTCGACAGCAGCGCGGGTAGCCTGCAGGGCATCCTCGACGCGGTGCTTGATCTCCTTGAGCTCGGACTCGGTAGCAGCGCCGACCTTGATGACGGCAACGCCACCGGAGAGCTTGGCCAGGCGCTCCTGGAGCTTCTCACGGTCGAAGTCAGAGGTGGTGTTCTCCATCTCGCCCTTAATCTGAGCGATGCGGGCGTCGATGGCCTCCTTGGAGCCAGCGCCGCCGACGACGACGGTGTTGTCCTTGGAGATGGTGACGGACTTAGCAGTACCGAGCATATCGGCGGTGATGTCAGCGACCTTCACGCCCAGCTCGTCCAGAGCGGCCTGGCCACCGGTGAGGACGGCGATGTCCTCCAGGATGCGCTTGCGGCGATCGCCGTAGCCCGGGGCCTTGACGGCGCAGACGTTGAGAGCGCCACGGATCTTGTTGAGGACCAGGGTCGGCAGAGCCTCGCCGTCGATGTCCTCAGCGATGATGAGCAGGCCACGGCCGGCGCGCTGGACAGCCTCGAGAACAGGCATGATGTCCTGAACGCTGGAAATCTTCTGGTCGGTGATGAGGATGTACGGATCCTTCATCACGGCCTCCATGCGGTCGTTGTCCGTGACGAAGTAAGCGGAGACATAGCCCTTGTCGAACTGCATGCCCTCGACGGTGTCGATGGTGATGTCGAACGTCTGGGAATCCTCGACGGTGATAACGCCGTCCTTGCCCACGACCTCCATGGCCTCGGCGATCTTCTCGCCGACCTCGGGGTCACCAGCGGAGATGGTGCCGACGGAAGCGATCTGCTCCTTGGTCTCGACCGGCTTGGCCTGCTTCTTCATCTCGGCGACGGCGGCGTTTACGGCCTTGTCGATGCCGCGACGGATGGCCAGCGGGTTGGCGCCGGCGGCGACGTTGCGCAGACCGTCGTTGACGATAGCCTGAGCGAGCAGGGTTGCGGTGGTGGTGCCGTCACCCACGGTGTCGTTGGTCTTGGTGGCGACCTCCTTCACCAGCTGAGCGCCCATGTTCTCGATGTTGTCCTCGAGCTCGATCTCCTTAGCGACGGAAACGCCGTCGTTGGTGATGGTCGGAGCACCGAACGTGCGCTGCAGAGCGACATAGCGGCCCTTGGGGCCCATGGTGACGGTAACGGCGTCGGCCAGAGTGTTGACGCCCTTGGCGAGCTTAGCGCGGGCATCGGTGTTGAACGTAATGTTCTTTGCCATGGTGAGTAATCCTCCAAAAGAAATGTGACTCGCGTCGCCGCTTCCGAGTCCTATGCGGCGACCGCGCTCAAAGACGAATCAGAGATTCTGACGAGACTAGGCCTCGACGACTGCGTAGATGTCGTCGGCGCGCATGAGCAGATACTTCTCGCCGTCGACCTTGACCTCGTTGCCACCGAACTTACCGTAGATGACGACGTCGCCGACCTTGACGTCCATGGGGATGCGCTCACCCTTGTCGTTGACCTTGCCGGCGCCCACGGCAACGATGGTGCCGCGCTGCGGCTTCTCTTGAGCGTTGCTGGCGATGTACAGACCAGAGGCGGTCTTCTGCTCGGCCTCGTCGGGCTTGACCAGGACGCGATCTGCAAGCGGCTTCAAAGACGACATGCTTGTTTCCTCCTTTGTGGGCCGCGCGGTCATGCCGCGCGGGTTAACCCTTTTTGTTTGCGTACGCGTTGAATGGTACCCACGAATGGCGGGTTATACAACACAGAGTCAAAAAATCTTATTTTTTGGCACTTAGATTTTCTGAATGTCGGAGGATAACTTATGCGCAGCCCCAAGGCGGACCGGAAAGCATGAAGTTTTAGCGCGGCAACTTTGTGAATCAGCTTCTCAAGACTACAATCCTCCAGATGAAATATGCCCAGATGAGAGGAAGGGAGGGCAGATGACTGATGAGCTGAGCACCTCGGCATGGCGAGATATAGCACCGAATCGCGATGCACGCGACTCCATGCCGCCCGTTCGCACTCGCCTGCTCGCCCTGGCTCTCGTCTTCGCCCTTCTCGCGGTAACCATCCTCTCCCCCATCGCAACCGCCCATGAGTTGCATCATGACTGCACCGGCGCGGGCTGCACCATCTGCGCCGAGCTCGCCGGCAATCTGTCGATCGCCCGTGGCGGTGACACCGTCCCCGTGGGCGCGACATCGTTCATCACCCTCTTGCTGATCTCCGCCCTAGCCGTCATCGGCACCGAGCGATCTTCATATGCCCCGGTCACCCTATTATCCCTCAGGGTCCGTCTGGACGATTAACGACTCCCAATTGAATCAAATAGCTACCGCGTGCCACAGCGGCATCGCCTTCGGCCGTCGGCACCCCGACGCAGCCGTTTTCAATTCAGGAGCAATCTATGGACAACCGAATCTACCGTCGCCATCCCAAGCGGCGTCCTATTCGTCACCGTGGCCCCATGGCGGCGGCATATATGCCCCTTTTAAGTGCGGTCTTTGCTCTCGCCGCTTCTGACGACAATGCGTCCAGCTCGACCCCGTCGAGGGGCTCACTGACAAACAGCTTAAAGCCGGCGAGGATTACCCACCCATCATGAACGACAACCTGGAGAAGCTCGTGAAGACGCTGAACTAGGAGTAAGGAACAGAGACGATGAAGATGAGCATGAAGGATCTGAAAAGCTGGATGACCGACCATCCCTACCCCCGTACGCTGGCAACGATCGGCGGCGCATCGATATGCTCGATGCTCGCCCTCGAGCTGCCCTCCAACCATGAACTATGGAAGATGCAGGCCGGACCGGCACTTTTAGAGCTTTTGCTCATCTTCTGCTTCTTGTGCCTGTTGTTCTATCTGCCGCACCGCCGTAAGACCCCCGCAATCGTTGGCATCGTTGCGCTCGCCAGCATCGGTATCGCCGAGTACTTCGTAATCACGTTCAAATCGATGCCCATCCAACCCGGAGACCTGTTCGCCCTCTCGACCGCTGCGACGGTCGCCGGCAGCTACACCTATGAGCTCAGCACTTTCTGCTTCATGGGGCTTGCCGCCGCGGCCTTGGGAATCGCGCTTATCGTCCTCATTCCGCGTGATGCATGTGGGCGACCGCCGCGCCGCGCATCGGAAACGTCCCCCGAGTCCATCGACCATGCGATGTCTGCGTCCTTGAAATCGAAGGACTCAAAGGCGTCTCCGGCAACCGAGGGGACATCGACAGCGCCGAGGGAGCATCCAGTCGCAACCAAATCCAAACTCCCCCTCTCCGTCGACCGTCGTACCGCACTTGTTGCCGGAGCCGCACTGGGGGCGCAGGCCTTCATCAGCTATTACGACACCTTGGGCATCAAGCTTCATACCTGGAAGCCCCTCGAAAGCTATTACAGTCAGGGGTTTCTCCCCACCTTTATTTCGAGCGCGCAAAAAATGGTGCCGCCTAAACCCAAGCACTACAAGAGCGGTGAGGCCTCGGCGATCATCAAGCGCCTTGCCGCGCGCTGGAACGCGGGCACGAACGGCATCGCCGACCCCTCCCGTGCCGCTGCCGTCGAACAGTTTGACCAGCTCAAGCCCTCAGTCATCTGTATCATGAACGAGTCCTTCGCCGACCTTTCAATCTTTAACGAACTGGGCTGTGGCTATAAGGGGCCCGAGCGCTTCAAAGCCATCGATAACGCGCTTCTGCAGGGAGTGAGCTACATGAGCGCCTTCGGTGCCGGCACCTGTAACAGCGAGTTCGAGTTCTTAACCGGACACTCCATGGCATTCCTGGGCGCTGGCGTCTACCCGTTCATGAGCTACAACCTGGCCCCGAGCGAGAACCTCGCCCGTCAGTTCAAGAGACTCGGCTATCGCACCGTGGCCATGCACCCCAACCACGCCACCAACTGGAATCGCGAGAACGTCTTCGCGGACATGGGATTCGACGAGTTCCTCTCGATCGAGGACTTCGCCGGCGCACCCGAGCTCTGCCGCAAGGTCACCGACGCCGCCACCTACGACAAGTGCCTCGAGGTACTAAAGCAGAGCGACCAGCCGATCTTCATCCACGACGTGACGATGCAAAACCACTCCGCCTATGACACGGGCTTGGTGCCCACCGACCAGCAACTGCACCTTGCCGTCGAAGGTGTGTCCGACAAAGTTATCACCTGGACCAATGAATACTGCTCGCTCATGGAAGCGTCCGATGCCGCCTTCGCCGCCTTCCTGGAAAAGCTGCGTGATCTCGACCGCCCCGTCGTCGTGGTGATGTACGGCGACCACCAGCCGTTCTTCACCGACCGCTACAACGACCTCTACTTTACCGATGAGGACGATGCCACCCATACCGAGCGCATCTGGCAGACACGCTATGTGGTCTGGGCGAACTACGATGTCGCCGGCAACGCACAAACGAGTGGGGAACTCAACACAAGCATCAATAACGTCGGTGCACTCGCACTCAATGCCATCGGTGCCCCGCTCACCGCCTACCAACGCGCACGCTTGCAAAACCAAGCGCACATGCCGGCGATAAACGTGGTGGGGGCGCAGGATGCGCACGGCGTTTGGTATACAGCCGAGGCCAAGAACGTTCCCGCCAAGACCGCTAATGCGCGCGATCGCCTGGACCGCATGCAATATCGTAAGCTCTTCGACCACGAAGGCTCGGTCTTTGCCACCCATAAGCAGGCGGCCGCCAACGAAACCGACCCCAACGCAGCTCCGGGAGCCTAGGGTTGACCAATCTCGGGCCCGGTATTCAGAAAAGTCAGTGCAGCAAAATGACGATGCGGACAGCGACTTGGGCATGGTTTTCGCCGCTCGCACGGGTCCCCTGGGGAGCAGCGTGCATTTTTGGGAGTTTTCAGCAGGCCAGGACGGCTGCATACGCGCCGGACACACCATATTGGTCCCAAGAACGCCTTTGACCGGCGATTTGGGTCGGCGGGCAAACCCTGTCAGGACAAAAAAGCGTGCCTCGCACCGCACCGGACCCCAAAATGACGTCGATCTCCGCAACGTTACTCAGCCGCAGCGGCACCGGCAGAGCTCGCGGTGCTGAATACTCCGTTTTTTGCACGGTCCAGGCGGGGGTACATCAGGGCCAGAAAGAACATCCCGGCCTTTTTATGCAATCTGTAATGTGAAGTATGCAAAACACATGAGGTTGCACTGCTGATGTCCAAATTGAACGCACGGAGCAGCAGTACCTCAACCCCGCGCCCAAATCCAACAGAGCAGGGACGCTCATGGCGGATCCCCACCGAAACGCAAACGCGGCTCGAGCGCCATCCCAAAATAGGCTGCATGAGCCGCGTTTAACGGTACGACATGAATATCAGCGCTCGTAAATCAAGTTGCCTGCCAGGTAGGTGGCCTGAACCTTGGTGGCTTGCAGCTCTTGGGGGTCGATGGTGAGTGGGTTTTGGTCCAGGACTACCAGGTCGGCGTATTTGCCGGGTTCTAGGCTGCCGAGGTTTTGCTCGTCGCCCGCTGCATAGGCGCTGCCCAGGGTGTAGTTGCGCAGGGCTGTTGCCGCGTCGATACGCTCACTCGGTAACCAGCCGCCCTCGGGCCAGTGGCTTTTGGGGTCTTGGCGGGTGATAGCCGTGTAGAGCACGTTCATGCTGGTAACGGGCGTGATAGGGCTGTCAGTACCGAAGGCTTGGCGAATGCCGCGCTGCTTATAGGTTGCAAACGGCCACATGATGCGGCTGCGCTCCATGCCCAAATCGCGCTCGGGGCCGCCCGGGTCGAGCGTGATGTGGCAAGGCTGGCTCGAGGCAATGACGTTGAGCTTGCGCAGACGATCGATGTCCTGAGGCAGCAGATTCTCCAGGTGCTCAAGCGTATTGTGGCCGTGCTGGGGCAAGCCGTAGAGCTCTGCCGCCTCCTCAAAGATATCGAGTGCGGCATGGATGGCACCGTCGCCGATAACGTGGATGCGCACGGTATGGTCACGCTCGGCTGCCGCCAAAACCAACTTGCGCATACGCTCGACAGGGACCGTCAGGCGGCCCTGGTCGCCCGGGAAGCGCGGGTTGGTATAGGGCTCAGTGAGGTATGCGGTATGCTCGCTCGACACGCCGTCGAAGAACTGTTTAAAGCCTGGCGCCGAGAGCAGCGCGTTGTTCGCGTAGCGGGTCTGGAGTTCTTCCAAGCGCGACTGGTCATCCAGCAGCGTGGGAAACAGATGGGCGCGGATGCCCAGCTTGCCGGAGGCCTGCAGCTTGTCGTAAACATCGTCGCGAATAAAGTCGCAGCCCGGCATGGGCATGAGCGACATATCGCAGATTGAGGTGATGCCTTGCTCGGCCATACGCTTCATCTGGTCGGCGTAAGCGCTCGCGATGCGGTCCTCGCCCAGCCACTCCAGGCAGCGCGGCAGCAGCTGCATAGCAGCCGCCTCGTGGGCGATACCCGTAAGCTCGCCATTTGCATCTTTGTCGTAACTGCCACCCGCCGGAGGCTCGCTGTCGCGCGTAACGCCGAGCGCCTCGAGTGCGCGGCTGTTGAGCCACAGCGTGTGCCCGTCGCCCGAGTACATAACGCAGGGACGATCGGGAAATGCCGCATCGAGGGAGGCCTTGGTAGGGTGCTCGGGCGGATCCCAGCGGTAATCGCGCCAACCCTGGGTCACGACCCAGGCGTCATCTGGCAAGCCTTTGGAAAACTCGAGCGCATGCTGCACCAATGCTGCCTCGGACGTGCCCATATCCATGAGCATGTACGGCGAGGAGCCAACCGAAGTATGGAAGAAATGCAGGTGCGCATCGTGGAAACCGGGGCAGACAAACTGCTCGCCGTAGTCGATAACCGGCGTGGCGGCAGGCGCGGCGGCAATCACGTCATCGGGCGCACCGACTGCGACGATACGGTCGCCTGCGATGGCAATCGCCAGCTCGCGGGCGGTATCGATGCCGTCTTGCGCGGTAAAGACGTTCTTGGAGCGGATAATCCGATCGATATGTTGCATGGGCATCCCCATCTCTGGCAGGAAATTCAACACCCCCGAGTGTACTCCCCCGCCCTTGTAACAAAACCCCAAGCGGCAAACGGCAACTTTACCAGCCCTAGCGGCAGGTGGCATACTGGAGAGAGCCTGTACGATTTTGCGATCAACCCAGCAAGGAGCAAATCGACCATGACGAAGACCAAGGCACAGCAGATTATGGCGGCGACCGAAGTGCGAGCGGCTGACGACGTCACCGCAGCCATCCAAGATATCGCTACCGAGTTTGAACCCTATATCATCAAGCAGCGCCGGCACTTCCATAAGCACCCGGAGCTGAGCCTTGCCGAGGAGCGCACGACCTCCGACATCGCCAACCAGCTCGACGCCATGAATATCCCCTACGAGCGTCCACTCAAGACGGGCCTGGTGGCGACACTCCGCGGCACCGCGCCCGATGCCTACCGCGAGGACGGCACGCCGCGCCGCCGTATCCTGCTGCGCGCCGACATCGACGCCCTGCCCGTCACCGAGCAGACCGGCGAGGAGTTCGCCAGCGTCAACGAGGGCTGCATGCACGCCTGCGGCCACGACTGCCATATCGCCATGATGCTCGGCACGTTGCAGATTCTGCGCCACATGACCGATGACATCCACGGCGAGATTCGCATCGTTTTCCAGCCCAGCGAGGAAAACGGCCAGGGCGCCAAGCTCATGATCGGTACGGGCGTACTCGATGGCGTCGACGGTGCCTATGCCGCGCACATCTGGAGCGAGGTCGATGCCGGCACCGTGAGCTGCGAGCCCGGTCCGCGCATGGCAAACACCGACTGGTTCCGCATTGATGTCCGCGGCACCTCGTGCCATGGCGCCATGCCCCAGCGCGGCCACGACGCCGTTATGGTTGCCGCCGAAATCGTCAACGCCCTGCAGACCATCGTCTCGCGCGAGATTAGCCCCTACGAACCCGCCGTCATCACCGTCGGCGAACTGCACGGCGGCACCGCGCGCAACGTTATCGCCGGCACGGCATACCTCGCCGGCACGGTGCGCACCTATGGCGACAAGACGCATGAGGAAATGCCCGAGCTTATGCGCCGCATCGTGGAGCACACCGCAGCAGCACTAGGCGCCGAGGCCGAACTCACCGACTACACCATCGCCAACTACAAGGTCGAAAACGATGCCGCCTCGAGCGAGCGTTGCCGCCAAGCTGTGCTCAAGTGCCTGGGCCCCGCAGGCGAGGGCCATTACCGCGGCACGCTTTCGGGCGAGGACTTCTCGGAGTACCTGCGCCGCGTGCCGGGCGTGCTCGCCTTTGTTGGCACGCGCAACCCCCAGATTGGCGCCACCTATGCCCAGCACTCCTGCTTCTACAAGATCGACGAGAGCGCGCTCGCCAAGGGCTCCATGGTAGCCGCTCAGTATGCCATCGACTTTTTGGCCGAGCCCACGCAAGAAGAGCTCGACGGCCCCACGATCGCCGCAGTTGCCGAGACCAATCCCGACCTGGCGGCCAAGCTGCGCTCTGCCAAGGCAACGGCCGCCGAGGCCCGCGACGCCGTGCACGACGCCCGCACCGCCCGCCATGCCGCCATCAAGGGCATTCACGATGCCCGTGCCGCTGCACGCCACGAGGAGAAGCGCGACGAGTAGC
>CALHWR010000174.1 GCA_938036665.1 uncultured Collinsella sp. | reverse complement strand
GGGGGAGTCGATGGAGCTCACCTTTGGCGACGAGGGCATTACCTTTGAGGAGTCGTTGACGGCCGCGCCAGAAAACGCCGGCGTTATTGGCGAGCGCGTACGCGTGGCAACGGCGGATTCTGCCGACCGTGCCGCACGCCAGGAGGCCCATGCTTCCATTCGCGAACGCAAGGCCGACGCGCTCAACGCCCGCTCGCTCGAGGCAGGTGCCGCCCAGGCTGCCGCCGGCGCCGCCGTGCCCACCATCTCGCGCGGACGCGTGACCTTTGTCGATGCCGCCTTGCCGCAGGGCGTGGTGGTGCCCGATGCCAACCTGGCCGTGTTCTCAATCGCCGACCTCAACGCCCGCATGGACGCCAACCGCGCGCGCAGCCGCCGCAAGGTGGACATTACGCAGATCACGTTCCCGTTTAAGCCGGGCGACTACGTGGTGCACGCCACTCACGGCATCGCGCTCTTTAGCGAGATCGTGCGCCAGGAAGTGGGCGGCAAGGAGCGCGACTACTTTTTGCTGGAATATGCCGACGGCGACAAGCTCTACGTGCCGCTGGAGCAGGTTGACCGCATTACGCGCTACGTTGGTCCCGACGGCGACAAGCCGCGCCTGACCAGGCTCAACACCGCCGACTGGACGCGTGCCACCAACAAGGCGCGCAAGAACGCCAAAAAGCTGGCGTTTGACCTGGTCGATCTGTATACGCGCCGCTCTTCGATTACCGGTATCGCTTGCCCGCCCGACACGCCCGAGCAGATCGAGATGGAGCAGAGCTTCCCCTACGACGAGACGCGCGATCAGCTGGAGGCCATCGCCGATATTAAGGCCGATATGGAGGCGCCCAAGCCCATGGACCGCCTGCTGTGCGGAGACGTGGGCTTTGGCAAGACCGAGGTCGCCCTGCGCGCGGCGTTTAAGTGCGTGGACTCCGGTCGCCAGGTCATGGTGCTCTGCCCCACGACCATTCTGGCCCAGCAGCACTACGAGACGTTCTTTGAACGCTTTGCCCCGTTTGGCCTGGAGGTCGAGGTGCTCAGCCGCTTCCGCACCCCGGCGCAGCAAAAGCGCGCGCTCAAGGCGTTTGCCGAGGGCGCGATCGATGTGCTCATCGGCACGCACCGCCTGCTTTCGGCCGATGTGAACCCCAAAAACCTGGGCCTGGTGATCATCGACGAGGAGCAGCGCTTTGGCGTGCAGCACAAGGAGCAGCTCAAGAACCTGCGCGAGCAGATCGACGTGCTCACGCTCTCGGCAACGCCTATTCCGCGAACCATGCAGATGGCCACGAGCGGCGTGCGCGATATGAGCTTGATCACCACGCCGCCGACCGGGCGCCGTCCCGTGATCGTGCACGTGGGGGAGTACGACCCCGACGTGGTGAGTGCGGCGATTCGCCTGGAGGTGGGTCGCGGCGGCCAGGTGTACTACGTGTCCAACCGCGTCAAGACCATCGATGACGCTGTGGCACGCGTGCACGAGGCCGCGCCCGAGGCGCGCGTGGGCGTGGCGCACGGCAAGATGAGCCCGCGCGAGGTCGAGGACGTGATGATCGAGTTCGCGACCAAAAAGATCGATGTGCTCATCGCCACGACCATCGTGGAGAGCGGCATCGACAACGCGACCGCCAACACGCTCATCATCGAGGACTCGCAGCGCCTGGGTCTGGCACAGCTCTACCAGCTCAAGGGCCGTGTGGGTCGCTCGGCCACGCAGGCCTACGCGTACTTTATGTTCCCGGGCGAGCTGCCGCTCACCGAGGAGGCCACGGCGCGCCTGACTGCACTTTCCGAGTTCCAGGACCTGGGCAGCGGCATGCGTATCGCCATGCGCGACCTGGAGATTCGCGGCGCCGGTTCGCTGATGGGCGCCGAGCAGCACGGCAACCTGTCGAGCGTGGGCTTTGACCTGTTTACGCAGATGCTGGGACAGGCCGTGGCCGAGGCGCGCGGCGATGACGACGCCGGCGTGGAGGCGGCGAGCGTGGGTATTAATCTGCCGGCCGATTACTTCTTGTCCGAGGAGTACCTGCCGGCGGTGGACCAGCGCGTGCTCGTGTACCGCAAGCTCGCAGCGGCTGAGGACCTGGAGAGCATCGACGAGGTGCAGGAAGAGACCGAGGCCGCGCATGGCGAGCTGCCGTTGGCGGGACTCAATCTGTTCAACCGCGCGCGTATCCGTATCCGCGGCGAGCGCTTGGGGCTCGAGAGCGTCACGCTCAGCGGCGGACGCATCACGTTTTTGGGCGTCGACGTGCCCAAGAAGGTGGCCTTTGAGCTTAAGACCCGCTACGGTGCGGTGAACTTTCCCAAGAGCCGCAAGCTGTCGGTGCCCTACAAGGCCGGCGCCGGTGCGGGCAGCGGCCTGGGCCGAGGCCTCGACGCCAACGACGGCACCGGCCCCGTGGCGG
>CALHWR010000173.1 GCA_938036665.1 uncultured Collinsella sp. | reverse complement strand
ATCTCATAACCGCAGCAGTTTTGGCAATCATAGCCATCGCTTTCGTGTCAATCATCGGGCAAACCCTAAAAGTCGCCCGCCGTAACCCCATCAAAAGTATCCGGACCGAATAAAAACAACATTCTATAATAGGTATACATTCTCACAAAAACAAGACAAGTCATGATTCAAATAAAGAACCTCAGCAAAAACTTCCGGACGGAAGAAGTAGAGACCATCGCGCTCAATGGCATAAGCATGGAAGTGAAAAAGGGCGAGTTCATCGCCATCATGGGACCCAGCGGATGCGGCAAATCAACCCTGCTGCATATTCTCGGCCTGCTAGACAACCCGGACGAGGGCAGCTATCTATTAGAAGGCGAAGAGGTGGGACACCTAAAGGAGAAAGACCGTACACGCTATCGCAAGGGACGCATTGGTTTCGTGTTCCAAAGCTTCAATCTCATTGATGAGCTTACCGTCGAGGAAAACGTAGACCTCCAATTGAAATACCTCGGCATCCCCAAGGCTGAGCGCAAACAACAAGTACTCGACATCCTGCGCAAAGTACGCCTCAGCCAACGTGCCAAACATTACCCGCAGCAACTCTCCGGCGGACAGCAGCAACGTGTCGCCATCGCTCGAGCCGTCGTAGGTAAACCTATGCTGATATTGGCTGACGAACCGACTGGAAACCTCGACTCTAAAAACAGTCTTGAAATTATGAAATTACTCAGTCAACTGAATGCCGAAGGGACTACGATCGTCATGGTGACACACTCGCAACATGACGCGACCTACGCCGATCGTATCATCAATCTCTTCGATGGGCAAATCGTCGACGAGCTGGAAGGAAAACTTTAGCCTCTTCACACAAAAACGAAGGCCGCGGGATTCACATCCGACGGCCTCCTACACTAACCCTTAACTTTAACCAATGAAAAACAATAATCTACTATATTTATTTCAACGCCGCCAAAGCCGCGTCGTAATTCGGCTCGGTAGTAATCTCGGGAACAAGTTCCTCATAAACCACCTTACCAGCTCCATCGACCACTATCACGCCACGGGCTAATAACCCTTTCAGCGGACCGTCTACCAGAAGCATCCCGTACTTATCCTCAAAACATGAACACCGGAACACAGACAATGTAATCACCTTATCAAT
>CALHWR010000172.1 GCA_938036665.1 uncultured Collinsella sp. | reverse complement strand
AGGCGGCGTCGCGTGCCGCCGAGGAGGTACATCGTCCTCCGGTGGTGCCGATGGAGCGCGTTGTCGGTCGCGAGGATATCGAACGCGGCGAGCGCGCCGGCCGCAAGCGCAGCCAGGAGCCAGGCTTTCCGCGCTTTTTTGCCGAGCTCAATCTGGGCCTGATTCTCACGGCGTTCGCCATCGTGGCCTTTAAAACCCCCAATCACTTTGCCTTCGGCGGCACCTCGGGCGTGTCGGTCATTCTTTCCACGCTGTTCCCGACCCTGCCCGTCGGCGTTTTTATGTGGATTATCAACGCGGTCCTGGTCGTTCTGGGCTTTATCTTTTTGGAGCGCAAGGCAATCCTGTGGAGCGTTTTCGCTTCGTTTGCGCTTTCGGCCTACGTCTCGCTGTTTGAGCTCTTCATTCCGACCGATGTCTCTCTGACGGGCGATATGTGGCTCGACCTGTGTTTTGCCGTCATCTTGCCGGCGCTGGGTAGTGCCATTGTCTTTGACATTGGTGCCTCGACGGGCGGCACCGACATTCTCGCCATGATCCTCAAACGTCGCACCACGCTCGAGATTGGCCGCGCGCTGCTGTTGGTCGATATCGGCATCGTAACCATCGCGGCTTTCCTGTATGGCCCGCGCGTTGGCCTGTACTGCGTGCTTGGCCTGTTTGCCAAGACGCTCGTGGTCGATAAGGCTATCGAGAGCATTCACCTTCGTAAGGTCTGCACGATCATTTGCGCCGAACCGCGCAAAGTCGAGGAGTTTATCGTCAAGCATCTCAACCGTACGGCTACGATCAGCCGTGGCTACGGCGCCTTCTCGGGCAAGTGCGTCACGGTGATTATGAGCGTGCTGAGCCGTCGCGAGGCAGTGCAACTGCGCCGCTATACCCGCGAGATTGACCCTGGCGCCTTCATCACCATCGTCGATAGCTCCGAGATCGTGGGCAAGGGCTTCCGCGGCACGAACTAGCGCGGACGCACCCTTCGAATCATTGAATAAGGCCGCCTACGTTGCAAATCGGTCATCTTGGGGTATTTGTCCCCACATTGGGCGATAATGTTGCCAAAGACATCGTTTGCGATCCAGGTGATTCGCTCTAGATACGAAGGGATGATTTCGATGTTCTGTTCGCAGTGTGGCGCCCCCATGGGCGATAACGACAAGTTCTGTGGCGCGTGTGGCGCTCCTAATGCCGGTGCTGCAACCTCTGCTCCTCAGGGGCAGTCTCAGCCTCAGCAGTTTGTTCCTCAGCCTAACGTGAACGTGCCCAAGGGCTGTGTAGCTCAGGCGTTTGAAGACATGACCAAGACGCCGGGCGTGCTGCAGCGCGTGTGCCAGATTGCCTTTTTGCCGGCGCTCATCTGTGTCGTGTCGGTGCTCGTGCTCTTCATTCCCGTTATCGGCGGTATCGCGGCTGCCTTCGGCTTTTTGGCTGCCTGTGTGGCAAGCGCGTGCGGTTCTGGCTTTGGCATCGAATGGGGTCGCGACCTGTCGCTCAAGGTCGATGACGGCATGGATCGTCCGTTGATGCGTTCCACGTCGTTTGGCCTTGGCGTCTTTTCGGGCGTTATTTCGAGCGTGCTCAAGGTTATCGCGGCTATTCCCGTTATTGGTGTAGCGCTTTCGCTGGTGGAGAGCGCGGTAATTGGTGCCGCGGGTGCGTACTCTTATTTCGGCTCCTATGCGCTTGAGGCCGCTCTATTTGGCTCGCTGGGCCTGTTTGTTCTGGCTATGATTGCCACGGCGGTCCTGGGTGTCTTCTTTACTATGTTCGCCGACATCGCCGTGATGCACTTTGCGGTGACCGGTCGCGTCGAGAGCGCGTTTTCGCTCGATAAGGTCTGGGTGGCCTTTAAGAACAATAAGACCAAGCTGTTCTGCGCATCGTTCCTTCCCGAGTTTTTGACGGGTCTGGTCGCCAACGTTATCACATGGATCCTGACGCTCGTCTTTGGCACCATTGCCTCTGTCGGTATGTATAGCTACTACTACCGTCCTACGGCTATTGAGGCGCTTGTTACCGGCGGTGGCATTACGCTCGTATTGTTCTTGGTGCTGACGGCGTTTGTCACGGTATTCCTCACGGTCTTTGGCAACATGCTCAAGCATCGTGCCGTTGGCTATTGGGTTGCGCGTTATGCAAGCGAGTGGGCCGACGAGGACAAGGATGACGTCCTGACTTTTGTGCTGCCGTTTGAGAAGAAGTCCGCTCCTTCGGGTTACAGCGCTCCGGATGCTTCGCCGGCACCTGCGCCCGCGCCCGAGTCTGC
>CALHWR010000171.1 GCA_938036665.1 uncultured Collinsella sp. | reverse complement strand
CTTTGCGTCCTGCGGAATGTTCCGGAGAGAAACCCCCGTCACGCCCCCGGATCCCCTGCGTTTACGGCCTTGAGGTCGGCGTGGGCGGAGATCGTGGCTGATAGGGATACGTATCCCAGTTGCTGTTTCGCGCTTTGCGCGAAAGGCGCACCACTTTGGGGTGAGTGAGAGATGTGGTTGTTGCGGTAACTGATCCCCGCCACAAATTACCCTTGGCATACTTGCGCGAAAGCCTGCTGGTGCTACACTAGCAATTGCTGTTTCAGGGCGGGGTGAAATTCCCCACTGGCGGTAAACCGGGCGGTGTCAAAGGGACGCCGTGGCGCAGGCTAGATGCCTGCGACCGAGCCGATGAGTCCGCGACCCGTGTGTGCGTTGGTTCGCATGCCGGCTGAACTGGTGAGATCCCAGTACCAACGGTTAGAGTCCGGAAGAAAGAGGCAGGTGATCTTATGTCTGAACAGTCGCAGCATATCCATTTTGAGAACACGAATAGGTGGAGCACCAAACAGCTCGTTACCATGGCGTTGATGTGCGCCTTGGGAGCACTGTTTATGTATGTGCAGCTGCCCATCCTTCCTTCGGCGCCGTTTTTGACGTATGACCCGTCGCTGGTGCCGGCGATGGTGTGTGGATTTGCGTATGGCCCTGGCGCCGGCACTGCTGTTGCCGCCATGGTGATCGTTATCCATGCGCTTACCACGGGCGATTGGGTCGGCGCGCTTATGAACCTGGTGGCTACGCTGGGTTATATTCTGCCCGCGGCTATCGTCTACCAGAAGATGCATACCTATAAGGGCGCCGTGATTGGTCTGGTGCTCGGCGTCATTGCCGCTACGGCGTTGTCTATGGTCGCAAACCTTACCATTGGCGTATGGTTCTGGTATGGCTCGGTCGATGTGATCGCCCCGCTTATGATTCCTGCCGTGCTGCCGTTCAACCTTATCAAGACCGTGCTTAACTCGGTGTTGACGCTAGCGGTGTATAAAGCAGTCTCCAACCTCATCACGCCTAAAAAGGACCAGGTCAAAGGCCGCGCATGATTGAGTGTCGGGGCGTTTCCTTTAGTTATGACGGTGCCACACCGGCGCTCGATGGCATCGATCTGAACATCGAGGATGGCGAGTTTTTCTGCATTCTCGGCGGAAACGGGTCGGGCAAGTCGACGTTTGCCAAGCATCTGAATGCGCTGTTGCAGCCCGATGCGGGCACGGTACGCATCAACGGCATGGATGCGTCCGACCCCGAGCTGGTCTACGACATTCGTTCGACCGCGGGCATGGTATTCCAGAATCCCGACGACCAGCTGGTGGCAACGCTTGTCGAAGATGACATTGCGTTTGGTCCCGAAAACCTTGGCGTGCCATCGGCACAAATAGCACAGCGTGTACGGGAGGCGCTGAAGGGCGTGGGCCTGGTGGGCTTTGAGCGCCACGAGACCCACGCGCTCTCGGGTGGCCAAAAGCAGCGCGTGGCGCTTGCCGGTGTGCTCGCCATGGAACCGCGCGTGCTCATCTTGGACGAGGCTTCTTCGATGCTCGATCCGCGTGGACGCAAGGGCCTCATGAAGGCTTGCCACGCGTTGCACGATCGCGGCATGACCATCGTGATGATTACGCACTTTATGGAAGAGGCCGCCGAGGCCGATCGTGTCGCGGTATTTCGGACGGGGCGCGTTGCCATGCTCGGTACGCCCGAGGAGATTCTGACGCGGGCAGATGAGCTCGCGGAGCTCAACCTGGATATGCCGGCGTCGTGCTGCTTGGGCACGGCGCTTCGTGCGAAGGGCGTGCCCGTTCATGCGCAGGTGCGCGAGGCGGATATGGTCGCCGAGATTGCGCAGGTATATGCCGACCGGAGTGGGGAAGACACCGCAGGGCGGCCTTCCGCGTCCCAGTTGGAAATCGCTGACGGCACTGTTCCGGTAGACAACGAGGGCAACGCGTCGGAGCCCGTCATCGAGCTATCCCATGTTTCGTACAGTTATTCGCTCAGTCCGCGCGAGCGTCGCCGCTGGCATAAGCGCTCGGCCGTTGCGGGCAAATCGAGCAAACAGGCTCTCTGGGGAAACGACCCCAGCAGCCCGTGGGCGCTGCGCGATGTATCGCTGACGGTGCGTCGCGGCGAGTTCCTGGGCTTAGCAGGTCATACCGGTTCGGGTAAGTCGACGCTGGTCCAGCATCTCAACGGTTTGATTCGCCCCCAGGAGGGTTCCGTTTACGCGTTGGGGCTCGACCTGGCAAACAAGAAAGATGCCGCCGCGGTTAAGGCCAAGGTCGGCGTGGTGTTTCAATATCCCGAGCGTCAGCTGTTTGCCGAAACCGTTCTCCCCCTGCGGGGCATAGGCGATGGTGCCGTGGCAGTCGCCCTCGGCCTCCAGCACGTCCCCGTTGGGGAAGCAGCACACCACCGACGTATGGAAGTGGGCGGCACGGGTCCCGGCTCCCCGGAGATTCTCCAGCAGCAGCCGATAGCGGGCCACATCGTCATCCAAGCCGCCATAGCGGGCGGAGTACACACCGGGGCCGCCGTTGAGGGCGTCCACGCACAGGCCGGAATCGTCAGCGATGGCGGGCAGCTTCGCCAGCTCGCAGATGGCCTTGGCCTTCAGCATGGCGTTTTCCGCAAAGGTGGTGCCGGTCTCCTCCACGTCTATGGAGATTCCCACGTCTGCGGGGCTCACCACTTCCACCCCCAGT
>CALHWR010000170.1 GCA_938036665.1 uncultured Collinsella sp. | reverse complement strand
GCCTTTTCGCTCGAGCGTCTGGAGGCAGCGCGCACCTCGGCCGAGGACGCCGCTTCCGACGGCGATCACGCCGTGGGCCGTGGAGCCGAGGGTCCGCTGCGCATTGCCGTGCCCAAGGGCTCGCTCAAGGTCGACACGCTCGACGTGCTCGAGGCCGCGGGCTTGGATGTCTCGGAGCTGCGCGATCCCGGCCGTCACCTGATCGTGCGCGGCCGCGACACGCGTGCCGGCGAGGGTACGGTCGGCGATATCGAGTTTGTCATCGTGCGTCCCAGCGATGCGCCCGCCTTTGTGGGCTGTGGCGGTGCCGACTGCGGCATCTGCGGTTGGGACTCGCTTATCGAGGCAGACCTCAACCTGCTGCAGCTGGTCGATTTGGGCTATGGCCTGTGCACCTTTATCGAGGCGGAGCCCGCATGGCGCGCCGGTCAGGCCGAGCGCAACTATGCCCGCCGCGGGTCACTGCGCGTGGCCACCAAGTACCCGCGCATCGCGAGCGCCTGGTATGCCGAGCGCGGCGTGAACGCCGACATCGTCTCGCTGCACGGCAACATCGAGCTGGGACCCATCGTCGGTATGACCGATCGCATCGTGGATATCACCGCCACGGGCGCCACGCTGCGCGACAACGACCTGGTCATCACCGGCCGCATTATGGACTGCACGGCCCGCTTCTTCGTCAACCCGGGTGCCGCGCGCCTGGATCCGCGCGTTCGCAACCTGGCCGATCGCCTGGCGGCTGCCGTGAAGGACAAGCATTTTGAGCCCGTCGCGGGCTCGGCACAATAGCGCGAGCGCGCACGGGCGCCCCCCATATCCGGACTGCGGGCCGATTGGTGCCGCTGCCCGGCATCTCGTTTTCCAAACGCAACCTCGACCGATAGGGGATACCGATATGAAGACCATCAAGCTTGCTCCCGGTGAGCGCCTCGTTACCAACGAGCTCAACCGCAAGGGTGTGCTGCCGCAAAACATCGTCGACGCCGCCCGCGATATCGTGGCCAACGTGCGTGCTAACGGCGATGCTGCGGTGCGCGATTGCTGCCAGCGTTTTGACGGTGTTGAGCTGCAGAGCTTCCGTCTGCCGCAAGAGCAGATCGATGCTGCGCTCGAAGGCCTCGACCCGGCCTTTGTCGCCGCGCTCGAGAAGGCCGCGCGCCAGATTCGCGAATTCCACCAGCGCGAGGTCGAGCAGAGTTGGTTTACCACGCGTCCGGACGGCACGATGCTCGGCGTCAAAGTGACCCCGCTTGCTGCGGCTGGCATCTACGTGCCGGGCGGTCGTGCGCAGTATCCTTCCACCGTGCTCATGAACGCCATCCCCGCCAAGGTGGCTGGCGTTAAGCGCGTGGTCATGGTGACCCCGCCGCAAAAAGATGGCCTGATCAGCCCCTACACGCTCGCGGCAGCCAAGCTTGGCGGCGTGGACGAGATCTATATGGTGGGCGGCGCCCAGGCCGTGGCCGCGCTGGCGTACGGCACCGAGACCATTCCGCGCGTCGACAAGATCACCGGCCCGGGCAACGCCTTTGTCGCCGCGGCCAAGCAGATTGTCGCGGGCGACGTGGGTATCGACATGGTCGCCGGCCCCTCCGAGGTCTGCGTGCTGGCCGATGCCACGGCCAAGCCCATGGTGGTTGCTGCCGACCTGATGGCGCAGGCCGAGCACGATCCGCTGGCTGCCTGCTACCTGGTGACCTGCGACGAGCAGTTTGCGCGCGAGGTCGAGGCGGGCATCGATATTCTAGTGGCGCAGTCGCCGCGCGCCGAGATCACGCGCGCCTCGCTCGATAACGAGGGCACCATCGTGGTGGCCGCCGACATGGCTGCCGCCGTCGAGGCCGTGAACACCGTGGCTCCTGAGCACCTTGAGCTGCACTGCAAGGACGCGATGGGCCTGCTCGGCGGCATTCGCAACGCCGGCGCCATCTTTGTGGGCGCCTGGAGCTCCGAGCCGCTCGGCGATTACGTCGCCGGCCCCAACCACACGCTGCCGACCGGCGGCACGGCCATGTTTTCCAACCCGCTTTCGGTCGAAGAGTTCGTCAAGCGCTCGAGTGTCATTTGCTATACACCCGAGGGCCTGCTCTCCGATGCTCCCGCCACGCAGCGTCTAGCCGAGGCCGAGGGTCTGTGGGCACACGCGCTTTCCGCCGCGCTGCGCCGCCGCGTGTTGGAGCAGGGCGAGGATGCCGTGAGCGCCGAGTCGCTGGCCGCGGCCGACCTGAC
>CALHWR010000169.1 GCA_938036665.1 uncultured Collinsella sp. | reverse complement strand
GTCGACCTTGCCGTCGGTGTCCTCCCAGATCTCGGGGCCGGTCGTGGCCTTGTGAATGGCCGGGTTCGCGGGGTTCACAAACTGGCCGGCGATGATGCTGTTGGGGGTCTCCTTCTGCAACTCTTCGGCCTTGGCGATAGCGCCCTTCATGCCTTTGGAGCCGTCGGTGAGCACGAGCTGCGCACCGTATGCCTGCATCAGCTTGCGGCGCTCGACGGACATGGTCTCGGGCATGGTGATGATCACCTTGTAGCCGCGGGCGGCCGCCACCGAGGCGATGCCGACGCCGGTGTTGCCGCTCGTGGGCTCGATGATGGTGTAGTCGCCGCCACGCACGAGCTTGCCTGCCTTCTCGGCCTCGTCAATCATGTTCTTGGCGACGCGGTCTTTAACGGATCCGGCGGGGTTGAAGTATTCCAGCTTGACGAGCACGCGGGCCTTGAGGTCCTCATCGGCCTCAAAGTGGGTGAGCTCCAGGAGCGGGGTGTGGCCGATAAGCTGATCGATGGACGTGTAAACCTTGCTCATGATGAACCTCCAAAGTGTTCAAATGACTGGATACCGTGTGGTTTTACGGTGTGTCTAGCAGCTAAACCCATAAACCTTATAGGTTGTTCGTTTAGCTGTTGGGAAGCATAGTAGACACCAAAGCCTAGTAATGCAATAGGAAATAGGAGATTATTGCAAGTTGATTAACCATCTTGACCGGAACGGGTATTTTCAAAGCCAATTTTTCGGCTAGAATTTCAACGGACTAAAAGACCGAAAGGCAGCACTATATATGTTGGTTTCCACAAAGGGCAGATATGCCCTGCGCGTTATGGTCGACCTGGCCGAGCATCAGGCGGCCGGTCGCATCCCGCTCAAAGAGATCGCGGCGCGCCAGGGGATTTCGGAGAAGTACCTCGAGAATATTCTGGCTACGCTCGTGCGCGCCAACATGCTCTCGGGCATGCGCGGCAAGGGCGGCGGCTATGTGCTCACGCGCCCGCCCGAGCAGTACACGGTGGGCGAGATCTTGCGCCTGACCGAGGGCAGCCTGGCGCCGGTCGCCTGCCTGGATGGCGACTGCAAGGGTTGTTCGCGCTCTGACGAGTGCCCCACGCTCGACGTGTGGAAGAACCTGGACAAGCTCATCAACGACTACCTCGATGGCGTGACGCTCGATACGCTCGTCGCCCCCAGCGAGGGCTACGACTACGTCATCTAGCCCCACCTGCTATTGGGGGACGGGGTAGAAATGGTAGATTTTCCTGCCCTCTGAGGCTCGACAAATGGCAAGGCCGCCCATCGTTGCGATGGACGGCCTTCGTTTTGGCGTGTTGTGGTGGTCCGTATCCGGTCGCTTTAGTTTCCGGCGATGCTGTCGAGAATGCTGCGCATGATGGATACCAGGATGCTGCCCATAAACGCCGATCCAAAGCTGGCGATGGAGATACCCGCGCCCAGCAGATTGACCGACAGGTAGCTGGCCAGCTCGAGCATAAAGCTGTTGACCACAAGCTGAAAAATACCAAGCGTGATAATAGTGAGTGGCAGCGAGATGACCGTCAGGAACGGCTTAACGAGCGAGTCGACGATGTTGAGGAACAGTCCCACGAAGGCAAAGCAGACCCAGGCGTCGGCCATGCCGAAGGGCTGAATGCCGGGGACGAGAAACGTTGCGATCGCGATGGCGATTGAGGTCAAAAGCCAGTTGAGCATAAAGCGCATGGTGTGAATCCTTTCTTGCGCATGGCGTGGTGAGGGAGCGTGAGAGGCACATGCCTTTGCAACTCGGACAGATGCTCGGGCACGGCTCTGTTTGGGCGCCCATTGTCTCAGATATTCGTGGAGCTTGCGTGCGCATTCGGTTTCAAAACGGCGTTCGTCCTAGAAAACGCGCCGCTGGCAGAGAGTTTTGTCGCTTTAGTTTGGTGGTGTGCTAAACTGCTACGGGCAAAAGCCACAGGCGTTGCCCTATTGCATAGAACGGGCGAACGATGCCCGATGTCAGTATCAACTTCGATGCCTTATGGCGGGTTTGGCGGTGATCGATGAATATCGAGAACATGTTTGACAAGCCTGATGTCAAGCAGCTGGTCCACGCATTTAGTCTTTTGGATGACGAGAAGGATATCCAAGCGTTTTTGACCGATATCTGCACGCCGCGCGAGATCTGCGATCTTTCGCAACGTCTGCAGGTTGCGCGCTATCTGGATGAGGGCGAGCCTTATGTTGAGGTTCAGGCCCGCACCGGCGCTTCGTCCACTACGGTGAGCCGCGTTTCAAAGGCGCTGAACGGCGAGTACGGCGGCTATCGCAAGATCCTCATCAAGCTGGAGGATGGCGAGTAGGCCAGCGACAACAAACGAATTGTGCAGAACCGTCCCTTCGGGGGCGGTTTTTATATGCCCGCAATCGGCTGGTGCGTTGGGGTCAGGTTGCTTTGCACCAAAACATGGAGCTGAGGTAGCAATCTGTCCGCGTGGGCGGGTAGGATGGAAGCATTGAATATTGCGAACGGTTTGAGTGGAGGACCATGCCTGTTCGAATCTATACCACCAACGCCGGCGCGGATTTGAGCGATGCCGAGGCGGCGCTGCTTGCCGACCTTATTGCCCGCCACGGGCGTGCCGCGCTGCTGGCGCCAACGTTTGCCGAGCTCGACCTGTGCCGTCATGATGCGGCGGAAGCCGGCGTTTCGCTGGGTATTGACTACAAGACGCCTACATCGTGGCTTCGCTCGCTTTGGGAGCTTTTGGGCGACGGGCGCGGTTTCGTCGACAACCTGCAGCGCCAGATGCTGTTTTCGGACATGGTAGCGCGTCTCGACGACGCCGACCTGCAGCCGCTTTCGCGCAGCCAGGGCACGGTGCGTATGCTCGCGCGTATGGCTCGCGATGTGCTGCCGGGTGTGGCAGGGACAGGTGCCGAGCGTTGCTGCGACAACGTTTGCAAGCCCAAGCCCAGAAGCGACGCCGAGGCTCGCGTGTTTGAACTTTTGTGCGCCTATGCGCGCGGTTTGGACCGTCGAGATATGGTCGAGCCCTGCGAGGCGGCTGACATTATGGCCGGCGCTTTGGCCGACAACCTGCCGGGGTGCGCCCGCGCCGTTTGCGTGCGCAGCGTCACGTCATTTACGTATAGCCTGCTCGAGCTGCTGTCCGCCGTGGCAAACAACGGGGGAGAGGTTGTCGTGCTGCTTGCTCGCGAGCAAGCGGCGATGCGCGAGGAGCTTGCCGCGGCATTTGATGTCCGCGGTGTGCTGTTTGAGATCGCGCCGCTGGACGAGGATGCCGGCGCTCCCGCGATTGCTCCAAAGTCCGTCGTACGTCCTGCCTTTGTGGAAGTCGCCGGGCCCCATGCCCGTGCCCGTGTCTATGCGGACGTCATCGATAAGATGGTGAAAGCGCGCAAGGAGTCCAAGGTCAACGATGCCGCCTCCGCACCCGTCGATCCCGTGCGCGTACTCGTGGTGTCCGCCCGGGCACCCCAGCTGTTCGGCGAGCTTGCCGCTCGTTTGGCGGCGCGCCACGTTGCTGCCGAGACGGCCGAGTTCACGGCGTTTTCCCAATCCATTGCGGGCAGGCAGTTCACGGCGCTCGCCAACCTGATCGAGCGTATGAAGGCCGCCGACGAAGGGGCAGCTTCTAAGACTGAGTGGTGGCCCGCTCCGGAGCTTACCGACTGGATTTACAGCCCGCTTTCGGGTGCCGACGCCGCCAGCGCGCGCACGTTCGACAAGAATATGCGACTGTCGCGCAGCAAGACCACTGCGGGCGTCAAGAGCCTGCTGCAGAGCGTGCAGGGCCAGGTGAGGGGCGCGCGTAAAGCGGCGAGCGACGAGAACTGGTTTAAGAGCGTGCCGTGCGTGATCTCGGACGTGTTCCAGGCGCTGTGGCGCGACAAACCCGTGACGGCGCTCAAGGCCATGCTTGCCGTTGCCGAGGCACTGCCCGATCGCGCACTTGGCGGTCTCGACGGTCAGGCCCGTCGCCAGGCGGAGGTGGCCCTGCTGCGCCACGTCATCGACATCCTTATGAATGGCGCCCGTGCGCTCGACGTGTCGCAGGCCGCGACCGTGCCCGTGCTCGATGACATTCGAACCAAGGTGGACAAGCGTAGCGCCGCCTACGATTACGAGACCTACGAGGTTGACCGTGCGCCACGCGCCCAGGTTCGCTTTGCTTCGCTTGCCGATGCGGCGGCTCTGCGCCCCGGCAGCTACGATGCCGTGCTGTTTGCCGATGTCGATCTGGACAGCTATCCGCTCTCACACGAAGAGGGGCCGCTGACCACGCTGACGGCGAGCCTCGGTCGCGAGGACGTGACGCTTGAGCCTGCGGCCTTGCTGCGCGCACGCTTTGGCCGCGCGATACAAGCGTCGCGTGGTTCGGTTACGCTCGCCCGTGTGACCCACGATCGTCAGGCGCGCGAGTGCTATCCGGCGGCCGTGTGGACCGAGTTGCGGGCGCATGCCGAGGCCGCTAACGATGCTAAGGCCGCTGACGCCGACAAGGCCGCTGACGCCGACAAGGCCGCTGACGACGCTAAGGCCGTTGGCGCCGACAAGGCGAAGTGTGTGGGTGAGGGCGATATCGTAAGGGACTTCGATCCCGCGGCAGGCGAAGGGCTTAGGCGCGAGCGCGTGACCTGCGAAGCTCCTCAGCATCTGAGCGATGAAGCCATTCCGTATCTGGTCCTGCGTCGTCGCGATGGCGAGGGCGAGGATGCGCCGCTGGTGCCGCGCCTGACGTCTGCCTCGCAGATCGAGGCCTATTCGACCTGCCCGCTATGCTGGTTCGTCTCGTACCGCGTGAAGCCCCAGTCGATCGACGCCGGCTTTGGCAACATGGAGAAGGGCAACTTTGTCCATGACGTGCTGGAGCACTTGCATGCCCGTCTGCCCCAGGAGGGCATGGAGCGCGTGACGCCCGAGAACCTGCCACGTGCTCAGGAGCTGCTGCACGAGGTCTTTGCCGAGACCCTGGCCGAGCACGCCGGCAAGCGCGGTACCGAGGGCCCGCTGGTGCCGCTCTCTCCAGTGGAGGAGCGCCAAGTGGCCGAGATTTTGCCGCAGCTGGAGGGTGTGCTTGCCTATGAAGCCGAGGCGCTGACTCCTTTTGCTCCGTGCTACCTGGAGTTTGCCTTTAACGACCTTAAAGTTGAGTATGCCGGTTGGCCGCTTGGCGGGCGCATCGACCGCGTTGATGTGGATGCCGAGAATCGCGCCGGGGTAATCGACTACAAGCATCGCACGGGCGTTGAGGAGTTTAAGCTCGCCGACCCCACGGTGCGCGACGAGGAGTCGGGCGAGGCCCCCATCGACGACCCGCGCTGGCTGCCGCCCCATACCCAGACACTCATCTACGCGCAGGCCATGCGTCGGGCGCTGGATCTGGATACCCGCGCCGCGCTCTATTTTTCGACCAAGGGCGGCAAGCCCGCGCTGCGCGGTGCGGCGAGCGCCGAGTTGCTTGAGGAAGAGCGCGGCGACGGCCGCATCCCAGGCCTTAAGAAGGGCTTTCCCGGCGAGGGCGGCAACATGGACTTCGATGCGCTGCTCGATCGCGTGGAGACCGGCATTGCCGAGCGTCTGCGCGAGCTCGAGGCAGGCAACGTTGCCGCCGTCGACCCGACGTCGGCTCAGGCCGCGCATGCGCGCTGCTCGTATAACCACGAAGGAACGTTTGTAAGGAGGGACGTGTAGACCATGGATCTTTCGACTTTGATGCCGCAACAACTGCAAGTCGTCAAAACGCTCGACCGCCCGCTGTTTGTCTCGGCAGGTGCCGGCTCGGGCAAGACCTTTACCCTCACGCGCCGCATCGTCTACGCGCTCTCGCCCGAATCCGGTTCGTTCGTTGAGCATCTGGACCAGGTGCTCGCCATTACCTTTACCAAAGATGCCGCGGCCGAGATCCGTGACCGCGTGCGCCGCGCGCTCATCGACGAGGGCATGGACGAGGAGGCCCTGACCGTCGACGATGCGTGGATCTCGACCATTCACGGCATGTGCTCGCGTATCCTGCGCGCGCACGCGCTGGAGCTGGGCATCGACCCCGAGTTCACGGTGCTCACCGATACCGACGAGCTTATGGACCAGGCTGTTGAGCATGTGCTGGCCCGCGCGACGGTGCCCGATGCCGCCCCCGAGCTCGCCGCTTCGCTTAAAAGCCTCTACGCCTGGTATCCCATGGCGGGCGAGGGCGGTCCCTTTGGCGCCGGCACGACCATCAAGGGTCTGGTGCGCGACCTGCTGGAGCTCTCGAGCCAGCTGCCGGGCGGCATGGACGACGTACGCGTGGCGCGCGGCCAGGCCGATACCTCGGCACTCGCCGATGCCTATCGTGCGGCGCTGGGCGCAAGCAAGGCCGCGACCGAGAAAGCGCAGATGGCGCTCGATGCCATCGACGCGTTCGAGGCGAGCGGCAAGACCATGGCCGATGCGGCGCGACTCATGATGTCGTGCACCATGCCGCGCGCGAGCAAGGCGTTCCCCAAGGAGCAGGTCGAGCTGCTCAAGGCCGAGGCCGCCGATGCATTTATCAATATCGTGCTTGCCTGCGGTGGCCCCGCGCTCGATGCACTGGTGGGCTTGGCCCGCTCTGTAGAGGCTGAGTACCGCGCGCTTAAGGCCGGCCAGTCTGCCCTCGACAACAACGACCTGCTGCGCATGGCCTACGAGGCCCTGCGCGATTACCCGGCCATCCGAGCGGCATACGAGGGCCGCTTTAAGATGGTCATGATTGACGAGTTCCAGGATACCGATCAGATGCAGGTCGATCTAATCCGCTATCTGACGGGTGCGGGGGAGCGTGCGCTGTGTACCGTGGGCGATGCGCAGCAGTCGATCTATCGCTTCCGTGGTGCCGAGGTCGAGGTGTTCCGCCGTCAGGAGCGCAAGGTGGGCGCCTCGGGGACGGCCGAGGCGGCGGCCGTCGCTGGCGCTGCTGCCGATGTCCCCGCCGGCGAGCTCGTTAAGCTCGTTCGCAACTTCCGCAGCCATGACGAGGTGCTGCGTTACGTGGCACGCGTTTTCGACGGCGATGACGGCGGCCTGATGCAGGGCTTTTTGGATCTTGAGGCGAGCGATGGCCGCAAGGACACGCTGGTGGCAGACGCCTCGCGTCGCCAGGCGCTCTTTGTTGCCGGCGGCAGTACGCAGGAGCGCACACAGGCCAAGGCCCGCGCGATCGCGGAGCGGTTCCGTGCGCTTGCCGATGCCGGCCAGCCCCAGGGCGGCATGGTACTGCTGCTGGGCCGTATGACCAACGCCGACGTCTATGCCCAGGCTTTCCGCGACCAAGGGCTCGACTGCGTGATCGCGGGTGGCTCGGTCTTTGCGCAGGCTGCCGAGGTGCGGACGGTACGCGCCCTGGTTTGTGCACTCGCCAATCCGGCCGATACGGCGCAGGGCCTTATGCCGCTGCTCGCCTCGCCGATGTTTGCGCTCGGCGCCCAGGAGTTCCTGGCGCTGGCGACCAAGCTCGATAGCGAGACGGGGGAGACCTCGCGCCGCAACATCGATGCGGGCATCATGAGCGATTCCGATGTGCCGGGCCTGCAAGACTTGCCGCTCGTGACGCGTGCCCGCGAGGTGCTGCGCTATGCACTGCGTCGCGTGGGGCGCGATTCGTTCGCCGCCATCGCGCGTGACGTGGTCAATGCTTCCGGCTGGTTCGTGCACCTGGCACAGCGTGGCCCCGAGGGCAAAGCCATTGCCGCCAACGTGCTCAAAGCGCTCGATGCCGTGGCTGAGGCTGAGGCCGAGTTTGGTAACTCGCCGCGCTCCATTGCGCTCGCCTTCGACCGCTTTTTGGCGGGCAAGGAGGCTCCGGGCGCACTCAACGAGGAGGGTGACGGCGCGGTACGCATCATGACGGTGCATGCGTCCAAGGGCCTGGAATATCCGGTCGTGGCGGTCGCCGAGTGCTTTGGCGTGCGTAAGTCCTCGGGTGCGGCACAGATGGGTCGCGTCGAGGGCGGAGCGCAGGTCGTGGCGCTACCGGCACGCTTCGACGGCGTTAAGCTCGCCGACGGAACCTTTGTGAAGGGCGACGACGTTAAAAAGCAGTTTGAGCATGCGTTTAAGGGCAAGGGCACGTCGCTGTGGCTGCCGCCGGAGCTCATGGAGGACGTCTGTGCGACGGGTTCTCCCGCCGAGGCATTTGCCCGCCTGCGCAACGACGACCTGCAGCTTTCGCTCGAGGAGCGGGCTCGTCTGCTCTACGTTGCCATGACGCGTGCGCGCGAGCTGGTTATTCTGGCAATGGATGCCGGCGTGAGCCGTGGCAAGGTATGTGCGCCGACCTTCGACGTCGAGACCGATCTGACCTACGACGTGCTGCGCCGCATCCTGCCGACCGACAGTCTGGACATGCCGCAGCTCGATAGCGACCGTTTGGTGTTCGACAACTCCAAGCCGGGTGATTACGAGCTCATCTCGCTGGCGGATTTTACGTTTGGTGAGCAGACGTTTGAGGCCAACGCTTCGCTGGATGCCGAGGGCAGGCTTGTTCGCGGCGATGTCGATGTCGCTGATAATGCTGCGCGCTCAACTGTGCCCGGTCCTGCCGACCCCGAGCCCGATGCGTTTGAGCTCGTGTATCCCCAGGCGGTGGGCGTGCGCATGGGCACCTGCCCGTATCCGGCGCGCGATTCGTACAGCTACTCGTCAATTGCCGCGGCGCTGCATGCCGAGTCCGAGGACCGTGCCGCCGAGGCACATGTGCCCATGGACGAGGCTGGCGATGATGCGGAGTCGGATGGCTCGGAGATGACGGATGCGGACGTGGCTGCTGTCGAGCCCGCCGGCAATCCCATGGCGCTGGGCTCGGCCTTCCACGCTGCCTGCCAGTGGCTCATCGAGATGGGCGCCGATGCGCTGCCCGCCGAGCGTGCCGACGCCCTGGCTCGCCTGTGGCGCCTGACGCCGGAACAGCGCGAACGCTTCGACGTTGCCCTGGACCGCTGGCTCAAGTCGGCTGTTCGTGCCGACCTGCTCGCGTGGCCGTGCGTTCGCGCCGAGGTGCCGTTCTTCTCGCTGGGCTGCGAGGACGAGGACATCGCCCGCTACGGCGTCTATGCCGAGGGCGCTATCGATGCCTTGGCAACCGACCCGGCCGATCCGTCGCACGCGCTGGTCATCGACTACAAGACGGGCGGCACACCGGACGAGACGCCGGAACAGCTGCAGGAGAAGCACGCCCTGCAGGCGCGCGTCTACGCTGATGTTCTACACAAGGCGGGCTTTGAGGCCGTGACCGTCAAGTTCGTCCGCGTGGAGCAGGCGAATCCAGCCATCTTCGTCGAACCCGCCGAACCTCAAGTAGTCACCTACAATCTCTAGCCCTCAGATAACTTGCGGTGGAATAGTTCCTGTATTGCGGCCCAGGCGGCCTAAGCGGGAGCTATTCCACCGCAACTGCGTGAGGAGCCGTGTGGGTTTGGCTAGGTTCGGGTGCCGTCCGCGCCGTGCGGTAAAATCGTTCAGTCAGAACACGAACCCGCATCGGAGCTCATCACATGGCATTCGTCCATCTGCACAACCACACCGTCTTCTCCATGCTCGACGGCGCAACCCGTATCCAGGATATGGTCAACCGTGCCGTTGAGCTTGGCATGCCTGCCGTGGCCATTACCGATCACGGCTACATGTATGGCGTGCCCGACTTGGCGCTGGCCTGCGACGCCGTTAACCACAACACGCCCGAGTACAAAACCTGGAGCCACGACAAGGCCTTCTTGGAAAAAGACCGCCGCGACGAGCTGGTGGAGCCCGACCCCGAGGCAAACCCGCGCGAGCATGCCCAGTATGTGAAGGACATGGCCATGTGGGACGAGAAGGGCAACATCGACGAGCTCAAGCCGCCCCTGGTCATCAAGCCCATCTTTGGGTGCGAGGTTTACTTTACGCCGGACGAG
>CALHWR010000168.1 GCA_938036665.1 uncultured Collinsella sp. | reverse complement strand
AGCGGCAGGAAGAGTAGCGATACGCGACAGGCCACGCGCCATGCAGACGGCCAACGCCGCCTATCTCCCCTCCGCCTTCAACCTCAGCTGCAGGTCGCCCAGCTCGGGGCACTTGCTGGAAAGGCGCGTCTGGGGTCGCTCGCCTATCCCCCACCGTTGGCGGACTTCCTGGGCGCGCGGACTCACGTGATAGTCCCCCTCCATCATCTGCTTGAGCAGCTTAGCGGTCACGCGTGCATCGGCCAGGGCGCTGTGGGCGTGGCCCGTCGACTCGTCAAACTCGATGCCAAACCACGTTGCCGCGTCGCCCAACGAGACGCGCCCGTGGCTGCCCACGTCCATAATCGAAGTGTAAAACGCCTGCAGGTCGGCCCAGTCCGTAGGAAATGCGGAAAGATCGATGTGCTTTGCTTGACACTCGATCAAAAGCTGTCGACGATCCGTCCCGCTCCAGCAAACTATCTGGGCGGAGTAGCGACCGATCCAATCGCTGAGCCTTTTGATCACCACATAGAGCGGATCGGCCATCGCGGTGTCCACAGCCGATATCCCCGTAAGCTCGCGGACGGGAAATGCAACGCCTTCGGTAAATTCCGTCTGCACAAACTGCGAGAACTCGCCCATAACGTTGCCGTGGTAATCGAGCTTGACGGCGCCGACCTCGATAATCTCGTTGCGCAGTCCACGGCGCTGGTGCTGCTTTGGCACCGGCGCAAACTCAAAGTCCAGCACAATCTGGCGCGCAAAGTTCGTCGTATCGATAGCCAAGATACCCGGCGTCTTTTCAGCTGACACGGTTAGGGCCTTTCTCCGTCAACTGCCGCTTGGTTACATAAGCGGCTACATTGCCGTAAGGATAGGCGCCCGTGCGGACACAAAAGCGGGACGCAATGCCACGCGCGCCAGGCATACGCCATGCAGACGGCCCCAAGAGAATCGCCCGCTCTATTCAAATGCCTGAAAAAGATTTAGGCCCGGTGACTTGAATCAGAGGTCATCCCGGGCCCATCAGAGCTCGTAGAGCTCTTGGTTGCTTTGGTCTCGCTCTTCACGGCGCTTATCGAACTTTCCGAGGCACTCAAGCAGCATTCGAAGCATAACAAGTCGCTGCCATTAAGGCACTGACCTCTTGACCAAGCAACGGCGCTGCCCAGCTCTTCACTACTTGGGCTGCCGTCGACTTTATTCTACCCGCCCAATTAAACTGAGACAAGCATCGGTAAATGGACTATACCGATATCGCAGGCCCCGAATTCTGAGACGCGCTTTTCACTCGAAGACTCAGCCGGAAACGGCATCCCGTTCTGAGCGTCGAATCCGGGACGCAGTTTCCGTTTGAGGGCCGATTCGGAAACGGCCTCCCACTCTGGAGCCGAATTCTGGGACGCAGTTTCCGGTTGAAATCCGATCAACCGCTCACATCACACGTCCTCAAACGCGCAATCCAGAGCTGCAAAATAGCAGATAAACAACCATTTTTCTAAAAAGTACACGTCCTGAAACTTACCCAGTCTTCATAACTCGCTACCGTTCACGGTCGCCGATTACCGCCCACCGATTCGGATGTAAAAATGTCGCCGAAAACAGGCCATCTACCTGCATGGTTAGATTTTGGTCAGCTTTTGGTCAGTTGAGCGGCAAGTTCCGGCTGATACGTTTTTGCTACCCAAAAGGAGGCGGTAGCTCATGACCCATTGCAATGACCAACTCATCGACCAACTGCTCACTCAGGCCGAGCAGGAGGGACGATGCCTTATTCCCCCGAGCACGGCGATCCGAAAAGCGCTCCTTCGGCGCATGGGCGTCACGGTCGCCTCGCCCATGCCGGGGTTGTTTGCGCGAAAAACGCGCTGGGACGAACTCAACCGAGCGCAACGCCATTGCGAGATTATCCGCGCCCTTGCAATCATCCACCCCGATTGGACGTTCTGCTCGTTTTCGGCAGCATGCCTCCTGGGACTCGAAGTCTCGTGGCGGCACCTGAACGTCGCACACGTCTGCAGCTCGACAAAACCATCGGCTCGCCCGGGCGCGCATATTCAGCGGCATCAGATCGAGCCGGCCGGAGCAATCCGTCTATCCAGCACATCGGTAACGCCGCCCATCAAAACGGTAATGGATTGCCTGCTGCAGACCGGTTTTGCCGATGGCATGCCCATTGCCGATTCGGCGATCTCAAAGCTTGGCCTAACGCGAGAGCAGCTGATGGGAGCAGTCGAAAAACGAGCGGGCGCTCGCAACGGTCGCGCGGTGCGCACGGCCCTCACCACGCTCCAATATGCTGACGCGCGCGCCGAGAGCGGCGGGGAATCGGTCGCCCGAGCCGTCATGATCGAGACGGGCTTTGCGCCCGACTGGCTTCAATACGAGTTGACGGACCCCTTCGATTCGGCCAAGCCCATACGAACGGACTTTGCCTGGGAGCGCCAGGCGCGGGAGCTCACGCTGGGCGAGCTCGACGGGCTCATCAAATATACCGACCAGACCATGCTGGCCGGACGCACCACCGCCGAGGCGCTCGTTGCCGAACGACAGCGAGAGGCGCACCTATCGCTCTACGGTCACCCTCTGCTGCGCTTTACCATGAACGAGGTCCGCTCGGCAGGAATGCTCGCCAAAAAGCTGCAGACGGCAGGCATCCGGCAGACCGCGCTGCCGACATGGCTCAACGACGTGGAGCTGTAGGAGCTGCTAGGCCGCGCATCGCCGGATCGCATCCCCCCTATCTGGGCCGCGTTTTCCCAACGGCCACGCCAACGGAAAGCGCGTCCCAGCTTGGACGCTCAAAACGGGATGCGCTTTCCAGATGGCATGCCTAGCGGAAACCGTATCCCGGAATCCGGCCTCAGAACGGGTTGTGCTTTCCGGTTGAGTCCTTCAGCGGAAACCGCATCCCATTCTGGGGCACGATTCCGGGACGCAGTTTCCGTATGCGGAGGCGCTCCAAACAAAAGGCCCCGGCTCGCGATGGAGCCGGGGCCAAAGGCACAGCATATGCAGTTGATGGTGAGCGCGAACAGCCCGTCAGAAATGCCATCCGCGCTCTACCCTACCCGCGGTGACGGGCGCGGCTGTACGGCGTATCCACCATGGGCAGATCCGGACGCAGCTTGCCGTCAAATGCGCGATAGGCATTCTGTACGGCGGGCGCTGTGGGGATCGTTGCGATCTCGCCGATGCCCTTGCCGCCGTATGCCACGGGCAGTAGCTCGTCCTTCTCCACGTAGATGGCGTGGATATCCGGAATCTCGGGCGCACGGAACAGCCCGAGCGTGCCGTACCTTGCCTGGGGCACGCAGTCCTTGAGCGGCCAATCCTCGGTAAGCGCATAGCCCATACCCATGAGCACGCCGCCTTCGATCTGACCCTGGATGGAGATGGGGTTGACCACCTTGCCGGAATCGTGCGCGGCATAGACCTCGCTCACGCGGCCGTCATCATCCAGAATGACCACATGCGTGGCAAAGCCGTAGCAGATGTGGCTCTTGGGGTTGGGGACGTCGGCGCCCAGTTTGTCGGTCGGCTCCAGATACACGTAGCCAAACTCGCATCCCTCGAGCGCCTTGATGGCGGTCGCGGGGTCCTGAGGATGCATACCCTGACCAGCGACGAGCTCCTGCGCGCGCAGCTGATAGGCGCGACCGTCGTCGTACTCGATCTTGACGCCGTCGCCATGCGCGCTCACGGGAGCGGCGGGCGCAGGCTTGCCGGCGGAAGTTATGTTTCGTGCTCTCTGCACCATGCTGTGAGATTCTCGCTGTCGGTCCCGCACATCGGATGCGCGCGGCCGCAATCGCGCTCGTGCGGCGGCACGGCGATGCCCTCGGGCAGATCTCCCGTCTCGAACAGACGACGGCTGTCCGACGGAAGGTCTACGTCTCCCCTTGCGGCGACAGAGGGCTTGCTGCGCTCCATCCACTGAAACGACTTGCGCGCCGCCTCGAAGCGGTTCACGTTCTCGTCATACGGCATCATTGTTCATCACTCCTTCCCGGACAGCTTGCCCGGAAAAAAGGAGATTATGCAGACAGACGTAAAAAGGCTCCCATGC
>CALHWR010000167.1 GCA_938036665.1 uncultured Collinsella sp. | reverse complement strand
TCATCGCCCACGCCCGCCTCGCGCCACGTAATATGCGGCCCGCAATCAAAGCAGGCATCGGGCTGCGCGTGAAAACGCCGGTCGAGTGGGTCGGCATACTCCGCGGCGCATTCGGGACACATGGGAAAACAATCCATCGACGTGGCCGCTCGGTCATAAGGCAGCGATCGGATGATGGTAAAGCGTGGGCCGCAGTTAGTGCAGTTGATAAAGGGGTAGTGATAGCGTCGGTCGGCGGGATCGAACAACTCGCGCAGGCAATCGTCGCAGGTGGCGATATCGGGCGAGACGAGCGTCGTGTGTGCGGTCTGGTCCTGTGATGCTACGATGCGAAACCCCTGTTCATTGGCGGCATCCCAACCGTTGGCTGCCAGGTCCATAGTCTCGACATGCTCTACACGGGCTGCCGCAGGCGCATGCTCAGAAAGCGCGGCAACAAAAGCATCGAGCACATCGGCCGGAGCATGCGCCTCGATGTGCACGCCATCGCCCGCGTTGAGCACCCAGCCGCAAATGCCATGCGCCATGGCCTCGCGATACACAAACGGTCGCATGCCAACGCCCTGCACAATGCCCGTCACATGAATATGCACATGCCGCATGTGACACCCCTCATCAAAACCGACCAAAAAGGGACAGGTTTATTTTGGTAGGTAAAACGTTAAGCCTGCCAAAACAAACCTGTCCCTTTTTGGCAGGTGCGCTGCGGGAAATCCCGCTATAGCCCCAGACTTTGCTTGGTGGCGGCGCAGGTGAGCTCGCCGTGCTTAACGCCGCGCAGGCCCAGCAGGCGGTCGGCTAGTTCGTAGACGCGCTCGCCGCGACCCTTGAGCGCCAGGATCTCCAGACAGTTGTGGTGATCAAGATGCACGTGCATGGTCGATACGATCTCGTCGGTGTAGTCGTGCTGCACCTCGTCCAGGCGGCGCGTCAGATCGCCGGTGTGATGGTCGTAGATCATGGTGAGCGACCCGATAACGTGCTCATCGGGCGTGCGCATCTGCTCTTTGGCGATCGAGGCGCGAATCAAATCGCGCACTGCCTCGGAGCGGTTGGCCACGTCGCCGCGGCGTGCAATCTGCTCGTCAAAGCGGCGCAGCAGGTCATCGGGCGCGGTGACCGAAAAACGGACCAGCTCGGAGCCACCGCCGCAACGGCAGCTCGCCTCGTCGCCCGTGTCGTTGCGGTGGTCGTGCCCGCAGCCGTGCTCGTGTTCGTGTTCGGACACCCTACACCAGCTTTACGGAGCCGACGGAGTTGTGGTCAGCCTCGATGGCTTCCTCGTAGCCCTCGAGCGCGTCATGCGCCTCGTGCAGTGCGGCCATGGCAGCTTCGAGCTTGGCGCCAATGCGCTCCATGTCAAAATTCTCGGTCGCATGCAGCAGCTGGTGGCTCCACTCGTGGGCGAGCTCGATGGTGTCGTCGACCTGCTTGACGCTCATGGCAAGCTGGCTCATGTTCATTCCGACGTCATGCATGGGAAATCTCCTTATGCTCGGGGCAATCCAGTGGTTCAGATTCTACTACGCCCGCGCGGGGCGCTACCGCATAAGAAAACGGGTGCGAGTCTGTGTGACCCGCACCCGTTCACTGGGGGCTGTTTGTATTTACCATACTATCCGTGGTCGCACGCGGTGCACCCAGGAGTCCGGCGAGCGGTGCAAAAGCGCTCATGGACGGCGGCGGGACGCCAAAATGTAACCAGCGTATTACAGGTGCTTCTCCAGCAATGTCTGCAGCCTTGCCTTGGGCAGCGCGCCGACCGAGCGGTCGACCTCCTCACCGTTCTTAAAGACAATCAGCGTGGGGATGCTCATGACGCCAAACTTCATGGCCAGGTCCTGATTGTCATCGACGTTGCACTTGGCAACGGCAAGCTTGCCGGCCAGCTCGTCGGCTACCTCGTCTACGATGGGCGAGAGCGATCGGCAGGGCCCGCACCAGGGCGCCCAAAAATCAACCAGTACGGGAAGGTTGCCGCTAACGACGGAATCGAAGTTCTCGGGGGTAATCTGCTTAATGTCAGCCATGGTGACCTCCATAATGCGACGCGGCTCGGCCGCGTAAAACTCAGTACGACCGTGCTTATACCCAACGACCCGCAAAGCAACCACTCACGGGCGGCTCTTTTATATAATGGTGGGCACGCAAACGATTGGAGAGCGCATGTCCACGTCACAAAGCCAGAAAAAAGAAGCCATCGCCCAGGCGGCCGAGCAGGAGCTTGCATCGCTTGCGGCCCGTGGCGTGCGCATCGCAGGCAACGCGTGCTCGCCGATCGTGCTGGTCAAAGGCGATTTGGATGATGCCGAGCGCTCGGGCGGCGAACTCGCCGCCGGCGCGGATGGTGCCGCATTGCGCAAGGCACTCGGGGCAATCGGTTACGCGCCCGAAGATTTTTGTGTGCTGGCGAGGGTTGCCGGCGCAGGCGACGGAGCTGTGGCGGTGGGCCACGCCCTGCCGTGCGACCTGTTCCGCGAGGCGCTTGAGGCTCTGGACCCCGAGGCGGTGCTGCTGCTCGATAACAGCGCGGCCGATGTCATGCGCGAAACCTACGCCGATATGCTCGTGGCGATTGATGACTTCGACACCGCCATGCTCAAGCCCGGCCTGGTCGCCCATGTGCAGGGCCGCCGCGTGCTCGCGCTCGATGGCTTTGAGGCGGCGCTGACCGACAAGGCGGCCAAGCAGCGCATGTGGGCCTACATCAAGCAGCTGACCCCGGCGGCCGCTCCGCTGTAGCGGATTGGCGCCGGTGAGCGATTGCCTGGCGGGCAAGGCACGCCGCGAGAACGGCGCCGCACTTCTACATCACGGCGCGCAGCTCAAACCGATCGCCGTTAATGCGGAACTGGCAATTGCCGTTCATGCGCTCCACAGCAAGTTTGATGCTCTTGGTGCCAAAGCCGTGGCCCGCATGCTGGGTCACGGGCATGCCGTCGACCATGCGCGGCGCGCGGTCAAACGTGTTGGAGACCAACAGCAACAGCTGGCCGTCCTCAAGTCGCAGGTCAAGGTCAACGAATCGCTTTCCTTGGGGTGCGGCGTTTGCGGCGGTGATAGCGTTTTCCAAGGCATTTGAGAGCACGCTAAACAGGTCGGCGTCACCTACATGGATGGTTTCGGGTACGGCGGCGCGCAGGTTGGCAGTAATGCCGTTTCTATTGATATCCGAGTTAAATGACGAAAGCGCAATGTTTACGGTCTCGTTGGCGCAGAAGCGGCGTACGGCGGTGCGGTCGCCGGCTTCGCAGAGTTCGTCGATGCGTTTGAGCGCCTCGTCGGTGTGGCCCTCCTCAATCAAAGCGGCCAGACCGCGTAGGAAGTGGCGCATATCGTGGCGAAGAATCGACAGCTCGCGCCCAGATTGACGCCAAGCCTCGAGCTCTTTGATGGCGGCGCTGTCGCGGGTTTCGAGCATCCAGCGCTCTCGCTCGGCGGTTTCCTTTTCTTCGTATTCGCGCAGGTAAACGGCAAGAAACATAAGATAGAAGGCACAGAGCGCAAATGCCAAAAACTCAACCGTCACCACCGAGCCCGAGTGGAACAGCGTGGTGTAGACGTTGGTGGCGTAGTCAAAGACGTAATAGACGAGCGGCAGGATTAAAAGGATGCCCAGCTCGGTGGTGCTTTTAATCGCCAAGCGCGGACCGATGTCGCCGGCCCAATGCAACAGGACGGCAAAGACGGCGAGCGTGGTCGCGATGCGCGCCAGGTAGTACGCGATCTGCGAATCGGTCGCGGCAAATGCGGCGATACCCATCCAGTTGCTGAACTGGCAGCTCAGATAGGCGCTCGTAATGCCGAGCGCGGCAAGCAGTGGACTCAGGCGGTAGCGCGCGCACAGGTAGACGATAAGCGGCAGGTGCACGACAAGCGGATAAGCCTGGCGGGCAAATAGTTCGCCGCCAACGACATTGGCGATTGAGAAGGCGGTGCCGGTCAGAATGGTAACGACCACCAGCTCGAGTGCATGGCGTCGATTGAGCTCGACACCGCACAGCGCCGCCGAGGCAAAGACGCCAAAGAGCAACGTCGTGGCGTGGTGGATTGCCCAAAGGACCATTTCGACCGTTGCGGGCATTAGCGCCTCCCGCCCTCGAAGCGCATCGCAAAGTAGGCGTCTTGGAATCCCTGTTTGCTGCTGCGCGACAGCGGAATGCACGCGCCCGAGCGCATGACGATGTCCGTGCGATCGAAGTGGTCGATGTTGCGCAAGTTGACCTGGTAACTACGGTGGCATTTAAAGAAGGTGGCATTTTGTGCCAAACGGTCCTCGACGCTGCGGAACGACTCGAGTGCCTCGATATCGCGGCCATCGCGCAGGTGGAAGACCACGTGCTTGTTGCGCGCCTCGGCATATTCGATATCGGATAAGCGCAGGGCGTGGTAGCCAAAGGACGTTTTGATCACGAGCTCGTCGGTTGCCGCCGGGCGCATGCTCGAAAGCTCGTCGAGTAGCTGCGCCAGGCGTTCGTAGGTCACGGGCTTGAGCAGATAGTCGAAGGCGCGGACCTCGTAGGACTCCAGTGCAAACTCGGGCGATGAGGTGAGAAACACCAGGCGCACGGCGGTATCGGCCTGACGCAATTCGCGCGCGGTGTCCATGCCGTTGACGAGCGGCATGATCATGTCGAGCAAGATGATGTCGGCGCGCGATGCGGCATGACGGGCTAGCAGGTCCTCGCCGCGCGTGACGAGCGCAACATCGACCGCCGTGTCCGTTTCGGTCGACCAACGGTCGATCATCCGGTGCAGTCTATCTAGAAAAGCGACGTCGTCGTCGCAGGCAATAATCTTGAGCATTCGGCCCCCTTAGTAGTTCGATTTTGCCACATTGGGTGCGTACCGCTCGCGGGGGTGCGCACCGTTTGCGCCCCACGGCGTGCAACTCGCGCCGAGCGGTATTGCGGTGGCGAAAGATGCCTCTTGCGCTATCGAACGCTCGACTATCCTCAGCTTGCCAGGTCGAAAATGGACCCGCCCCAAGATCGAATCTTTATTTCAACTTTACACCTAGGTTTACAGCTGTCTTGTCAGCTGTAAACCTAGGTGTCATACTAAAGCCCCAAGATTCGCCAAAAGAGAGGGGCCTTGATGGCACAGAGCGCGAACATGGATGCATCGGAGCTTGCACGCGACATTGCGGCCGGCCTGGCATCGGCAACGACGGCAACGGAGCGCGCGGCATTGGTGCCCGCAGAGCTCGTCGAGGCCATTCAGCAACTAAAAACCCAACGTGACGCGGTGATCCTGGCACACTATTACGTGGCGCCCGAGGTCCAGGCTGTGGCCGATTACGTCGGCGACAGCTTCTACCTGGCAAAGCTTGCCAAGAGCCTGCCGCAGCAGACTATCGTGCTGTGCGGCGTGGAGTTTATGGGCGAGAGCGCCAAGCTGCTCAATCCCACCAAGACCGTGCTGCTGCCCGAGCCGGGCGCGGATTGCCCCATGGCTCATATGGTCAAGCGCGAGACAGTCGACGCCGCCCGTGCCGAGTACGGCGACGACCTGGCCGTAGTGTGCTACGTCAACTCGACGGTCGAGATCAAGAGCTGGAGTGATGTGTGCGTCACCAGCTCCAACGCTGTCAAGATCGTGTCCGAGCTGCCGCAGCAGCACGTCCTGTTCATTCCCGACCAAAACCTCGGTCGCTTCGTAGCCGAGCAGGTGCCGCAAAAGCACGTCCTGCTTAACAAGGGCTACTGCCCGCGCCACCACATCATCACCGTCGAGCAGATCGTCGACGCGCAGAAGGCACATCCCGACGCGCTTGTACTGGCGCACCCCGAGTGCAAGGCCGACGTCCTTGCCGAGGCCGACTACATCGGCTCCACCGCCGGCATCATCAAGTATGCCGAGGAGTCGGACGCCAGCGAGTTCATCATCGTGACGGTCCGCGGCGTGCTCTACGAGCTCGAGCGCCGCTGCCAAGGCACCGGCAAAAAGTTCTACTTCCCTGCGGTGCAGCCCACCTGCGTCAACATGGATCTCATCACGCTCGAAAAGCTCGTGCGCTGCCTGGAGACGGGCGAGGGCGAGGTGCAGATCGGCGTGTCGGACGAGGCCGCCGACCAGGCCAAGCTCACGCTCGACCGCATGCTCGAGTACGCGGCGCGCTAGAACGATGCGACATGAGGGGCGGTCCCTTATGTCACATTACAAGGGAGAGGATTCCTGTGGAAACCAAGCAATACCTCGATATGGAGTGCGATGTCGTCATTGCCGGCTGCGGCGTGGCGGGCCTATATGCGGCCCTCAACCTGCCGACGAGCACGCGCGTGATCATGCTCTCCAAGGGCGCGGTCGACGAGTGCGATTCGATGCTCGCGCAGGGCGGCATCTGCGTGCTGCCCGAAGGCTCTGACTACGATGCCTTCTTTGAGGACACCATGCACGCCGGTCACTACGAGAACCGTCGCGAGAGCGTAGACATCATGATCCGCTCGAGCCGCTCGGTCATCAACGACCTGCTGGCGATGGGCGTGGACTTTGAGCGCAAGGCCGATGGCGGCCTCGACTTTACCCGCGAGGGCGCGCACAGCCGCCCGCGCATCGCCTTCCATGCCGACATTACGGGCAAGGAAATCACGACCAAGCTGCTCCAGGCCGTCCGCAAGCTGGACAACGTGCAGATTCTTGAACACGTGGCCATGACCGACATCCTGACGGCCGAGCGCGATGGGGCCACGGTGTGCACTGGTGTCGTCGCTGTTGCCGTGGACGAGGACAACTCGGTCCGCCCCGCCGATGAGCTGGCAAATGCCGCCGAGGGTGTGCATACCGGCGAGCCGTTTGAGATTCATGCTCGCCATACGCTGTGGGCGACGGGCGGCATCGGCGGCGTGTACGATCACTCCACCAACTACCCGCAGCTCACCGGCGACGCCTGCTACATCGCGCAGGAGCACGGCATTACGATGGAGCACCTGGACTACGTGCAGATTCACCCCACGGGACTGTTCTCGCCGCAGCCGGGCCGCACCTTCCTGATCAGCGAGAGCTGCCGTGGCGAGGGCGCGATCCTGCTCAACGCCGCCGGCGAGCGCTTTACCGACGAGCTACGGCCGCGCGACGTGGTCGCCGCCGCTATTCGCGAGCAGATGAAGCAGGACGGCACCGAGCACGAGTGGCTGAGCTTTGCCCCCGTCGAGCGCGACGTGGTGACCGGGCACTTCGCCAACATCCGCGCGCGCTGCCTGGAGGACGGTCGCGACATCCTGGATGAGCCCATTCCCGTCACGCCCACGCAGCACTACTTTATGGGCGGCGTGTGGGTCGACAAGGACGGCCGTACCTCGATGCCCGAGCTCTACGCCGCCGGCGAGACGGCCTGCAACGGCGTTCACGGTAAGAATCGCCTAGCTTCCAACAGCCTGCTCGAATCCCTAGTCTGGGGTCGCCGCGCTGCTTGGCGTATGCGCACCGGCGAGTCGCTTGCCGTGGAGCGGGCGGGCGAGCCCGCGCTCGATGGACGCCATCGCGCCCTGAGTTCCGATACCCTTGCAATCGATGATCTGGCCCGTGCCGCCGGCACGCAGGCCGTGGAGGAGTAGACCATGAATCCCATTACTATGAAACTCGTCGTCGATGATCTGATCCTGCAGGCCCTGCGCGAGGACATTACGTTTGAGGACGTGAGCACGGCGAGCGTGTGTCCCACGGCGCGTCCCGCCACGGTGGAGCTTATCGCCAAGGCCGATGGCATCATCGCAGGCCTGGACGTGTTCGCCCGCACCTTTGAGCTGCTGGATCCGCAGAGCTCGGTGCTGTTTGATGTTGCCGACGGTGACGAAGTGCACGCCGGCGACCACGTGGGCCAAGTGCGCGGCGACGCGCGCGTGCTGCTTTCGGGCGAGCGCGTGGCGCTCAACTATCTGCAGCGTATGAGCGGTATCGCTACCTATACACATCAGATGGCTGCGGCGCTTGAGGGTACCAACACCGTGCTTGTCGACACACGCAAGACCACGCCGGGCATGCGCGTCTTCGAGAAGGCCGCGGTCGAGATCGGTGGCGGCAGCAACCACCGCTACAACCTGTCGACGGCCGTCATGCTCAAGGACAACCATATCGACGCCGCCGGTGGCGTGACGCGTGCGATCGAGATGGCACGCGCCCACGCATCGTTTACCACGACGGTCGAGATTGAGTGCGAGAACCTGGACATGGTGCGCGAGGCCGTGGAGGCCGGTGCCGACATCATCATGTTCGACAACATGACCCACGATGACATGGCTGCCGCGATTGAGCTTATCGCCGGCCGCGCCAAGACCGAGTGCTCGGGCAATGTGGATGCCAGCAATATCCGCGCGCTCGCTGACCTGGGCGTCGACTTTATTAGCTCGGGCGCGCTGACACACTCCGCCCCGATCCTCGATCTCTCGCTTAAGCACCTGCGTCTGCTGGACGGTAAATAATGAACGCCCGCGAGCGTCGCCGTGCCATCATGGGCGTACTCGAGGGGGCCAGGGAGCCCGTTTCGGGCAGCGCGCTTGCCCGCGAGGTTGGCGTGAGCCGTCAGGTAGTGGTTCAGGATATTGCCCTGTTGCGTGCCGATGGGCACGATGTCGTGGCAACCAACCGTGGTTATGTGCTGCAGGAGGCCCCCAGCAGCCCCGCCGTGCCCACGCGCTTGGTCAAGGTTCGCCACAGCGTGGAGCAGGCAGGCGATGAGCTTACGAGTATCGTCGACGCCGGCGGCGCCGTGCTCAACGTGATCGTCAATCACCGCGTGTACGGTAAGATCACGGCCGACTTGGACATCCGCAATCGTCGCGATGTTGAGCGCTACCTGCACGATATCGAGAGCGGCAAGAGCTTTCCACTACTAACGGTGACGAGCGGCTATCACTTCCATCGCATTGCGGCAGAGGACGAGCAAACCCTCGACGAGATCGAGGCTATGCTCAAGGAGAAAGGCTACTTGGCAGACCTGATGCCCTACGAGGATGACCTATCGTAGCCGACGCTGCAAACGCCCCTAAGCGGCAATCTGCAGCGGTGCCAAATTAGTTATCCGCACAAACAAAAAAGGAGGCCTCCGCGGCGATGCGGAGGCCTCCTTTTGTGCACGGTGTACTTTTGAGTGTGCAGGTGGGGGAGTTGTTACTCCTCGACGATCTCGGTGATCGCGCCAGCGGGGCAAGCGTCCTGGCAAGCGCCACAGGCGACGCAGGAGTCCTCGTCAGCGACGGTAGCGACGTCCTGGAGCTCCAGAACGCCAGCGGGGCAGGAGTCGACGCAAACGCCACAAGCGATGCACTCGTCGGCATCAATTACGGGATGAGCCATGGTAGTTTCCTCTCTGTTGACCGACGCTACAGGCGATGCGCGCCGGTTTGATTCGGGCAAAAACATACCACGGGAGCGACCGTTTGCAATACCCTCTGGCCGGCATCTTCATACCGTTCGCCGAGTATGCCATGGTTTACTAAAAAACACGCAGGTGGGGCCGTTGAGCTGCGCAAATGTTAGCTAAAGGTGACTTGAAATATTGAGCTATTGAGCGCGCCTGCGGAAAGGGCATCCCGTTATTTGGCCGAAAACCGGGTCGCAGTTTCCGGTTGGGCCCGCTGGTGGAAACTGTGACCCGGAATCCACGCTCAAACCGGGACGAGCTTTCCATAAGGCACCCCCAGGCACCCCCGGGTCCAAACCTCAGCCAACTCTACATAGATCTCGATAGATTTGCTGAGAACTCAATCAGCGCATCTACCTGCGTATTTGAGAACCTAAACTCTCAACAATAAGAAATCTTATATGAATTGACTTAGATTTTGTATATTCCGGCCCATAAGGGGATACACTACATCCTGAAAGACAAGCCGAAGCGCCGCGTGACAGACCGCCGAGGCGGCGCGAACGCACAAGAGAGAGGGAATTTCTAATGAGTAAGATTCTTGGTATCGACCTTGGTACTACCAACTCCGCTATGGCCGTTCTCGAGGGCGGTTCTCCGACCATCATCGTGAACGCCGAGGGCGACCGCACCACCCCGTCTGTCGTGGGCTTCCGTGCCGACGGCGATCGTGTCGTGGGCAAGGCCGCTAAGAACCAGGCGGTCACCAACCCCAAGAACACCGTGTTCTCCATCAAGCGCTTCATGGGCCGCAAGTACTCCGAGTGCACCTCCGAGATCAAGACCGTGCCGTACGAGGTCAAGGAGGGCCAGGGTGGCCGTGCCGTCGTCGACATCGAGGGCAAGGACTACACCGCCGAGCAGGTGAGCGCCATGACGCTCGCAAAGATGAAGGCCGACGCCGAGAAGTATCTGGGCGAGACCGTCACCGACGCCGTCATCACCGTCCCGGCCTACTTCAACGACGCGCAGCGTCAGGCCACCAAGGATGCCGGTAAGATCGCCGGTCTCAACGTCAAGCGTATCGTCAACGAGCCGACCGCTGCTGCTCTGGCCTATGGCCTGGACAAGCAGGGCACCGACCAGCGTATCCTGGTCTTCGACCTGGGCGGCGGCACCTTCGACGTCTCCATCCTCGACCTCGCCGACGGCGTGTTTGAGGTTCTGTCCACCTCGGGCGACAACCACCTGGGCGGCGACGACTGGGATCAGCGCGTCATCGACTGGATGGCCGATAAGTTCCAGCAGGAAAACGGTGTCGACCTGCGTCAGGACCCCATGGCCCTGCAGCGTCTGAAGGAGGCCGCCGAGAACGCCAAGAAGGAGCTCTCCGCCGCCCAGCAGACCACCATCAACCTGCCGTTCATTACCATGAACCAGTCCGGCCCGCTGCACCTCAACTACACGCTGACCCGCGCCGAGTTCGAGAAGATCACCCGCGACCTGCTCGAGCGCTGCAAGCAGCCTGTCACCAACGCCCTGCGCGACGCCAAGCTTAAGCTCTCCGATCTGACCGAGGTCATCCTCGTCGGCGGCTCCACCCGTATGCCCGCCGTCCAGGAGCTCGTCAAGACCATGACCGGCAAGCAGCCCAACATGTCCGTGAACCCCGACGAGGTCGTTGCCGACGGCGCTGCCGTCCAGGGCGGCGTGCTCACCGGCGACGTCGAGGGCATCCTGCTGCTCGACGTTACCCCGCTGTCGCTGGGTGTCGAGACCATGGGCGGCATCATGACCAAGATGATCGACCGCAACACCACGATCCCGACCTCCAAGACCGAGGTCTACTCCACCGCTGCCGACAACCAGACCAGCGTCGAGATCAACGTGCTCCAGGGCGAGCGCGAGCTTGCTCGCGACAACAAGTCGCTCGGTAAGTTCCAGCTGACCGGTATCCCGGCTGCCCGCCGCGGCGTGCCGCAGATCGAGGTCACCTTCGACATCGACGCCAACGGCATCGTCAAGGTCTCCGCTAAGGACAAGGGCACCGGCAAGGAGCAGCAGATCACCATTTCCGGCTCCACCGCTCTGTCCGACGACGAAGTCGATCGTATGGTCAAGGACGCCGAGGCTCATGCCGAGGAGGACAAGAAGCAGAAGGAAGAGGTCGAGGTCCGCAACCAGACCGACAGCCTGTGCTACTCCACCGAGCAGACCCTCAACGAGCTGGGCGACAAGGTTTCCGCCGACGTGAAGTCCAAGGCAGAGGCCGCTATCGCCGACGCCAAGAAGGCGCTCGAGGGCTCTGACGTCGAGGCCATCAAGGCCGCCGGCGAGTCCCTGCAGTCCGTGGCCTACGAGCTGGCCCAGGTTGTCTACGCCGACGCTCAGCAGCAGACCGACGGTGCCGCCGGTGCCCAGCCTGCCGACGATGACGTTGTCGACGCCGACTACGAGGTTGTGGACGACGAGGACAAGTAATCATGTCCGCCCGTAAAGCTCGCACGGAGGCGGCCGCCGCTGGTGCCGCCCCCGTTGACTCTGAGGAGAAGGACGTGAAGATTCCCGTAGAGGCCGTCGACGATACCGAGGCCAACGAGGCCCCGGCCGCCGAGGCTGCCGAGAACCAGGTAGAGGATTCCAACAAGGAGGCGACGATGACCGAGGACGAGATGGTGGAAGCCGCTATCCGCGCCGGTGAGGAAGCCGCCGACAACGACTTTAAGCTCAAGTTCGAGCAGGCCCAAAAGGAGCTTGCCGACGTGCGCAATGAGCTCGATGCTGCGGCAGAGGCTCAGAAGGCCGCCGAGGACAAGGCAAAGGACGCTACCGAGCGCACCGCCCGCCTGCAGGCCGACTGGGAGAACTTCCGTCGCCGCACCGCCAACGAGCGCATCGCCGAGCGCGAGCGCGCGACCGAGAAGCTTGTCACCGCGCTGTTGCCGGTGATTGACGATATCGAGCGCGCGATCGACCATGCCCGCAGCCAAGAGCTTTCCGACGACTTTAAGCAGTTCGTCGATGGCGTTGACGCGGTACATGCCAAGCTGCTCGATGTGTTTGCGCACGAGGGCGTTGAGCCTATCGACCCCAAGGGCGAGGCGTTCGATCCGCTCGAGCACCAGGCTGTGGGTCGCGTCGAGGACGCATCGCAGTACGACGAGACCGTCAATGATGTGTACCAGAAGGGCTACCGCATGGCGGATCGCATCCTGCGTTCCGCGATGGTGACGGTGACCTACGGTGGCGAGAAGCGCCCCGCACCGGAGCCCGAAGCGGCGCCCGAGGATGCTACGGCCGATACGGCCGAGAGCACCGAGGAGTAATTGAGAAGGGCCCCGGGGCAACACCCGGGGCCCTTTCTGGCCTAGTGCCATATGAAAGCATGGGCCGTCGTCTGCATGGACGGCGGACGTAACAGGAGAGGAGCTACGATGGCTGCAGGCAAAACCTTCTATGACATCCTGGGCGTATCCAAGAGCGCCTCCGACAAAGAGATCAAGAGCGCGTTTCGTAAGCTCGCGCAAAAATATCACCCCGATGCCGGCGGCGACGAGGCCAAGTTCAAGGAGATCAGCGAGGCCTACGAAACGCTTTCGGACGAGAAGAAGCGCAAAGAGTACGACCAGATGCTCATGTTTGGCGGCATGCCGGGCGCGGGCGGCGCGTATGGCGGCGGCTACGGTGCCGGCGCGGGCGCCAGCGGCTGGGGCGATATCTTCGGCAGCATCTTTAGCGGCAACGGCGCCTGGGGCAGCGATTGGGGCTCGGGCTTTGCCGGGGCTGCGGGTAATGCCGGCGCGGGCCGCAGCCGTGCTCGCAAGGGCGGCGACCTGTCGCTGACCGTCGATGTTTCGGCAGAGGACGCATTCCGCGGCGTGACGCACAAGGTTACTTACCGTATTCCCTCGACGGGCGAGCAGCAGACCATTACGGTCTCGGTGCCCGCGGGCGCGGTCGACGGCGGCAAGCTGCGCTACAAGCGTCGCGGCGAGTATGGCGTTGCCGGCGGCGAGCGCGGCGACCTGGTCGTGACCACGCACGTGGAGGAGCATCCGCTGTTTAAGCGTAAAGGTGCCGACGTGACCATGGAGGTACCGGTCTCGGTCTACGAGGCGGCGCTCGGCTGCACGGTGGACGTGCCGACGCCCGGCGGTGCGACGGTTCGTCTGAAGGTGCCCGCAGGTACCCAGACGGGCAAGAAATTCCGCTTTAAGGAAATGGGCGCGCCCGATGTTAAGCACCGCGGGCACACCGGTGCATTGCTTGTCGAGATCAAGGTGCAGGTTCCCACGAACCTGTCCGACGACGAGCGCGATGCCATGACCAAGCTGCGCGAGGCCGACACGCGCGACTACCGCGAGAAGGTCAATCGTTACAAGGCGACGTACTAGGGCGGTTGCGGTGCACGCCCGCGCCCGCGGGCTTATGATGGACGATAACGAGACGGAAAGGGGTCAGGTAGCATGGCCGAGGACAATAGGAACAAACCGCTGTACATGATCAGCGTGGCGGCTGAGCTGACCGGCATGCATCCGCAGACTCTGCGCGTCTACGAGTCCAAGGGCCTGGTGAACCCCCAGCGCTCGGGCGGCAACACGCGTCTGTATTCGCGTGCCGATATCGAGCGCCTGGAGCTCATCAACCAGCTGACCGACGAGGGCATCAACCTTGCCGGCGTGGTGCGCATCCTCGATATGAAGGAGCGCGCCGAGGAGCGCGAGCGCGAGAACGAAAAACTCCGTGCCCGCGTGCGCCAGCTCGAGGACGAGCTGCACGAGTACAAGATGCAGAAGAAGATCACCGCCCTGGCTCCGCGCGATGGCTCGGTCAACCCCGAGCAAGTCATGCGCAAACTACTGGGTGCCGGCGGGGATTTGTAGTTACGCGGTTTTACCAAACCGCGTAACGGGCCGACGCTGC
>CALHWR010000166.1 GCA_938036665.1 uncultured Collinsella sp. | reverse complement strand
GGGGCTCGACCCGCATCCTCGACATGCTCGTGGGAGAACAGCTGCCGAGGATTTGCTAACGACAAAGGCTCAGGGCTATTAAAGATATTCAGATTCCAAACATGCCCGGCACGCATGCCCAGTATCATGGGGTGCGTTTTACAACTCAAGCGGCAGGAGCACCCATGGCAGCAGCTTTTTCCCATGTGATCTTTGACCTGGACGGCACCATTCTCAACACGCTCGAGGACCTGGCGGCCGCCGGCAACCATACCTGCGAGACGCACGGCTGGCCCACGTTTGCCGTTGACGAGTACCGTTACAAGGTGGGAAACGGCATGCTCAAGCTGGTTGAGCGCTTTATGCCCGCCGAGTACGCGGGCGACAGCCGTATGTTTGAGCAGACGCTTGCCGAGTTTAGGGCTTACTACGGCGAGCACAAGGAGGACCACACCGCACCGTACGCCGGCACGATCGAGATGCTCGACCGCCTGCGCGCCGCGGGTGTGCAGCTTGCCGTGCTCACTAACAAGGACCACGTCTCGGCCGCTCCGCTTATCGAGAAATACTTTGGTTCCGAGCGCTTTGCGCTGGTGCAGGGCCGCGTCGATGCGCTTCCTCCCAAGCCCGAGGCGCCTGTTACGCTGCATGTGATGAAAGAGCTAGGCGCCGACCCGGCAACCACACTCTATGTGGGCGATTCCAATGTCGACGTCCTGACCGGTCACAATGCCGGCCTCAAGAGCGCCGGTGTCAGCTGGGGCTTCCGCGGCCGCGCAGAGCTGGAGTCCGCCGGCGCCGACTACGTGGTGGACACCCAAGACGAGCTCTCGGCGCTGATTCTGGGCGAGTAGCGGGGCTGTCGCTCAACACGGCTGGATAGATTCTGTCGCGCGGAAAGCGCATCCCGTTTTGCCGCCTCAGAATGGGATGCGCTTTCCGGTTGAGCCTTGTCGGGGAAACGGCATCCCGTTTCAGAGCAATATTCCGGGTCGCACTTTCCGCAACCCACGCCATCCGGAAACCGTGACCCGCTATTCGGCCAAATACCGGCTCGTATTTTCCCGAGCATTCGATGCAACGCTGGCGCAAGGAGTGTCCCCAACTGCCGGCAGAAAAGGAACGTCCCCAAGTGCCGCCCCAATGACTACCATGGCAACGCCGCAGGTAGAGGACGGACAGCGAGCGGGCACCAGAGCGAACAAATTGGCATGAAAAGAGGACGGCATAGACCTTCTGGTCATGCCGTCCTCTTTGAATGACAAGTTGTCGCTCTGGTGCCCGCGCAGCGTCGAGCAGTTACGGCGTTTGGTAAAACGCCGTAACAAACTACCGCGTAACTCCCCTAGCTCAGCATTGCATCCATCATCTCGGAGTTGACGGAGTCGTCGGCAGACCACTCGCCGTCGTCGTTGCAGGTGTACTTGAAGATAACCGTGGTCTTCCTGGGCTCGGTGGCCTTGGTCACATCGACCATAACCTGACCGGCCATCTTGTACAGCTCGTCATCGGAGGGAACCGTATCAAGCGCGGCGACCTTCTCCTGATACTGGGTGGAGAAGTCCTCGACGATCTTGTTCATGGACTTGCAGGTGATGGAGACCTCGGCGGTCGCGACACCCTTGTCCTCGTCGACCGTCACGTCGCCGATCTCGTAGTCAAAGCCTTCGAGATAGGTCTTGGCATACTCCTTGGGATCGATACCCAACTGCTCGAACTCGTCGCCCGAAGCCTCCTCCAGACCAGAAAGGAACTCGTCGCCACCGTTCTTGACCTCGTCAAACTGAGTCGTAAGATCCTCGGTGATGAGTTCCTCAATCGAAGGGCCTCCGCAACCAGAAAGCACGACCACGCATGCAACCAAGACGGCCATGAGGGGCGCAAGCAGCAGCTTCTTTTTCATGTTGTTCCTCCCAATGAGCGGCACCGCGCTTCCCGGACGCGGCGCACGTTGTAATAAGTAAGCCCATACTATCCACTTATGAACACCCTCGACGGCACGAAGGCGCGGTCGGTTCGTTTTAGCGTCCGAACGGTTTGCGAGCCCGCCCAACGTGCAATAAAACGCTTCCCCGCAGTGCAATAAAAAAGGTGGCCGGACAACCCGACCACCCTTGCACATCCTTATGTTGCCGCAGTTTACTTGCGGACGACCTTGACGATGGCGTCACCGGCGGCGACAGCGGAGTCGGCCTCGACGGCGAGCTCGACATCGGCAAACTCGGCGGTGTTGGACACGGCCACCACGACGCAGTCCTTGTAACCGGCAGCGGCGATCTTGGCGCGGTCGATCTTGAGCATGGGCTGGCCAGCCTTCACGACGTCGTCAGCCTTGACGAAGCCCTCGAAGCCATCGCCGTTCATGTTGACGGTATCGACGCCAACGTGCACCAGAACCTCGATGCCATTATCGGACTGCAGACCCACGGCGTGACCCATGGTGACGGTCACCTTGCCGTCGCAGGGAGCGTAGACCAGGTCGTCCTCGGGCCACACGGCGCAGCCCTTGCCCAGAACCTCGCCACCAAAGACGGGATCGGGCACGTCGGCCATCTTGATGACCTTGCCCTTGACGGGCGAGCACAGCACATCGGCGCCGGCAGAAGCAGAGATAGAAGCCGGAGCAGCGGCAGCCGCGGGCTCAGCCTTCTTCTTGAACATGTCAAACAGACCCATACGTTTTCTCCTCTTGATTAAGCGCAACGTTATGCGCATGCCTATGGTGATTATAGTGCCAAATGGTTCAAATGCTAAGGTGGGGACTCGAATCGCGAGCCCATCCCAACGCTTTTCCCCGGTGGCACTCATATTGTCGATTAATCCAGGCCCTCGGCACCGTTGCTCTGGATGATCTTCTGGTAAGCAAAGAAGCTGTCCTTGCGGCGGCGCTCGTAGGTGCCGGTGCCGTCGTCGTACTTATCGACGTGGATGAAGCCGTAGCGCTTGCGCATCTCGCCGGTGCCGGCAGAGACCAGATCGATGGGGCCCCACCAGGTGTAGGCGATGAGGTCGACGCCGTCCTCGATAGCCTCGCCCATGGCCTTGATGTGGCTCTGGAGGTAGGCGATGCGGTACGGGTCGTGGATGGAGCCGTCCTCCTCGACCTCGTCGTAGGCGCCCATGCCGTTCTCGACCACCATCAGCGGAATCTCGTAGCGGGCGTAAATCTCGTTGAGGGCGATACGCAGGCCCATCGGATCGATCTGCCAGCCCCAATCGGTGGACTCCAGATAGGGGTTCTTGCCGCCAAAGGTCATGTTGCCCTCGGTCATCTCGTGATCCTTATGGGTGCTCACGGTACCGGACATGTAGTAGCTAAAGGTGTAGAAGTCGACCTTGCCGTCGGCGATATCCTGCAGGTCGCCGTCTTCCATCACGAGCTCAACATCGTTCTCGGCCCAGAAGCGCTTGGCATAGAACGGGTACTTGCCGCGCACCTGCACGTCGGAGCAGTACCAGTTCATGGAATTCATCTCCTGCTGCGTGGCGAACACGTCGGCCGGATCGCACGTGGCGGCATAGGACGGGATGAAGCAATCCATGTTGCCCATCTTAAACTGCGGATAGTGCTCGTGGGCATAGCGCACGACGCGGCCGCTGGCGACAAACTGGTGGTGCAGGGCCTGGTAGCGCTGCTGAGCGGTGGTCTTGATGGCGCTTGCCGGACCCTCAAAGCCCTGGATCAGACCGGTCTCCATCATGGCACCTATGTCCATGGTGCCGCAGTTGATCTCGTTGAAGGTGAGCCAGAACTTGACCTTGTCCTGGTAGCGGTCGAAGACGGTCTGGCAGTACTTCTCAAAGAATCCGATAAGCTCGCGACTCTCCCAACCGTTGTACTTCTCGACCAGGGCATAGGGCATCTCGTAGTGGCTAAGCGTAACAAGCGGCTCGATGTTGTGCGCGCGCAAGCAGTCGAAGACACGGTCGTAGAAGGCGAGGCCGGCCTCGTTGGGCTCGGCATCGTCACCGTTGGGGAAGATACGGCTCCAGGAGATGGACATGCGGAACATGCTAAAGCCCATCTCGGCAAACAGCGCGATGTCTTCCTCGTAGTGATGGTAGAAGTCGATACCGTCGTGATTGGGGTAGAAGCGGTTGGGGTCGATGTCAATCGTAATCTGACGTGGCTCCTTGTAGCTGCCGCCCAGGAAGTGGTCATCTACGCTGGGGCCGCGGCCGTCAACGTTCCATGCGCCCTCAAACTGGTTTGCGGCCGTGGCGCCGCCCCAAAAGAATCCCTCGGGAAATCCCATATGTGCCTCCTCGCAACGGGTTTTATGTACTGAACCGAGTATCGCGCGCACTTGGGCGCCCAAGGCGCGGAGACGCCGCATTGGACACTTCTTTTCGCCCCAGCGCTTCCGCCGGCTGACACTTTTTGATACCGAGGCCTAGACGAGGCAAAAATCGACCTGACGGCCACCCTCCGACCCGGGTAGATGAAACGAAACGACCTATTTAGATGTGGCATATCGATAGCTAAAAGCCCGCCCCGCCTTGCTCATCCACGGTATGTTGCCGGCGTGCAGCCGTAGGCGGTGCGGAACTTGCGATAGAAAAAGCTCATGTTCTCATAGCCAACGGCACGCGCCGCCGCCTCGGCCGTGGCACCCGCGCGCAAGAGCTCCGCGGCACGCGCGAGCCTGCGCTCCTGGACCAGCTGTCGGTAGGTCTTTCCCACATGCTGCTTGAGCAGCGCCGACGCGTAGTTAGGGCTCACATGAAAGCGTGCCGCCATCTCCTCGAGCGAGCAGGCGGCAAACGAGCGCTCGATGTAGCCGAGCATCCCTGCCACGAGCGAGGCCGCGCGCCCCGACTCATCGCGCCCCGCCACCGCGCCGTGCACGAGCTCGCGCTCATAGCAATCCATGAGCTCGGCCAACAGAAGCTGAAACAGGCGCAGAACGATCTCGGCGCTGTTGAGGCTCGGCTCGTAGCGTTCGCAGAGCATCTCCTGCATGTAGCGCCGCACGCGCCGGCTCTCCCCGCAGCGAAAGCGCACGTGCCCGCGATGGTCGGTCTCGCTGTTGAGCGCGTTAAACAAAAACCGCGATACCGCACTCCCGCGCGAGAGGCTCGCCTCGAGGCTGCGCTGTAAAAAGGTGCGTGAAACGGTCATACTCAACATGATGTCTTCCTCGCCGAGCGCCGCCACCGCATGCGGGCAGGCGGCATCGAGCAGCAGCACCTCGTTGCGTTCGAGCACGAGCTTCTCCCCCGCAACCGTCTGCGGACAGCGCCCCCGGTACACATAGCTGATCTCAACGTAGTCGTGCACGTGCTCGGGTACCGCGTTAAAGCGCGAGTTTCTCCTGATCATCAGGCCAGCTGGCATCCCAGCCTGAGTATATTCCGTCCCAATCTGCCCGATCTTTCGCACCGACCGTCCATCGACCTCAACGCGCTCGGTCATGATCGACCAGTCAAAGGGAGCCTCGTCCCTATATCGCCTCTCGCTGACGCTCAGCTCGCTCAGCCGGCGCTCGAGCTCCAAGATCTCCATGGCCCCACCAATCGTTGATTCGGTCATATTCTGCCGTGATTTGGATATTAGCACGCCGCCGCCTGCACGCCAGAATGGAGCCATGCAACATACGCTGCCCACCATCGGCTTGCAAGGAGGATCCATGACCGCGTACTACCAGCAGGTGCTCAACGGTGCCTACGACAACCACGTACTCCCGTTTTTGTGGATGAAGGGCGAGGACCAACAGACCATTGCCGAGTATCTGGAGAAGATCGCCGGCGCCGATATCCACGAGGTCTGCCTCGAGAGTCGTCCGCATCCCGATTTTTGCGGTGAGGGCTGGTGGCGCGACCTGCGCTTTGTGATCGACACGTGCAAGCAGCTGGGCCTCAAGATCTGGATCTTGGACGACGCACACTTTCCCACTGGATACGCCAACGGCGCCGTCAAGGAGGCGGCGCCGGAGCTCCGCAAGATCGTTCTCACCCACCGCACCATCGACGTGGTGGGCCCCACGCCGCAGGCGAGCATCGCGCTCACCAACATGTTCGACAAGACGGAGCGCTTCTATGGCGTTACGTTTATGCAGGAAGGGCGCGCCGTCGAGGTGGAGCACCGCGTAATCGAGGACGAGCACGGCACGCCCTGCCGCTTGGTCTTTGATGCGCCGGCCGGCACCACGCAGGCGTGCGTGATGTTCACGAGCGGCAAGACCTCCTACAACGAGGACTACATCAACGTGGTCGACCGTGCCTCGGTGGCGCAGCTCATCGATGCCGTGTACGAGCCGCACTTTGCGCATCTGGGCGATGAGTTTGGCAAGACCATCCTGGGCTTTTTCTCCGATGAGCCCGGCTTTGCCAACGAGAAGGGCGTCACCGGCGCCGACGGCATCTCCGACACACTCATCGGTAAGGCCACCGCGCCGCTCCCCTGGTCGGCTGAGCTCGAGCGCCGCCTGCGCGCGGCGCTGGGCGAGCGCTACCTGGACGAGCTCCCGCACCTGTGGGATCGCATGGACGCCGGCGCGCACGTGCGCCACGTGTACATGGACATCGCGAGCACGCTCTACAAGGAGTGCTTCTGCGACCAGCTCGGCGACTGGTGCCGCGCGCACGGCGTGCAGTATATCGGCCACGTGATCGAGGACAAGGACTGCCACGCGCGCCTGGGTGTGGGCGCCGGGCACTACTTTCGCGCCGTAGGCGGCCAGGACATGGCGGGCGTGGACATCGTAATCAACCAGCTCATCCCCGGCATGGACCAGGGACTCCACTCCTACGGCCGCGGCGTGTGGGACCTGGAATTCTACAACTACGTGCTGCCCAAGCTGGGCTCCTCGGCAGCGCATCTCGACCCCAAAAAGCAGGGCCGCTGCATGGCCGAGGTCTTTGGCGCTTTTGGCTGGCATGAGGGCCTGCGCGAGATGAAGTGGATCACCGACCACGTTATGGTGCGCGGCGTCAACTGGTTTGTGCCGCACGCCTTTAGCATGGCCGCCTTCCCCGACTTCGACTGCCCGCCGCACTTTTACGCGCACGGTCAGAACCCCCAGTTTGCGCACTTTGGCAAGCTCATGAGCTACATGAACCGCACCTCGAGCCTGCTTTCGGGCGGGCGGGCCGTCACGCCGGTGGCGCTTCTGTACCACGCCGATGCCGAGTGGGCGGGCGAGGCCTCGTTTATGCAGCATGCCGCCGCCGAGCTTGTGCGTGCGCAGATCGATTTCGATATCGTGCCGGCCGAGGCGTTTGAAGATACCGAGCGCTACGCTGTGGAGATCGCCGCAGACGGCAGCGGCTTTAGTGTGAACGGCCAGGCGTACCGCTGCCTGGTGATGCCCGACGCCGAATATGCCGGCGGGGCCGTACTCAACTTTGCCGCGTGCGCCGCAGCCGCAGGCGCTGGCGTATATGCCCTGGACAAACTGCCGAGCAAGCGCTATGACGGCGAAACTGCCAGCCGCGCGGGCTTTGCCCCCGTGGAGGCCAACGAGCTTGCAGGCGTTTGCGTTGTTGCAACTTCCGAGCTTGCGGGTGTGCTGAGCGCGGCCGTATGCAGACCGCGGTGTGCACCGAGCCGCAGCCGTGGCTGCGCGCACTTCGCTACGACCGCGCCGACGAGAGCTACCTCATGCTGGTAAACGAGCATCCCAAGCAGGGCATTCACACGCATGTTGAGCTCGCTGACGGCGCGCCCGTGCACGGCGTGCGCCTCGATTTGCTCGACGGTAGTGCACCCGTCGCCTTTGACGGCACGCTTGAGCTCGCGCCCTACGAGAGCTGCATTGTGGTGCTCGGGGCCGAGGCGCCCGCTGCCGGCGAGCACGGAGGCTCCGATGCCGAGCATGCGGTCACGCGCGTTGACGGCCCCTGGAACGTCTCCTTTGCCACGCCCGACGCCGATGCCACGCACCTGGTCTTTGACGAGGCCGTCGAGCTTGGCGACCTGCACGATCTTTCCTGCGCCGAATTCCCCGGCAAGGCAGGCACTTTCCGCTACCAGGCAAGCTTTGCCGTTGCTGAGAACCTCGCCGGCGCCGCGCTCGACCTGGGCGAGGTCTTTGAGACCGCCACGGTCGCACTTGACGGCGCGGATCTGGGCTGCCGCATCTGTCCGCCCTACCGCTTTGAGCTCGGCACCCTTGCCGCCGGTGAACATGCGCTCACAATCGATGTAATCAACACCCTCGACCACGCCATCCCCGACATCTTCGCCCTCACCGAACCCTCCGGACCCAGCGGCCTGCTCGGCCCCGTGCGCCTGCTTGGCTAACGGCATCGAAGCCCACTTCAATCAAGGCAAAATCCTTGGTTGAATCTAAGTCAGCGAGCGGGTTCCAAGTGCCCCAGGTTGCCACGAAGCAAGGCGGCATAGGGCTTTTGCCCATGCCGTCGAAGCTGAGCGGCAAGATGGGGTGCTTGGGGCCCGCGCAGCGTCAAGCGGTCCGCCGTTCGTTAGAACGGCGGAACATAGAAAGGGCTTGCTCCCCGGCGTTTTGTTTACCGCTATGATTGATACATAGCGACACGAACGCATAGGAGTCATATGGACATCAAGCGCAAGATCACGCAGGGCAAGGAGCTCACCCCCACCGAGCAGCAGCTCGGGCAGACGGTTCTCGCCATGGGCGAGGACGTCCGCGGGCTCTCCATTAAGGAATTTGCGCGCCAGGCCAATGTCTCCGTTGCGAGCATCCACCGCTTTTGCAAAAAGCTCGGCCTCGAGGGCTTCAAAGAACTCAAGGTCGAGCTGATGCGCGCAGCCTCGCGCGCAGACTCCGCCCCCGAGGTGGATATCAACTTTCCCTTTGATGCGACCTCCAGCGCCCAGGAGATCTCCGAGCGCATGGCGCGACTGTACGAGACCACGCTTTCCGAGACGCGCGAGATCCTCGACCCGGCACAGCTCGACTACGCCGCCAAGCTCGTCTTACGCGCCGGCACCGTGGACATCTACACGGGCTCGCACAACCTGTATCCGGCGGGAATGTTCCGCGATCGCCTGCTTTCCGCCGGTAAGAGCTCAACGTGCTACGACAATATCGAGGCCCAAGTGCGCACGGCGCTCGCCTCGGGCCCCGACCATGTGGCAATCGTCATCTCCTACAGCGGCCTTGCCCCCAACCTCAAGGAGATCTTGCCGATCCTCTGCAGTCGACATGTCCCGGTCATCGTCATCGGCACGCCATACTGTGCCCGCATTCACCCCGGCTTTGCGGCATATCTCACCGTAAGCGATATCGAGAGCCTGAGCCACCGCATCACGCAGTTTGCCAGCCACATCGCCGTGCAATACGTACTCGATTCGCTCTACAGCAGCTACTTTGCCAAAGATTACGCCCGCTGCTCCGAGTTCCTCGAGCAGTCCTTCCCCTTTACCAAGCTGCCCGGGCTCAAATAAAACGAGAGAGGATTTTTGGTCACTTAAATGACGAGGGTGGATAATCTCCCACTTTGAGCCCGTACACAGGCAAAAAACGGGAGATTATCCACCCTCATTCTGTAGTCGTTACTCGGGCCTTTTTGCCGCCGGTCGCGTTGGAGCCGCGCGCTACTGAGCGGGCGAGACCACCAGGAGTGCATCGTGCTCGAAGGGATGCTGGGCCACGCGCACGGCACCGTCGACGGGCACAACCGGCAGGTTTGCCACGCGCTTGTTCTCTAGGTCAAACGCCACAGCATTCCAGGCGGTGGTGCCGCCCTCGAGTTTGAGCTTGACGGACGTGGTCCTCGGCAGATAGACCACCACGCGTTCGCCCACGCGCGCCACGCGGATGGCCTCGCGTGCGTCGTCGAGCAACTCCTGCGCGGGTTCAACAGCTACCGCCCCATCCGCGCTCGTGGCACCCAGGCCGCGCAGCACGTGCTCGATCAGGCCAAAGTCCCACACGCCCGCAAACTGCAGGCACTCTTGCCAGCGGAACGGCATGTCAAAGCCCTCGCCAAGGACGCTGCCACGGCTCTGAGAGGTCTGCCAGTTCCACACGCCGTGCGCACCGTAGGTAATGCCCGCCGAGGCACCGGCCAGGATGCTCGACCACACGCTTGCACGGCAATCCTGCGCGGTAAAACGCCAGTACACGTTGCGCGACGCACCCATCTGCTCGTAGCAGGGCTCGGAGTTGACCATCGGGCGCTTGGGATAGTTGGCGCGGAAGTCCTCGGGGAGCTTCCAGGCCTCGGGCTGACCCTCGTAGTTGTGCCCGGGCTGGAACATGTAAAAGTCCAGGCGCTTGGCAAACTGCGTGGGCAGGCTGCGGTTGCCGCGGTTGATGTGCATGGTGCGCAGGGCCTCGGGCGCCAGTTTGGCGGCCTCGTCGAGCGCCTCCTCGTAATAGGCAATCGCCTCGCCACTGGCAAAGTCGGTATCGCCCGTCACCACGTAGACGGGGTCGAACTCGCCCAGGTTCTCGACGACACGCGCAACGTGGGCGCGAACCTCCTCGCGCGGCATAATCTCGGCACCGCAACGCTCGGCAATCTTGGCGCCCCAGGTACCGGGCACGTAGTTACACCACATGAGCACGAGCGCCGGGCGAATGCCGTGCTCCACAGCTGCCTCGCACATGCGGCGGGCGCGGTCCCAGTACTCCTGGTTGGGCGCGTTCCAGTCAAAGTGAACGCCGTCCTCGCTCGCGTAGGGCCAGATACCCAGATCGGGCAGGCAGCGGTCCCACTGCGGCAGGGTGTTGATCTGCAGTACGTTCATGCCCTGCTCGGCACGGCGGGTCAGGTAGTAGTCCCAATCCACCTCGGTGATGCTCGTGAATGCGCTCCAGCACGTATCGGCAAACCAAAAGAATGGTTTGCCGTCGCACAAGAAGCCATCCTGGCGACCGTTAACGGTCAGTTTTCCCAAACTCATCTGCATGTCCTTTCGTTTGACAAAGGAGTTGCGAACCGCCGGGGGCTTTCGCGGTAGCCCCGCGCGAAAGCCCTCGGCACTTGGCAATTCCTCGCGGGCGGATCTCATCCGCCCCCAATCAGTCTACCTTGCAAAAAAGACCCCGCCGGGCTTGCGCCTGACGGGGCCCTGTCGTGTAGGGGTCTTTTTAGACCGAATGGCTTGGCCTTAGGCCTCCATCTCGGCGAGCTCCTCCTTGGAGAAGCCGGAGACAAAGACGACGGCAGCGGCGATGACAAAGGAGATTGCCATACCGACGATAGCCCAGACGGTGTTCATCTGGCCGCCCTGCAGGTAGTTGGTGAAGACCAGGAAGTTGGAGGCACCGCCTGCGAGGTAATAGGTAACGCCCATGAGGCCGGAGAACACAGCGCCGATGGCACCGCCGATGAACATGCCAAACATGGTGCGACGGAAGCGCATGAGGATACCGAAGAGCGCGGGCTCGGTGACGCCGCCGGCGATAGCGGAGATGACGTAACCGATGGCAAGGGACTTCTCGTCGGGGTTCTTCATCTTGAGGAAAGCACCGAAGGCGCAGCCCCAGACAGCGGCCATGGCGCAGTTGGTGGAAACGAAGACAAAGGGATCGAAGCCGGCGGCGATGATCTGAACCTGAGCGAGCAGGATGACGGGCATGTGCATGCCGCAGACCACGAAGAGCTGCCAGAAGGCGCCGAGCACGGCCATGACGACGAGGACGCCGATGCCGCCCATATCAGCCAGGCCAAACAGAGCGTTTGCGATGAGGGAACCGATCTCGTTGCCGACGGGGGCAAGGACGATGAAGGCAATGGGGATCGTGACGATCATGGTGCAGAACGGCGTGAAGACCGTGGAGAGCACGTCGGGCATGACCTTCTTGAAGAACTTCTCGATGAAGTAGAGGACAGGCACCGAAAGGATGATCGGCAGAACGGACTGCTGATAGTTGGCGGCAGCGATCTGGATACCGTAGACCGAGATGATGCCGCCACCCTCCTGCGTAGCGGCCGTCACCACGGACGGGGCCATGAGAGCGCCGCCGAGGAGCATGCCGAGCACAGGGCTGGCGCCGAGCTTCTTAGCCGCAGCATAGCCCAGATAGATGGGGATAAACGTAAAGGTTGCCTCGTACAGCGTGGTGTAGAGGAAGGTGTAGGTCGGGTCGTCGGCCGAGAGCACGCCGAGCATGGTGGGACCGAGGACCGCGGCGATGGTGCGGAACAGACCGCCGGCCATGAGCAGCGGGATGAGCTGGGTCATGGAGCCGGACAGATAGTCGAGGATGATGTTCGGCAGGTTCTTGAGCTCGAACTTCTCCTTGGGCGCGTCGAGGTTCTCGTTGACGGCCTCGCCCTGCTTGACGCCGGACATGGCCACAAACTCGGCGAGCACCTTGGGCACGTTCTGGCCGATGATGACCTGGAGCTGGCTGCCGGCGAACTGGCAACCCAGAACACCCTTGACCTTCTTGATCTTCTCCACGTCGGCCTTGCTGTTGTCCTTGAGCGTCAGACGCAGGCGCGTCATGCAGTTGGTGGCGACGGTAACATTCTCCGCACCGCCCACGAGCTCGAGGACATCGGTGGCAATCTGCTTGTTATCTACTGCCATGGGACCCCTCCCCATATCTTCGTGTGCCTATCCGCTTGGGCGTAGGCACGCCTTTGGCCCGGTGACTATAACCCCTTACGGTTACCGAACCCTTGGATACGTCGTCGTAAACATTGTGTTTACTGAACGTTTACGGACTTTAGTTTACACGGAGCGCCTCATTTGTGGCAATTCTGCCGTCTAGAGTCCGGTGAACGGTAGGAAATCGGGGGTAAGCGTATTTAGACGGTAGAAGATCGTCTATTTGACCCGATATTGATATATGGCTATTTACGTGGGCTTTTATTTTGATAAACACCTCTATAACCTGTTAGATCCTCAACAAAAGTCCTGCTAGTTAATAGTAAACGTCTGTTTAGTAGTTCATTGCGTGTTCAGTTTTACCGTTTACCGAGTTCATCTGCTCATTCTACAGTTCTGCATTAAACTAAACATGTTTAGTCTGTATTGCCGCTCTTGTTTAGTACTTGCGGCACAAAGGAGTAGCTCATGGAACTCAAATCGTGTACCTACGCAACCGTCACCACGCTGGGCGATTTTGGCCCCTGGATCAGCAAGGTCGTACTCGACTTGCCCTGTACCGTGCGCGCCAACGACGTGAACGAGCACACGTTCAATATCTACTGTGCCCGCCACGAGCGCGCCGGCGAGGTCTTGATGCGCAAGGAGCACGGGACCGATCACGCGGCGCCCTCCGTGGGCTACGTGCCGGTCCTCGCCACCTACCCCTGTGATGAGAACGGCCAGCGCCTGCCCAAGGGCACACACGTAGCGCTCGAGACGCCCGAGGTGCGTCTCACCAAAGAGATCGAGGGTGGCGTGCTGGGTTCGCGCTATATAGAGAACCGCCTGCGCGTGACGCAGCTTGTGGCGCTCCCGGGCGAAGACGGCGATGACCCCACCGCAGGTCTCGTCTTCGACCGCAGCCGCGGCGACATCTGCCCCGCGCTCAAGGGCTGGCATAACGCCGTGCAGCAGACGCCCGTCGACGGCATCGCGCTCGAGTACGGCTATTATGAGCCGAGCTTTGAGCCCGCTGACTCCGCGCTCTTCAACCCGTTTGCGCCTGAGGACACGCCCGCCGTCGAGAAGGCGCCGCTGATCGTGTACCTGCACGGCGCCGGCGAGGGCAAGGGCGCCACGCAGGGCGAGGGCGCGACGCGTGCTTACACCGGCAACCGCGTGACAGCGCTCTCACAAAAGCAGATCCAGCGCTACTTTGGCGGCTTTGCCTGGGTGCTCGTGCCGCAGTCGCCCACCTTTTGGATGGACAACGGCATCGAGCAACTCGGTCGCTCCAACCAGAGCATCTACTCCCCCGTGCTCAAGGCGCTCATCGACGAGTTTGTCGCCGAGCATGCCGACCGCATCGACACCGATCGCATCGTGGTCGCCGGCCTTTCCAACGGCGGCTTTATGACCCTGCGCCTGTGCGCCGACTACCCCGATTTCTTCGCCGCGGGCCTTCCCTGCTGCGCGCCGTGGTACAACGCCACGGACGAGGACGTGGCCGCACTCTCCAAGACGCCGCTGTGGTTTACGCACTCCAAGGGCGACGAGCTCGTGTGCCCGCAGCAAACGGTGCTGCCGCTCACGGCGCGCCTGCGTGATGCCGGCGCCAACGTGCACCTCACCTACTTTAGCCATGTCGAGGACCTGACCGGCGTGTACCGTGAGGCCGACGGCTCGGCCAAGAAGACGTTCAATCACGGCGTGTGGATCCACCAGTTCAACGACCTGTGTTATCAAGACTTCGACGGGGGCAACTTCGCTGTGGC
>CALHWR010000165.1 GCA_938036665.1 uncultured Collinsella sp. | reverse complement strand
CGATGAGTAGCTTTGCCTGATAGATGCACTCGCCTACAGTACCCACCGCCATGCCGATCAGCTCGGCTGCCACGCCGGCCTTCCAGCTCATGCCGATCACGGCACGCGCACACGAAAGCACAAACGGCAGGACTTCGCGCCAGGTGTGGGCGCAAAACAGTCGCCAGCCCCGCACGCCATGCAGACGAAACATCTGCTCCAGTGGCTTATCCACCTGCGACAAGCCTTCGACCAGTGAGAAATATACGCCCGGCAGCGCCATCAAAAAGACCGCCACGATGCTCACACGTGCCGACCCCAACCAAATGAGCAACAGGACCACCACACAGGCGACCGGTGTCGCCTTAACAAACGAAAGCGCCGGAGCCATCAGGCGCGCAAACGCCCGCGAACGTGACGAAATCCCGGCAAGCACGCCACCACACACCGCGGCAAGCGCCAGCCCGCCCAGTATCCGCGCGCCCGAGCCCGCCAAAATCGCCCAGGTACCGCCATCGCACACCAGGCGCAGCAGCGCCAAGGCAACAGCACCCGGCCCCGGCAAGATCAGCGGCTGCGCTACCAACGCCGCCACCAGCACCCACACGGCAAGCCAAAAGGCGGCGACGGCACCTGCTGCCGCCACCGCCTTCATACGCTCTGTCATTTGTCGAGCAAACGCACGCACGGGCTACTCCATGTAGTAGAAATCGTCAGCCGGGAGCTTGCCGCCCACGGCGCTCGCGTCCGCATCGGCCAGCACCTGCAGGTACCCACCGAGCGCCGCCTTCATATCCTTCCCCGTCTGGCACACGAGCATGCACCCGGGAATCGCCTTTTCGGCAATCGTGGCGTTATCCACGATGCCCGCATCGACCACGGCCTGAGCCCAATCTGCCGGCGCCGCATTGACGGCTTTCACGCTCGCCTCATGGCAGCGCAAGAATTCCGCCACGGCGTCGGGATGCTCCTCGGCAAAGGAACGGCGCACCACGGTCACGCCCGTCAGCAGGCGCGAGCCCATGTCACCTGCCAGCTCATCCCACACATCGGTCAGACTTACCGGAGCCGACAGCTTGCCTTCGCTCTTGGCGATGGCGGCGGTCTTGAACGGCTCGGGCAGCACGCCCACAGCAGACGGATCGGCAAGCAGGGCCGACAGCACCTCGGTGGGCTCGCTCTTAAACTCGAGCGTCACCTGGCCGGTCAGGCCCGCGCGCTCCAGCAGGTAGTTCATGACGTACTCCGGCGTGATGCCCTTGCCCGTCATATAGACGGTATGGCCCGCCAGATCGCCAAACGAGGCCACACTCGCATCGCCCGTCACAACGCTCAGCACGCCCAGCGTGTTGATGTCGATGACCTGCACCGCGCCCTCGGTCTTGTTGTAGAGCACGCTCGCCACGTTGGCGGGCACTAGGGCGATATCGACATCGCCCTGAATGACCTTGGGCACGATCTCGTCGGCTGCGGCGCTGATCGCAAAGTCGAACTCGTTATCCGTCTCGCCGCTCGCCGCCTGGTCCATAAACCTCACCAGACCGATCGACGTCGGGCCCTTGAGCGAGGCGACGTGCACCTCAACCGGCTCCGCAGCAGCACCGGCGCCGTCCGTGGCAGCCGAGCCCGCGGCGGACC
>CALHWR010000164.1 GCA_938036665.1 uncultured Collinsella sp. | reverse complement strand
GAGTTCTGTGGCGGCGACCCCCACATCGCGGCTTCGCTCAAGCGCACACGAACACCGATCGACATGGATATCGACAGTAAGATCGACGGGGTCGAGACGCTCGAACGCATCGCCATGTACTGGCACGACCCGGCCGATCGCGACGCCATCGCGGCGGCGCTCGACACGCTCGGAGGCATTGAGGTCACGCGTTCGTACGCCATGAATATCGAGGTTATGGGCGAAGGCGCCACCAAGGGAACGGCCCTCACGTGGCTGTGTGAGCACCTGGGCGAGCGCCTCGCCAACGCCTGGGCGTTCGGCGACAACATCAACGACATCCCCATGCTGCAGGCAGCGGGCCACGGCATGGCCATGATCAACGCCGAGCCCGAAGATCGCGAGGCCGCCGACGCCATCACCGAATACGACAACGACCACGACGGCGTCGCCCGCACCATCATGGCCGCCCTCGCCTAGTCATTGGTCAGTCATTGGGGACGTTCTTAAACGACTAGTCACTGGGGACACTCTTCGCAAAAAGCTGCAAGGACCGTCCCCCACTGTCGGCAGAAAAGGAACGTCCCCATCTGCCGGATTAGGAGAGACTCTCCAGCACGCGACGGAGCTCCTGCTGGACGGCGTGGTCGCGGTTACAACCCACCACGCGATCGGCCACCGCCTTAAGCGCGGGGCGCGCGTTTTCCATCGCGCAGCCCGTGCCGACAAAGCGAATGATCTCGTAGTCGTTCATCGAGTCGCCAAACGCCATGACCTCGTCGCGACCAATGCCGTAATGCTCCGCGAGCTGCGCGATACCCGAGGCCTTCGACACACCAGGCTGCATGGCATCGATCCACGCGTTGCCCGAAGGCGCAAAAGTAAAGAGCTGACCAAGTTCGCGCTGTAGTACGTAGGCGCTGTCCATAACGGCACCGTCATCGCAAAAGATACTCGCCTTGATGATATTTACGCTGGGATCGGGCAGCTCCCAAATGCGTTCGGCATTGGGAAGGTCCTTATCGACCTCGCGCACGAACTTGCTCTCGTCATCGAGCAAAAAGGACTTGGTTCGGTCAAAGAGCGCAAGATGCAAATTGGGAAACGTCGCGACGGCCTGGGCGAGCCTTCGAATCGCCAGGTGCGAATACACCTCGCGGTCTACCATTTTGCCGTCGGCGAAGACCTGGGCACCGTTAGCTGCGACAAAGTCCATCTTGTCGCGAACGGGCGCAAAGAACTCGCACAGGCGATCGTAGCGACGACCTGACGATGCGGCGAAATGCACGCCATGCTCGTGTAGCGCCAGAATCAGTTCGTAGGTCTCGGGAGGCACCTGGCCGTTTTCGTCAAGCAATGTGCCGTCCATATCGGATGCAATCAGTTTAAACATAGAAAAGCTCCCTTCGGGCTTGTTGGAATCGAACGTGTATCCGATTCCAACGTACCCAAAGGGAGCTCAAATAAGACTCCGCGGGCGTAAACGTTACAAGGACCTGGCAAATAGCTCACACATGCCAGAGGTCTCACGGTCGCGGCGTCAGGCGACACGCCACCCCGACGGATAGTCGTTTAAGAACGTCCCCGATGACTAGTCGGCGTAGGTGAAGGTCGTGACGTCGAACATGCCCTCGGGGCGGATGCGGAGCGTCGGGATGACCGGCAGGGGCAGGAAGATGATGCCCATGATGGGGTCGAGCGGCGGCTCGATGCCCATGGCGCGCGCCTTGACCATAAAGTCGTCGTGCTGCGCGGCGACATCCTCGGCCGTGCCCTCGCTCATCAGACCACCGAGCGCCAGCGGAATACGCGCCACGACCTCACCGTTGCGCACCAGCACGTGGCCGCCCTGGCCAACAGCCTCGACGGCAGCCATCATATCGGCCGCGTTGTCGCCCACCACGCACACGTTGTGCGAGTCGTGGCCGATCGTCGAGGCGATGGCACCGCCCGTAATGGTAAAGCCACGCACCCAGCCGCGACCAATGTGCTTGCCAACAAGACCCAGGCCCGCAGGGCCATCACCGTCGGCCCCCTCGGCCTGCAGTGACAAGCCGCGGCCGTGGCGCTCGATCAGCATAATGCGGCGCAGGCCCTCGGCATTCTCGGGACGAGCCATGCCCGTGATGGCCTTGCCCGGCACCACGTCGATCACGGCCTCGCCCGGCTTAAAGGCATAGTCGAACACGTCGAGCGATAGCTTCGGCAGCTTAACGGAAGCACGCAGCTCATCGGCAAGGGCCGCAACCTCGGCCATCTCGGGTGCAATTTCGCCCACAAAGGTGCCATCCTGCGCCACCAGGGCACCGGCGGCATAAACACGATGCGGAGCCTTGGCAAACGTAAGGTCATCGAGCACCAGCAGGTCGGCGCGCTTGCCCGGGGCGATCGCGCCACGGAGCTCGTGTGGGTCGCGGCAGCCGTGGTCCAGGCCAAATGCCTCAGCCGTAGAAAGGGACGCCATGGAGATGGCGACCACCGGGTCGATGCCGGCCTCGATAGCCACGCGACAGGCATTGTCGATCATACCGGTCGAAAGCGCGTCGGAAGGAGCACGGTCGTCGGTCGCAAAGCAGCAGCGACGGGCGCGGGCGGGGTTCTCCAGCAGCATCGGCGACAAGTTGGCCAGGTCGTGGCTGCACGTGCCCTCGCGCAGCATCACATACATGCCGCGGGACAGCTTATCGAGCGCCTCCTCGGGAATCGTCGACTCGTGGTCGGCGATAATACCCGCTGCGGCATAGGCGTTGAGGTCTTTGCCGGCAACAAGTGGCGCATGGCCGTCGACCTGCTTGGACGGCGTCTGGTTGGCAGCGTCGATGCGAGCGCAGGTCTCAGGATCGGCCATAAAGACACCCGGCAGGTTCATCATTTCGCCCAGACCAAAGACATCGCCCGGATACTCGGCAAAAAACGCCTGCATGTCAGCGGCGGTAATCACAGCGCCCGCTTGCTCATCGGGCAGCGCGGGCACGCACGAGGGCATCATGTACTTGATGGAAATGGGCGCGCGACGGCCGTCCTCGATCATAAAGCGCAGGCCGTTCAGGCCGGAAACGTTGGCGATCTCGTGGCTGTCGGCGACGGCAGTGGTGGTGCCGCGCGTCGCCGCCATGCGCGCATACTCGGCGGGACGGATGTTCGAGGACTCGATATGCAGATGTCCGTCGATAAAGCCGGGGGCGATATAGCGACCCTGGCAGTCAATGACCTCAGCCGCCTCGTAGGTGCCGGCGGCATCGTCGCGACCGTCGTAGAGCACGCCGACGATTACGCCGTCCTTGACGGCAACGCTACCGGGCGCCACGCGCTGGCCATATACGTCGACAATCTGCGCATTGGTAAACAGCGTGTCGACGGGCACGCGGCCCTCGGCAGCATCGATCACAGACCTCATGACCTCAACGGACATACATACTCCTTTAACTGTAGAAATAACTGCGGAGCGGACGAGCCTTCACCGCAGCAAGCCAATAGCAATTGTATGCCCAAAAGAAGGTCCCGCTAACACCCCGTCCGCTTAACGGCACACGCCGCTTGGCGCAATGGGGACAGGTTACTTTTGAACTGCGTCCCGAATCTTGGCCTTCTTTATTAGAAGCGAACACTAGGACGCTT
>CALHWR010000163.1 GCA_938036665.1 uncultured Collinsella sp. | reverse complement strand
ATCAGGTTCAATACATCGCCATAACGCAACAACTCATCCAAACTGTATAATAAACCTCATGGAACTCGCCGAGCAGTCTTTTGGCACCTCGCTCGAACAGCTCGACGACCGTCGCATTTACAAGCTGCTGGTCAAACTCGTGCAGGAGCGCTCCGCCACCTGCCCGCTCAACAACGGCAAGAAAAAGCTCTATTACATTTCCGCCGAATTTTTGATCGGCAAGCTGCTCATCAACAACATGATCGACCTCGGCATCTACGACGAAGTTAAGGACCAGCTCACCGCCGCAGGCCACGACCTCAACAAGATCGAGGAATTCGAGGTCGAGCCGTCGCTCGGCAACGGCGGCCTGGGCCGCCTGGCCGCGTGCTTCCTGGATTCCATCGCCACGCTGGGCTTGACCGGCGATGGCGTGGGCCTCAACTATCACTACGGTCTGTTCCGTCAGCGCTTTGTCGACAACCAGCAGAAGGCCGTCCCCGACGAGTGGCTCGGTGAGCAGGACATCCTAGTCGACGATGACCGCTCCTACACCGTCGAGTTCGGCGATTTTGCCGTTACCTCCAAGCTCGTCAACATCGATGTGCCCGGTTACGACCAGCCCACCAAAAACCGCCTGCGCCTGTTCGACCTGGCGAGCGTCGACGACGGCCTGGTCCCCGGCAGCTCCATCGACTTCGACAAGACCGAGATCGCCAAGAACCTCACCTTGTTCCTCTACCCCGACGATTCCGACGAGCAGGGCCGCCTACTTCGCATCTATCAGGAGTACTTCATGGTGAGCAACGCCGCCCAGCTCCTGATCGACGAGGCCGTCGAGCGCGGCAGCAACCTGCACGATCTGGCCGACTACGCCGTGGTCCAAATTAACGACACGCACCCCACCATGGTCATCCCCGAGCTCATTCGCTTGCTCACCACCGAGCATGGCATCGAGTTTGACGAAGCCGTGACCATCGTACGCTCCATGGTCGCCTACACTAACCACACGATTCTTGCCGAGGCGCTCGAGAAGTGGCCGCTCGTTAGCCTGCAGAAGGTCTCCCCTGCCATCGCCGACATTATCGTCAAGCTCGATGAGATCGCGAAAGCCGAGCACGATGACCCGCGCGTCGCCATCATTGACGAGCACGACACCGTCCACATGGCCCACATGGACATCCACTTTGGCTTCTCCATCAACGGTGTAGCCGCCCTCCACACCAAGATTCTGGAGGACACCGAGCTTCATCCGTTCTACGAGATCTATCCCGAGAAGTTCTCCAACAAGACCAACGGCATCACCTTCCGCCGCTGGATCCATGGGGCCAACCCCGCGCTCGCCAGCCTGCTCGACGATGTGATCGGCACCGACTGGCGCAGCACCGGCGATCTGAGCAAACTCGCCAAGTTCGCCGACGACAAGAATGTTCTTGAGCGCCTGGCCGCCACCAAGACCGAGGCCAAGGCCATCATGCGCCAGTTCATGGCGCTCGAACAGGGCGTGACGATCCCATCCAACGCCATCATCGATGTTCAGGTCAAGCGTATCCACGAGTACAAGCGCCAGCAGATGCTCGCGCTCTACATAATCTGGAAGTATCTCGACATCAAGAACGGCAATAAGCCTAAGCACCCCGTCACCATCATCTTTGGCGGCAAGGCGGCCCCTGCCTACACTATCGCGCAGGACATCATCCATCTGATCCTGACGCTGTCGCAGTGGATTGCAAACGACCCCGACGTGGCTCCCTACCTGCAGGTTGTCATGATCGAGAACTACAACGTCACCGCCGCCGAGCGCGTGATCCCCGCCGCCGACATCTCCGAGCAGATCAGCCTGGCCTCCAAGGAGGCGAGCGGCACCTCCAACATGAAGTTCATGCTCAACGGCGCCCTAACCCTGTGCACGCTCGACGGCGCCAACGTGGAGATTGCCGAGCTCGTGGGCGACGAGAACATCTATACCTTTGGTGCCTCGTCCAAACAGGTCGAGCAGCTCTACGCCGACGGCAGCTATAACGCCAGCGCACTCTACCGCAAGCCCGGTATCAAGCTGCTGGTGGACTTTATCACCAACCCCGCCTTTATGGCGACCGGCAACGCCGAGCGCCTGCAGCGCCTGCACGACGACATTAAGGGCAAGGACTGGTTTATGGCCCTGCTCGACATTGAGGAGTACATCCAGACCAAGGAGCGCGTACTGGCCGACTACGAGGACCAGGACGCCTGGATGCGCAAGGCGCTCATCAATATCGCCAACGCTGGCACCTTCTCGTCCGACCGCACCATCTCCCAGTACAACGACGAGATCTGGCACCTGAGCTAGCTCATTCCCCTTACCCATCCTCTTGAGAAACGGAGTCGTGGCAACACGGCTCCGTTTTTTGTGCCCGCACGTTACCCTGTGATCCGACTCGGCCAAACAATCTCGATCCGTAGCAATTACTCAACCAAAACGGTCCCAGCCGTTACAGATTGAGACATACCGGCCCCTCCCCTCGGGTTTATCTCAATCTGTAACATCTAGCAGGTAAAATTCGCCTTTGGTGTTACAGATTTAGATGAAATGGTTAGCTCGGCGGAACCGTCTCGATCTGTAACATCTAACGTCCGAAATCGGCCCTATCCGTTACAGATCGAGACAAACGACCGGTCAGACAGTCCCAACACAAAGAAAGGCTCCCCTCTCGCCCAGTGGACGGGAGGGGAGCCTTATATGTGACCGCGGCAAAAGGATGGCAAAGCCGCAGTCGCCCAAAGGAAGGGCCTGGTTGCACCGGGCCTAGATAAGGTTCTTGCCAGAGACCTTATCGAAGAGGTGGGTCGCGTTCTTCTCGAACTTGAACCAGATGGGGTCGCCCGCCTTGAGCGCGCCCTTGGCCTCGAGGTCGACGACGGGAATGATCAGGACAAACTGGCCGTCGGGAGCAGTCACGTGGACATGCTCGGTCGAGCCCATGAGCTCGGTCACCTCGACGGTGCCCTGGAGCGCACCCTCCTCGTCCTTGTCGGCAAGCAGAATCTGCTCGGGGCGCACGCCGGCCGTAATCTCCTTCACGTCGCCGCCGTCCCAGTTGAGGGCAAGCTGAGCGCAAGTCTCCGGGGCGAGCGCCACGTTCATATCCTCGGTCTTGACAGTAAAGCCGTTGCCCGAGCGCACCAGCTGGGCATCGAAGAAGTTCATCTGCGGCACGCCGATGAAGCCGGCGACGAAGATGTTCGCGGGATGGTTGAAGACCTCCTGCGGCGTGGCGATCTGCTGGACGACGCCGTCCTTCATGACCACGATGCGGTCGCCGAGGGTCATAGCCTCGGTCTGGTCGTGGGTAACGTAGATGAAGGTGCCCTTGATCTCGTGACGCAGCTTAATGAGCTCGGCGCGCATCTGGTTACGAAGCTTGGCATCCAGGTTGGACAGCGGCTCGTCCATCAGGAAGACCTTGGGGTCACGCACGATGGCGCGGCCGATGGCGACGCGCTGGCGCTGGCCGCCAGAGAGCGCCTTGGGCTTACGGTCGAGGTACTCGGTAATACCCAGGATCTCGGCAGCGGAGCGAACCTTACGGTCGATCTCGTCCTTGGGGACCTTCTTGAGCTCAAGCGTAAACGCCATGTTCTCGTACACCGTCATATTGGGGTACAGAGCGTAGCTCTGGAACACCATGGCGATGTCGCGGTCCTTGGGCGCCACGTCGTTGACGCGCTTGCCGTCGATGAGCACGTCGCCGGAGGTGATGTCCTCTAGGCCGGCGACCATGCGCATCGTCGTGGACTTACCGCAGCCAGAGGGGCCAACGAGGACGATGAACTCCTGGTCGTGAACGGTGAGGTTGAAGTCCTCTACAGCGAGCACACCGTCCTCGGTAACCTTGAGGTTGTGCTTCTTCTCCTCGGTCTTCTTCTTTTTGCCAAAGAAGCCCTTCTTTTTTGACTCGTTGTTGGGATACACCTTCTGAACATGTTTGAGAACGATCTCGGCCATGTCTCTACCTTTCGATACGCGGCGCCGCGCTGAGGGGCGCCGCCAAAACTTGCAAAACAGTTACGGCATCAGCCCTTGACGGCACCTGCCACCACACCGTCGATGATGTACTTCTGGCAGAAGATGTACATGATGACGATGGGGACAACGACCATCATGATGCAGGCCATCATGGGGCCGAGCTCGACGTGGCCATAGCCGCCGCGGAAGTACTGGATCAAAATAGGAATGGTCTTGTACTTGGTGGAGTCGAGCGTAAGGTAGGGCAGCAGGTAGTCGTTCCAGACCCACATGGTCTCGAGGATGCCGACCGAAAGATAGGTGGGCTTCATGATGGGGAGAACGATCTTAAAGAACACCTGGACCGGGTTGCAGCCGTCAATCATGGCCGCTTCCTCAATCTCGAGCGGGATGTTCTTGACGAAGCCGGCGAACATAAAGACCGCGAGGCCCGCGCCAAAACCGAGGTAGATGAAGCAGATGTTAAACGGCGTGTTAAAGCCGATGCGGTCCGCGAGGTTGGACAGCGTGAACATGAGCATCTGGAACGGTACGACCATCGAGAAGACGAACAGGTAATAGAAGAAGTTCGAGATCTTGCTGTTGACGCGCACCACGTACCAAGCGCACATGGAGCAGCACACCAGAATCAGCACGACCGACGTGACCGTGATGATGAGCGAGTACATAAACGCCGAGGCAAAGCCCTGCTCGTTCAGAGCGTGCACGTAGTTTGCGAGGCCGTTGAACGTCTCGGGCGTGAGCAGATCGAACGCCGTGGTGGTGCTGATTGCGGTCGCTTTCTTAAAGGAATTGAGCGCAATCATGAACACGGGGTAGATCCATGCGAGCGACAGGATCGTAAAGAAGATCGAGAGCGCGCGGTTGATAGCCTTATCGCGTTTCATTACTGCTGCACCTCCTTGGACCTCGTGGCCTTAAGCTGGATCATAGAAATAGCGACAACCAGGATGCAGAAGATAACTGCCTTGGCCTGACCGATGCCCTGCCATGCGATGCCAGCACGCGAATAGAACGTGTTGTAGATGTTCAGGGCGAGCATCTCGGTGGAGTGCGCCGGGGCGCCACCGGTAAGGGCGAGGTTCTGGTCGAACAGCTTAAAGCCGTTGGTGATGGACAGGAACAGGCAGATGGTGATGGTCGGCATCAGGTTGGGGATCTTAACCTTCCAAAACGTCTGCCATGCCGTAGCGCCATCGACCTTGGCGGCCTCGATGTAGTCAGACGGAATGGACTGCAGACCGGCGATGTAGATGATCATCATGTAGCCGACCTGTTGCCACAGGGTCAGGATGATAAGGCCCCAGAAGCCAGCGGCGGAGTTGAGGGCGATAAGCTGGGCACCCACGTTGGAGAGCAGGCAGTTGATCAGAATCTGCCAAATGTAACCCAGTACAATGCCGCCAATCAGGTTAGGCATAAAGAAAATCGTACGGAAGATGTTGGTGCCCTTGAGCGCCTTGCGAGTGAGCGCCTGCGCAATGGCCAGCGCGATCACGTTGATGAGCACCGTCGACAGGAAGGCAAACGCCACGGTAAAGAAGAACGACGTGGAGAACTGCGGATCGGACAGCGCGCGCACGTAGTTCTCGATACCGACAAAGTGCGCGTTATTGATGGTAATAAACTGGCAGAACGAGAGATAGAAACCCTGGATAAAGGGAATCACGAACCCGATCATAAACGCCAGGCACGTGGGCAGCATAAAGAGCGGCCACCAGCGCTTGAGTGCTTTGCCCATAGAAGGGTCCTTTCAATATGCAGGGGGCGGGCAAACCTACGTCTGCCCGCCCCCTGTCGCTAATCAGATAGCTTGGGCAGCAACTGCTTACTCGGAAGCAGCCTTCTCGGTCTTCCAGCCATCGACGAAGGCGTTCTTGACGCCGTCCCACTTGGTGTTGTCGGCAGCATAAGCGATGAGAGCCTGCTTGAGGTTCTTCTTCCACTCCTCGGAGGGGATGTAAACGAAGTCCCAAGCGACGGTCTTCTTGCCGTCCTTGGCCATAGCAACGGCCTGCTGAGAGAAGACGTTGGTGGTCTCCTTAGCGCTCTTGAACGGGGCGGTCAGACCCATCTTGTCAGCGATGATGCTGGTGGCGGTGTCAGAAGTGACGCACCAATACATGAAGTCCTCGGTGGCCTTCTGGGCATCCTCGGAAGCCTGGGAGCTGACGCACCAGTAGTTCTCGCCGCCGGAGCACAGGCCCTGGTTCTCCTCGCCGTCGACGCCGATGTAGATCGGCAGCATGCCGAGCTGGTCGTCGGTCATACCGGCCTTGGTGAGGTCGGCGTAGGCCCAAGAGCCGTTCTGATAGAAGACGGCCTTGCCGGTTGCGAACTCGTTGGTGGCGTCGTCACCGGTCTTGGAGGCGAGCTGCGAAGGATCGCAGGTGGAGTCGGTGATGTACAGGTCGAAGATCTGCTTAAAGTTGTCGAGATACTCGCCCTTGATCTCGTCGTCCTCCTGATTGTGCTCCTTCTCGAACTCGTAGTAGAGCGGGAGGTTGGCGAGGTGCGTGGTGTAGCGCCAGCTGGAGGAGTCATCCATACCGGCGGAAGTGAAGGCACCGTCAACGCCGAGCTCGTCCTTGCGGGCCTGGATGTCATCGGCGCAAGCCTTCAGCTTGTCGAAGGAGTTGATGTCCTCGGCCTTGTAGCCGGCCTTCTCGAGGAGCTCCTTGTTGTAAATGATGCCGTAGCTCTCCTGAACCCAGTCGATACCCAGATCCTTGCCGTCGGACTGCAGCGCCAGGGAGTCGTCGATGAGCTCGCCGCGGAGCTTGGTGTCGGAAAGATCGGCGCAGTAGTCCTTCCAGTTCTTAAGGCCGGTGGGGCCGTTGACCTGGAACAGCGTCGGAGCGGAGCTCTTGGACATCTCGGACTTGAGCTTCTCCTCGTAGGTGTTGGAGGCGGCGGTCACGATCTTGACCTCGACGCCCTTCTCCTTCTTGTACGCCTTGGCGATCTCCTTCCACTCCTTGTCGACCTCGGGCTTGAACTGGAGGAAGTAGACCTCGGCAGCGTCACCAGAAGCAGAGGAGCCGGAGCCGGCAGAACCACCGCAGCCCACGAGACCCAGACCAAGAACCGCAGCCGCGGAACCAGCAAAGCCCAGGAACTGCCTTCTGCTCATTTCGTTCTTCATTACAATCCACCCTTTCACACCGTGGCGGCACCCTTTGCCGCCGCCTTCGGAGATTGGCTCGGGGACTTTGCCCCTTTTGCTGATTTGCACAATACGCTATTTGGCTAGTTGTTTGAACAAGTATTACTAGAGCGGTAGAAAAACTTCGGTGAACGGTAATTTCAACTTGATACTTGACAAGTTTTGTATAAACAATTATTTGTTATCGAATGCAGAGAAAACGCCCGATCAAGCCGATGCATCGTCGGTTTGACCGGGCGTTTTCGCTTTGAGGGCATGAGTCTCGTCAGGCTGCGAGCTAGCCGGCTATCGCTTGGAGTTGACGCGGTAGTGGAAGATCTCGGGATGCGTGCGGGCATGCGTGACCTCGAACAAGATGCCGTCCGAAGTGTACGACTGGCTCTCCATGACGGCGACACAGTTGTACTTGCCAAGGTCCAAGTAGCTGCAGTCCTCATCGTTGGCGAGCTCGACACTCACCGTACGGCGGCTCGCCATCACTTTGATGCCGCGCTTGTGCTCCAGATAGTCGTAGATGGACTTCTCGGCGACCTCGGGCGTCAGGCCCTTGGCGATCGACTCCAAAAAGTAGCCGTGGTCCACCTGGCGAGCACTGCCGTTGAGGCTTCGGACACGCACGACGCGAATCAGCTCCTCGCCCACCTTAAAGCCCAGGCGACGAGAGAGTTGCTCAGTGCAAATCAAATGTTCAAAAGACTTGACCTCGGTCGATGCGACGGCATTGTTGCGTTTTGCGAACTCGCCAAACGACTCAACCTCTTCGAGTGCGCCCAGCATATCGGTTTCGCCCTTAAGCCAAATAACGCGCACGCCCTTGCCGTGTATAGGCTGCACAAACATCTGGTCGGCCAGTATGCTCAAGGCGCGTCGAACGGTATTGCGCGTGCAGCCAAACTCCGCGGTCAGCTCGGCTTCGGTTGGCAGCATCTCCTGAAACGCATAGGTCCCGTTGATGATGCGCGAACGGATCTCGCGGTAGATTCCTTCGTAAATCGCTTTTGGCATGATTTCACCTCTAATGAATATGTATGGCTAGGCACGATAGCATTTCTTAAAGTTGTTTAAACCGATTATCGGTAAAGCACGGATTATTTACCGTCGACGGTTCCCCCGAAACCCAAATCGGACCGAATCAAAACCGTCAATGCGGCAAGCAGCCAGTCCTCTACAATGAGTTCATTGTTTAAACGTTCTTGCTCGCACAGCATGTTGCATCCGGAAGGCATATTATGCTGCAGAAAATCCAACGTTTTGGCGGAGCCATGTTCGCGCCCGCCATGCTGTTTTCTATATCAGGCCTCATGGTCGGCATCTCCGCCCTCGCCACGACCGTAGACATCGTCGGTGACCTCGCCGTATACGGAACCCCTTGGTACGTTTTCTGGACCATCATCCAGCGCGGCTCGTGGACGGTCTTTAAACGTCTCCCGCTCCTTTTTGCCGTAGCGCTGCCTATCGGTCTTGCCCAAAAGCAACCGGCGCGCTGCTGCCTCGAGGCACTCGTGGCCTATTTTGCCTATTGCTTCTTTTTGAGCGAGATCATTAAGCTGAGCGGAGACAACCTTGGGCTTAAGTACCCATCATCTTTGACCCCCGCCAGCGGTATCACCGTCATCGACGGCATCAAGACGCTCGACACCGGCATTATCGGCCCGCTGGCGGTATCGGCAACCGTCGTCGCCATCCATGACCGCTTCTACGATGCCAAGGTTCCCGATTGGCTCGGCACCTTCTCGGGTTCCTCGCTGGTCTACCTCATCAGCTTTTTTGCCGTGTTTGCCCTTGCCGCCATCTCGGCCGCCATCGTGCCCTTCGCATACGCTGTGACCGAAACGCTGCGCCACGCACTTGCGGGCGTCGGCCCCTTCGGCGTGGGCATCTTTGTGTTTTTGGAGCGAGCGCTCGAGCCCATGGGACTGCACCATCTGCTCTATATGCCCATCTATTACGACAATCTGGTCATTCACGACGGTATTTACGCCACGTGGACCAACCTGCTCCCCATTCTCTCCCATAGCACGCGCCCTTTAAATGAACTTGCGCCCTGGGCAGGTTTTACCGCCACCGGCTGGGGCAAGCTCTTTGGCCTTCCCGCCATCGCGGCAGCATTCTATTTCACCGCCAAACCCGAACGCCGCGCCGGCCTTAAGGTCATCCTTTTGCCCGCCATCGTCGCCTCGGTGGTCTGCGGCGTCACCGAGCCGCTCGAGTTTCTCTTTATGTTCACCTATCCCGGACTCTTTTTGCTCTACGCCGTCCTGTCCTCCTGCCTTGCCATGACCATGAACTTCTTTGGCATCGTCGGCATCTTCTCGGGCGGTCTCATGGAAATGACGGCCTTCAACTTCATCCCACTCATGCGAATGCATGCCGGCTCCTACCTTTTGGCGCTCGGTATCGGTCTTGCCTTTAGCCTCATCTTTTTTGTTAGTTTTCGAGCACTCATCTTGGTCTATGACCTTAAGACGCCGGGCCGCGAGGATCATGTCTCCAATCGCGCGGCAATCGATCGTTTAACGGGAAGCGGCTTTGCCAAAGAGCAATCTCCCAATGGCGAGGTCAGTATTCAATCCGATCAAGATCACGTCCTCGCTGAGCGGGTAATTCAGCTTTTAGGTGGCGTTGGCAATATCGTGGGCGCAACCAACTGCGCCACGCGCCTGCGCGTCGAGGTCGCAGACCCTTCCATCGTTGCAGATAATGCGTCGTTTGTCGCGGTGGGCGCCAAGGGCCTCATCATTACGGGCAAGACCGCCCAGGTGATTATTGGCATCTCCGTTCCCCGCGTTAAAGAGCATTTTGACCAGATCATGGGCCTCGAGCCGGGATTTGTGTCCACCACCTCGGCCTCCCCTGCCGCCAGCGCAGCCCATAAGCGCGGCGATATCTGCTTCTTCGATATCGACGGAACACTCGCCTGGCAAGACCCTCGAGTGGCACAAGAGCTTCCCGAGAGCGAGCGAGACCTCTCCCCCTATCCCAATGAAGCGGTCTCGCAAGCCATCCGTGATTTTGTCGCCAAGGGCAATATGGCGTTTATCTGCACAGGGCGCACGCTGAGCTGCATCCATCCAAAGCTGCTCGAGCTGCCCTGGACCGGCATCGTCTGCCTCGCGGGTGGCTATGTCGAACTTGAGGGACACGTGATTCGCGATTTGGCGATGACGCCCGGCATGCTGCAGCGCCTTGCTCCCATTCTTGAGCAATCGGACGAAGTGATTCGTTTTGAGGGACTCAATGGCGTCGTTCGCATGAGTGCCGATGCGCCCGACGCTCCGGGATACGCCCGCACCGTGGGCGATGCAATTACGCAGCTGCAACATTACAGCGCCTACAAGATCTTAATGTCCACGTCGCTTGCCAACCGCATCGCTCAGGATCAAGCGTTTGAGCCGCTGCTCTGCTTTAACGAGCTCGAGCTCGAAGTGACCGAGATTTCGCCTCGCGAATGCACCAAGCGCGAGGGTATCCAGTCCGTACTCGACGCCCTCGATCCCCACCACGGAACCGTATACGGCATCGGCGACGCCAGCAATGACATCTCGCTGATGAACGCCGTCGACGTCGGCATCGCCATGGGCAATGCACCGGACTTCCTCAAGGAAAAGGCCGACTATGTCACCGACAGCATCGACCACGACGGCGTCGTCACCGCGCTCGAACACTTTGGGCTTATCTAGCCAAGCCCCTACTGCACTTGCGGCCGCATGGACCAATCGTCTTCAACCGCCGCGCTCGACGCCCTAATGTGGCAATATGTTGTCTGCATAATGCAACGATGCAACCTATCAAAGAATGCGAGAACCCGTGTCCAGTCCGTTTACCAGCTTTTTAGCCCAGCACTTTGACCAGATTAACGACTATCTGGCCACGTTCTTTGACGGACAGGCGACTTCCGCCGATATCGAGCGCTACCTGTATACCCCGCTCTCGGCATTTACGGCAAACGCTGGCAAGCGCCACCGCCCGCTCATCTGCATGCTCGCCGCAACCGCAGTGGGCGGTAGCTTTGAGAGCGCCCGCAGCGCCGCGGCGGCCATCGAGCACTTTCAGTCGGGCGCACTCATCCACGACGACATCGCCGACAACGGACAGATTCGTCGCGGCAAGCCCTGCATGCACCTTACCGAGGGTACCGGTCTTGCCATCAACTGCGGTGACCTGGCGCTCACCATGGTCACCAAGACGGTTCTCGACGACCCCACGCTCAACGCAGACGTGAAGCTTCGCGTGCTCCACGAGCTTACCGAGATGATCGTCCGTACCATCGAGGGCCAAGCGCTCGACCTGGGCTGGGTCCGTGACAAGCGCTTTGATATCTCGGTTGATGACTACCTGGACATGGCCACGCACAAGACCGCGTATTACAGCGGAGCCACGCCACTTGCCGCCGGAGCCATTATCGGTGGCGGCAGCAAAGAGCAGGTCGAGGCGCTACGCGCCTTTGGCCTGCACACTGGCCTTGCCTTTCAAATTCAGGACGACCTGCTCAACTTGGTCGGCACCAAAGAAGCCGCTAACAAGGACTTCCGCACCGACATCACCGAGGGCAAGCGCACGCTCGTCGCTGTGCATGCCCTGTCGGATGAGCGCTATCACGACGAGGTCGAGGCCATTCTTTCCTCGGGCACCGAGGACCCCGCGCAGCTCGCGCGTGCCGTGGAGATCTTCCAGCAGACCGGCTCCATAGAATATGCTCACGCCTACGCGCTGGACCTGACCGCAAAAGCCAAGGCTGCCATCGAGGACGTTGAACTTGACCCGCACGCACGCGAGCTGTTCCTCTCCATGGCAGATTTCTTTGTGGAGCGTCTCAACTAGCGGGGGTCACAAAACCTGTGGGCAGCGCGTTTGGGTACAAGTTGCTACACTGTTGAGTGTATGTTTATGCATTGTCTCGCGTTGTCTATCCGACACGCGCTCAAAATAGTACGAATCGTACGCCGAAAGGGGTTCGTTCATGGAACCTATTACCACGGGCATGCGGGGAGCAGCCGTCGAGGATGTTCAGTCCCGCCTTCTGCAGCTCGGTTACACCATCGATGCCGACGAGGTCGCCGACAAGCGCTTTGGCACCACCACCGAGCAGGCTGTTGGCACGTTTAGGCTCGATAGCGGCCTTGCGGCCGGTTATGCTGTCGATATCCCCTGCTGGAGCGCCCTTGTAGACGCTTCATACAAGTTGGGCGACCGCACGCTCTACCTTCGCATGCCCAATTTTCACGGCGCCGACGTCAAGGCCCTGCAGCGCGCTCTCAACGTTTTGGGCTTTGCCTGTGGCGAAGACGACGGCTACTTTGGTCCGCATACCGAGGCCGCCCTGCAGCAGTTCCAGGAAAATGTCGGCCTGTTTGCCGACGGCATGGCCTTCCAGGACACCTACGCCTACATCAACCGCCTGCACCATGTGTGGGAGGGCAAGCCCTCGGTCACCGAGGCCGAATCGCGCATCGGTTTTGCTCGCGCCGCCAACGTGCTCGAGCGCTTCCAGATTGCCGTCATCGGCGAGGACCCCATTGCGCGCAGCGTAGCATCGCGCATGTGGAACATCGCCACGGCGACGACCGACAGCAGCGGCATGATGCTTTGCGATTCCGAGGTTCCGACCGACGTTGACCTGGTGCTCGAGATCGCAAGCGACGAGTTGCCTGCAGACGCCGCCCCGCGCGCCACGATCGCCCTCGCCGAGTGCCACAACCTGGCCCAACGCATCCGTACCGCCAATGTTGCCGCACAGCAAAAGCCGGCACGAATTCGCATCGAGCTCACCGGCATGACGCGTTACAACGGCACCTTTACCGCAAGCGACGCGCAGACCCTCGCCGTCCGCCTTCTCGATGGCGTTTGCGATGCCCTCGCAGATTAGGTAAACTAGACGAGTTGCTTTTGAGCAACACCAGACATTGGGACGTAGTTCAACGGTAGAACTCCGGTTTTTGGTGCCGGCTGTTGGGGGTTCGAATCCCTCCGTCCCAGCCCCAAAGAACATAGCGCTCCAGGCTCTTATGAACCTGGAGCGCTTTTTCGTGGGCAAGCGGAGGGATTCGAACCCGCAAGGGTGCGGAGC